>JAFKFS010000178.1 GCA_017308115.1 Bordetella sp.
GAGACGGATGCGGGGGACGCCGGCTTCGCCCTCAACCGCCGAGATTGCGGGCGCCGCCCCCTCATCCGCGCGGCTTCGCCGCCCGCCTTCTCCCCCGAGGGGAGAAGGCGTCACAGGGCCTCCAGCCGTTTCAGCGCGGCCTGCAGACGGGCCTTGCCTTCCTCTGCCTCGGCCAGCTTGGCGCGTTGCTCCTCGACCACCTCGGCGGCGGCGCGGGCGACGAAGTTGGGGTTGCCCAGCTTCTTGTTCACATGGCCGATGTCGGCGTCGAAGGCGGCGATCTCCTTGGCCAGGCGCGCGCGTTCGGCGGCCAGGTCGATGATCCCGGCCAGCGACAGGGCGACCGTCGCCCCGCCCGAGACGAAGGTCACCGCTCCGGCGGGCGCGGCCTCGGCCACGGCGACCTCGGCTGCGCGACCCAGGGTCACGATCAGGTCGCGGTGGCGCGCGATCCGCTCGGCCGTGGCGGCGTCCGGGGCGACGAAGGCCAGCGGCGGCTTGGCCGACGGCGGCACGTTCATCTCGGCCCGCAAGGCGCGGATTTCGCCGATCAGGTCGACCAGCCAGCCGATCTCGGCTTCGGCCTGCGCATCCACGAAGGCGTCCGGCAGCACCGGCCAGGTCTCGCCCATCAGCAGGCCGTCGCGACCAGAATCGCGGGCAGCGCCTTCCTTGCCCAGTTCGGCCCACAGCTCTTCGGTGATGTAGGGCATGACCGGGTGCAGCAGCTTCAGCGTCTGGTCGATGGTCCAGGCCGTCATGGCGCGCGTCTCGGCCTTGGCCGCTTCATCCGAACCGTTGAACACCGGCTTGGCCAGTTCCAGATACCAGTCGCAGAAGACGTTCCAGATGAAGCGGTACAGCGCGCCCGCCGCATCATCGAACCGGCCGCCCTCGATGGCGTCCGAAACCTGGCGCTCGGCCTTGGCCAGTTCGCCGCGGATCCAGCGGTTGATCGTCTGCTGCACGTTTGCGGGGTCGAAGCCCTCGACGCGACGCGCCTCGTTCATCTGGCTGAAGCGGGCGGCGTTCCACAGCTTGGTGCCGAAATTGCGATAGCCTTCAATGCGCTGCTTCGACAACTTGATGTCGCGCGTCCCCGACAGGATCGCCATGGTGAAGCGCAAGGGGTCGGCGCCCAGTTCGTCGATGATGTTCAGCGGGTCGATGACGTTGCCCTTGGACTTCGACATCTTCTGGCCCTTCTCGTCGCGGACCAGGCCGTTGATGATGACCCGCCTGAAGGGAACTTCGTCCATGAAGTGCAGGCCCATCATCATCATCCGGGCGACCCAGAAGAAGATGATGTCCGCCGCCGTGACCAGGTCGCTGGTCGGATAGAAGCGTTCCAGGTCCTCGGTCTTTTCCGGCCAGCCCATGGTCGAGAAGGGCCACAGGGCGGACGAGAACCAGGTGTCGAGGACGTCCTCGTCCTGGGTCAGGGCGACCTCGGAATCATAGTCCGCCATCGCCTGTTCGCGGGCGTCCTCTTCCGTCTCGGCGACGTAGATTTCGCCGTTGGGGCCGTACCAGGCCGGGATGCGGTGCCCCCACCACAGCTGGCGCGAGATGCACCAGGGCTCGATGTTGCGCAGCCATTCGAAGTAGATCTTCTCATAGGACTTGGGCTCGAAGACGGTGGCGCCGTCCTCGACCGCCTTCAGGGCGGGCTGGGCCATGACCTTGGCGTCGACGTACCACTGGTCCGTCATCCACGGCTCGATGACGACGCCCGAGCGGTCGCCGTGCGGGACCATGTGCTTGGTCTTCTCGATCTCGCGCAGCCAGCCCTCTTCCTCGGCGCGGGCGACGATGGCCTTGCGCGCGGCGAAGCGGTCCATGCCCTCGTATTCGGCAGGCACATCGGTCGTGTCGGCGGCGGTGATGCGGCCGAAGGCGTCCATGACGTTCAGAGCTTCAAGCCCCGCGCGCTTTCCGACGCCGAAGTCGTTGAAATCATGGGCGGGCGTGATCTTCACCGCGCCCGAACCCTTGGTCGGATCGGCATAGTCGTCGGCGACGATCGGAATGCGGCGGCCGGTGATCGGCAGGGTCACGAACTTGCCGACCAGACCCTTGTAGCGTTCGTCCTCCGGGTGAACGGCCACGCCGGTATCGCCCAGCATGGTCTCGGGCCGCGTGGTGGCCACGACGATGAAGTCGCGCGTCTCAAACTCGGTCGCCTTGCCGTCTTCGTCGAAGGCGACCGGGTGCTCATAGGTCACGCCGTCCGCCAGCGGATAGGCGAAGTGCCAATAGGCGCCGTCGACCTCCTTCTGCTCGACCTCAAGGTCCGAGATGGCGGTCTGGAAATGCGGGTCCCAGTTCACCAGACGCTTGTCGCGATAGATCAGCCCGGCCTTGTGCAGCTCGACGAAGACCTTACGAACGGCGGCGTTCAGCCCTTCGTCCAGCGTGAAGCGTTCGCGCGACCAGTCGCAGGAGGCGCCCAGACGACGCAGCTGGCGCACGATGGTCCCGCCGGATTCGGCCTTCCATTCCCAGACCTTCTCAATGAAGGCGTCGCGGCCCATGTCGCGACGGCCGATGGCGCCCTCGGCCGCCAGCTTGCGCTCGACCACCATCTGGGTGGCGATGCCCGCGTGGTCGGTGCCCGGCAGCCACAGGACGGCCTTGCCCTTCATCCGGTGATAGCGAGCCAGAATGTCCTGAAGCGTGTTGTTCAGGGCGTGGCCGATGTGCAGGCTGCCCGTCACGTTCGGCGGCGGAATGACGATCGAATAGGCGTCGGCGGCGCCGTCGGTCGGCTTGGCCGCGCGGGGAGCGAACAGGCCGCTTTCCTCCCACTGGGCGTAGAGGCGCGGCTCGGCGGCCTTGGGTTCGAACGTCTTCTCAAGCATGGTCATCTCGTTTCCTCGAGGCGCAGCGCGAATGCGCCGCCGATCGAGGCTGGAATTCTTCGGTAAAGCAAAGGGCGGTCCCGCCGGAACCGCCCTTAAGCGACATAATGCCCGCCGCGCCCCCCGGCTAGGCCAAATCAATGGCCCCGGGGAGAGAACCATCCGTCGTCCACGCGCTGCACCGACCCGGCCACCGCCAGCACGGCCAACATCTGCTCCACGCGATCGGTCTCGCGCCGTCCGATCTGGCCGTCGAAACGACGCGCCAGGTCGAGCGACTGCAAGGGCGCGCCTTCGCGCCTCAGGTGCTCCAGAAGGGCGCCGGCCAGTTCATCGAGCGCGTCGGGCAAGGGCCGGCGCTCGGCGACCCGCATCAAGGGGGCCTCGATCTGCACGGGAGCCCAGGTCAGCCTGACCCGCCCCCGCTGGTAAGCCGGCCTCAGGAAGCGGACCGCGCCGCCGGCCTCCGCCTCCGCGCGCTCCAGATTCAGCCTCAGCAGGGCCTGAACCGTGGCCTCGTCCTCGATCCCCTCAGGCCAGCCATAGCCCTGCAGGACCGCCCGATCCAAACGCTGGTGCAGATGGTTCAGGACCTGAATCCCGCTCGAAGTCGCCCCCCGCTTCGCCGCGATTTCGCGCTCGTTATAGAGGGCCGTCATGGTCAGGCTTTCGTCGTCCGACAGCATCCGGCGGCGCAGCGCCTCCATCTCCTCCGCTATGCCGCCGATCTCAGCCCCGAGGGGACCGTCGAGACAGGGAAAGGGGAAGGCGTCGAAACAGGCCTTCTTGTTGTAGACGGGTCGATCCTCGAGCCGCCCGCCGCACGCCAGGGCCCAGAGGCCGTGCACGCGGGACGACAGCACGCCCAGCACCCGGGGATCGTCCGAGGCGATCGCCACCACCGTATTGTCCGGCAAGACGTCCGCTTCAAGGAAGCGGAACCAGCGATGCTTGGATTTCTCGACGGTGACGATGTAGCGCGGCAATCCTTCCAGGGCCTCGCGAAACGCGCCGCGCGGTTCGCCGAAAACCCACCAGTTGTCCCGATAGGAGCCGCGCGCGTTCAAGGTCCGCTCGGGCTTCACCGTCTCGGACAGATGCCGGACGACCGCCGGCCAGCGCCTGCGGGCCTCCTCCTCGCTCCAGCCGAACAGGTCGATCACCTTCGCGCCTCTCGGCCGCGCCGCCAGATCACGACCGTTGCGGTAGTCCCGGATCGGCGGCGGCTCGATCGAGTCCGCCGACAGCGCCTTCGCCTGATCCGCAGAAACGATGAAGCCCGCGCCGTGCAGCTTCACGCCCTGAGAGCACAGCAGGCTGTTGGCCTTGAGCGGGCAGGCGTCGCCCAGGCCGCCGCCGATGCTCAGATCCGCCCCGATATCGCCGCGCGCCTCGCGGAATTCGATCTCGGGCTCTCCATCCGGGCCGACCCGCTCGCCGGTCACCGTCAGCAGGCGCCCCTGCCCCTCGGGCGCGCCGCGTTCCGCCACCGTCATGGCGATGCGAACCTCGGCGCGATCCGCGCCCTTGATCCAGGGATGATCGGGGATGGCGAATGTCAGGCGCATCGGCGGCTCGCCGTTCAGGTGATGCTCCAGCACGCGGCGAGAGAAGGTCTGGGTGATGGAGTTGGTGGTGATGAAGCCGAACCGCCTCAGGGGGCTGTTCCTCATCGTCAGAATCTCGGCCGCCCGGTCCCACCAGAGCGTCACCAGGTCGGCGGAGCGGAACCGACCCTGCCGCACCGTCCACAGGGCGTCCACATAGCCGTCGCCCAGTTCGCGGCGCATGTCCTTGCCTCCCATGAAGGGGGGATTGCCGATAATGAACTGCGCCGGCGGCCATTGGGCGGGCCGGGGGTCGATGTATCGGACGACGTCCTTCTCCTCGGGCTCGCCCTGCCCTTCCCTGGCCAGTTTCAGGATCGGCCGGCCTCGTCCGTCACGCTGGAAGTCCCTTCCCGCCGAGACCAGCAGCGCGTCGGCTCTCAGGATGCGGTCGGAGGGCGGAGGACGAAGCCGGAGAATATCCGTGGGCGCGTCGCCGTTGCGAAGACGCCACTGCAGGTAGCCGATCCACATGACCATTTCCGCGATCGAGGCGGCATGGGCGCATTTCTCGATGCCCCAGAATTGGCTCGGCCCGACCGAGCGCCTGGATATGGTCGCGGCGACGTCGTCGCCCAGGTCCCTCATGAGGTTCAGGACATCGCTTTCCAGGTCCTTCATCATGGCCATGGCGACATAGAGGAAGTTGCCGGTCCCGCAGGCGGGATCGAGCACCCTGGTGGAGCAGAGAGTCCGGTGAAACCCCCGGACGGCCTTCCTGGCCTTCTCCGCGCGCCCAAGGGCGAAGTCATAGACAGCCGAACCGCGCACCGCTTCCAGGTCCGCCCGCAACGGCTCCATGATCGTCGCCTCGACCAGCCGCTGGACATAGGCCTTGGGCGTGTAGTGCGCGCCCAACTGCCTTCGATCGTCCGGGTCCAGGGCCTGTTCCAGCAAGGTCCCGAACGTCGCCGGTTCGACCGATCTCCAATCGTGGCTGGCCGCGACGATCAGCACCTCCAGCTCGTCCTCGGTCAGGGCGAGCGCCGCCTCTTCGCGAAACAGCCCTCCATCGAAGCGGGGCAGGTCCTGCCGCAGGGCCGCGCAGTGCCCGCCGCGCCGCATGTGTCGGAGCACGTCCGTCGCGCTTATGTGAAAACGGTCCGCCTTGCCCCGATAACTCTTCAGCAGATTGAGAAACCCCCGCCCCCGGATCAGGCCCACGCTGTCGGCGAACATCGCAAAGACGCACTGCAGCACGAATATGGAGATGCGCCGGTCCGATATCGGCTGAAGCGCGGATCGCCCATCCTCCAGCAGGCGCCGACGGATCAACCGGATCAGCTCGCCCAGCACGGCGGCGATTTCGCTGGTGGCCTCTGCGATCGGCTTGGCGGGGTTCAGGCTCTCCGGCTCGTCCCAGACCTTCCTCAGACGCTCCCTGATGGCGGGGTCCCGCAGATCGGACAGGGGAATCCGGCACCGCTCCAGATCCGGAAACGGCGCATATCCCTTGCCCCCTCTTTGGAAGTCCGCCCACAGGGAAACGGCTTTGCCGACATCCACCAGCACGAGAAACGGCGGACGTTCGGCCAGGGCCTGGGCATAGGACTCCGCTTGATGGCGCGCGCCGACCATCAGACGTTCGACCGCACCCTCCTCGCGGGAGGCGCCGGGGCGTCCGCGCCTGTTCAGCAGGGCCATGAGCTGTCGGGGATCGAGTTCCCCGCCCGGCGCCCGCTTCCTGGACTGCTTGATCTCCATCACGAAGGAATCGCGCTTGAAGCAATCAATGGAGCCGCACCGGTCCCGCCCGTCGCGGACGGGGAATTTCACCGTGCGCTCGAAACAGTAGTCAGGATCGCCCGCGGTCCCCTGGTCGGGCGCGGCTACTCCCAGCACAGCGCAAAGCTGGATGATGAAGGTCTGACAGTTCGACCGTTCGGTCAGCGTCGCGCCGCTCCAGCGCGCGATGAACTCTTCCGCGTCCATGGATTGTCCCCCTGCGCCAAAACCCGCTAAGAGGGAACATCAATACAATCACAACTTCAAGTTAATATATACTCGCGTTACGCGAAATGCCTCAGGCCACACGCCCGCCCAGGTAGCGGCGGTGCAGGAGCGGCTTGCCCAGCCAATAGGCCAGTTCCGCCGGACGGCTGATGTCCCAGACGGCCAGGTCGGCGGCCTTGCCGGCCTCCACAACGCCGATCTCGTCCTGCAGGCCCAGCGCGCGCGCCGCGTGGCGCGTGGCGCCCGCCAGGGCCTCTTCAGGCGTAAGGCGGAACTGAACGCAGGCCAGGTTGATCGCCGCCGTCATCGAGGCGACCGGCGAGGTGCCGGGGTTGCAGTCCGTCGCCACCGCCATGGCCGCGCCGTGACGACGCAGAAGATCGACCGGCGGAAGCTTGGTCTCGCGCAGCATCAGGAAGGCGCCAGGCAGCAGCACCGCCGTCACGCCCGCCTCGGCCATGGCCTTCACCCCTGCCTCGGTCGTGTGCTCGATATGGTCGGCGGACAGGGCGTGATAGCGGGCGGCCAGCGCCGCCCCGCCGCCGTCCGACAGCTGGTCGGCGTGCAGCTTGACCGGCAGGCCCAACGCCTCGGCCTTGTCGAACAGGCGGCCGACCTCCTCGACCGAGAAGGCGATGGGCTCGCAATAGGCGTCCACGGCGTCGACCAGCCCCTCGGCGTGGGCCGCAGGCAGGATTTCATCCACAGCCTTGTCCACATAGACGGCGCGGTCGGCCTTATGCTCCGGCGGGACAGCGTGCAGCCCTAGATAGGAGGTGCGCACCCGCACCCCGGCCTCGCGCCCGATGCGACGGGCGACGCGAAGCATCTTCAGCTCGCTGTCATGATCCAGACCGTATCCGGACTTGATCTCGACCGTGGTGACGCCGGTGGCCTTCAGCCCCTCCAGCCGCGCCAGGGCCGAGGCGTAGAGTTCGTCCTCGCTGGCCTCGCGCGTGGCGCGCACGGACGAGACGATGCCGCCCCCGGCGCGCGCGATCTCCTCATAGGTCGCGCCTTCCAGCCGCCGCTCGAACTCGCCCGAGCGGTCGCCGCCGAAGACCAGATGAGTGTGGCAGTCGATCAGCCCCGGCGTGACCCAGCGCCCGCCCAGACGGTCGGTTTCCACAGCCTTGTGCACAGGCAGATCAGCCCGCGGCCCGACCCAGACAATGCGCCCGTCCTTGATCAGGATGGCGGCGTCCTCGATCGCGCCATAGGGCTCGCCGCCCCCGGTCATGGTCGCGACGCGGCAGTCGGTGATCAGCAGATCGGCGTCGATCATCGCGCAGCCACTCCCGCCAGGATTTCACAGAACCACCGCCCCGCCGTCAGCGATCCCAGGTCCCCGACTTCCAGCGAGGGGTCGTACTCGGTCAGGTCGACGGCGCGCACCTTGGCATGGGCGCCGATGGCGCGGGCGGCGTCGAAGAAGTCGTGCACCGACACGCCGCCCGGCCGCGCGCCGGGGCTGGCGGGCCACTGGCTGCGGTCGATGACGTCGATGTCGAAGTCGACATAGATGACCTCGCACAGGGACGACAGGCGCTCCAGTTCCTCGACCACGACGTTGGCCAGGCCGCGCTGACGGCACTCGCGCGCGGTGCGGACGCTGATGCCGGAGCCTTCCGCCTTTTCATGGGCGCGGCGGGTGTTGGCGAAGGGCGCGAGGCCGACCTGGCTGATGCGATGACCGTCCATGCCGTCGTCCAGCAGCGCCTGGATCGGGTTGCCGTTGGTCAGACCCTGATCCGTGTCGCGCAGGTCGAAATGGGCGTCCAGCGTCAGCACGCCGACGCGGTCGAGGCCCAGGGCGTGAACGCCCGGCCGGGTGACGGCGTTGTTGCCGCCGACCAGAATGGTCAGGTCGCGATGGGCCTGAGCCGCAACCGCATCGCGCACGGGCTCGAACGCGTCAAACGGCGAGACGGCCTTCAGCGCCACATCGCCCGCGTCGTGAACCCTGATCTCCAGTTCCAGACCCGTCTCGACGTCATAGGTGGACAGGCGCGGCAGAACGGCGCGCAACGCTTTCGGCCCCAGGTCGCAGCGGCCCGGCGTCAGCGACCGCTCGTTCAGCGGCGCGCCGATCAGGGCGACGGGGGCGTCGGGATGATGTCCCACCAGATCGCCGACAGAGCGCCAGCCGAGTGCCTCAGACGGTTCGCTCATGGGGGTCATCCTTTGGCCGATCAGCCTTTAGTGGGGGAAAAGCGCGCGACCAGATCATAGGCCGCGCCGGGGAAGATCTGCGAGGCCCAGGTCACGCCCTGCCCGTCGCGCCAGGTGCGGCGCTCCAGCCGCAGGCAGGGCGCGCCGTCGGCCAGGCCGAGGCCCGCCGCCGTCTCGCGATCGGCGCCGACCGCCGAGATGCGATGCTCGGCCTCCGTCCAGGGCATATGGGCCAGCAGCCAGCCGCCCGGAGGCTGGGCGGTGAAATCAGCGACCTCGGCCTCGGGCGCGGCGTCCAGAGAGATCAGGCGCCGCTCGAAGACGAACGGCAGGTCATCCGCCAGATGCAGGGTCTGCAGTTCGATGACCCTGGCCCCCAGACCGTCTTCATCCCCGCTGGCCGGGCGCACGATCCGCCCCAGCAGGCGGTGGGAGTAGGCCAGCCCCCTGCCCTCGACCTCGGACTGGATGTCGGGAATGGCGACCAGGGCCGAGGAATGGACCGGCGGATGGGCCACCACGGTTCCGGCGCGACGGCGACGCACCACCAGCCCGCGCGCCGACAGATCGGACATGGCGCGCGACACCGTCATGCGGGCGCAGCCGTATTCGGCCGTCAGTTCGGCCTCGGTCGGGATGCGGAAGCCCGGCCGCCACTCGCCCGAGGCGATGCGGCGCTCGATGTCGCCCGCGATGCGACGATGAAGCGGCTCCTGATCCATCAGGCGAAACTGCCCCTTGCGCGCACTAATGTCTAGACATAACACTGAGCCCAACGCACGACGCCCGGCGCCGCATGGAGGATTCGATGTCCACGCCCGACACCCGCCAGAACACCAGAGTGATCCGCAGCCCCCGCGGGCCGGAAAAGACCGCCAAGACCTGGGCGGCCGAGGCCGCCATGCGCATGCTGATGAACAACCTTGATCCCGAGGTGGCCGAGCGTCCCGAAGACCTGGTCGTCTATGGCGGCATCGGCAAGGCGGCCCGCAACTGGCAGGCCTTCGACGCCATCGTCGAGCAACTTCAGAAGCTGGAGGCCGACGAGACCCTGCTGGTCCAGTCCGGCAAGCCGGTCGGCGTCTTCCGCACCCATGCAGACGCGCCGCGCGTGCTGATCGCCAACTCCAACCTGGTGCCCAAGTGGGCGACGTGGGAGCATTTCAACGCGCTCGATAAGAAGGGTCTGGCCATGTACGGCCAGATGACCGCCGGGTCGTGGATCTACATCGGCACCCAGGGCATCGTGCAAGGCACCTATGAGACCTTCATGGAGGCGGGTCGCCAGCACTATGGCGGCGACTGGTCGGGCAAGTGGATCCTGACGGCGGGCCTGGGCGGCATGGGCGGCGCCCAGCCGCTGGCCGCGACCATGGCGGGCGCGTCCTGCATCACCATCGAGTGCCAGCGCAGCCGCATCGAGTTCCGCCTGCGCACCCGCTACGTCGACGTCATGGCCGAAACCCTGGACGAGGCGCTGGCCCTTCTGGAGCAATCGTTCAAAGACAAAAAACCCTTGTCGATCGGCCTGTTGGGCAATGCGGCTGACCTTCTGCCTGAAATGGTCAGGCGCGGCGTCCGCCCCGATCTGGTGACGGATCAGACCAGCGCCCACGACCCGGTCAACGGCTACCTGCCCTCGGGCTGGACCGTCGCCGAGTGGGAACAAAAGCGCGTCAGCGACCCGGCCGCCGTCGAGACCGCCGCCCGCGCGTCGATGGCGACCCACGTCAGGGCCATGCTGCACTTCCAGAAGATGGGCGTCCCCACGACCGACTACGGCAACAACATCCGACAGGTCGCCTTTGACGAGGGGGTCGAGAACGCCTTCGACTTCCCCGGCTTCGTTCCCGCCTATATCCGCCCGCTGTTCTGCCGCGGGATCGGGCCGTTCCGCTGGGCCGCCCTGTCGGGCGATCCGGAAGACATCCGCAAGACGGATGAAGCCATGAAGCGGCTGTTCCCTGCTGACGCCGGGCTGCACCGCTGGCTGGACATGGCGGGCGAGCGCATCGCCTTCCAGGGCCTGCCGGCGCGCATCTGCTGGATCGGCCTGGGCGACCGCCATCGCGCGGGCCTGATGTTCAACGAGATGGTGAAGTCGGGCGAGCTGAGCGCCCCCATCGTCATCGGCCGCGACCATCTGGACAGCGGCTCCGTCGCCAGCCCCAACCGCGAGACCGAGGCCATGATGGACGGCTCGGACGCCGTCAGCGACTGGCCCCTGCTGAACGCCCTGCTGAACACGGCGTCCGGCGCGTCCTGGGTATCGCTGCACCACGGCGGCGGGGTCGGCATGGGCTACAGCCAACACTCGGGCGTCGTCATCGTCGCCGACGGCACCGAGGAAGCGGCGAGGCGGCTGGAGCGCGTCCTATGGAACGACCCGGCCACGGGCGTCATGCGCCACGCCGACGCCGGATACGAGATCGCCAAGGACGCCGCGCGCGAACATGGCCTGAACCTGCCGAGCTTAAAATGAAACCCCTTCTCCCCTCGGGGGA
>JAFKFS010000179.1 GCA_017308115.1 Bordetella sp.
CGGGTCGAGCGGTTGCTGGACCCCGGCTCGCCGTTTCTGGAGGTCGGCCAGCTGGCCGCGAACGGCATGTACCGCGATGAAGCGCCCGGCGCGGGGATGATCTGCGGCGTCGGCCGGGTGTCGGGGCGCGAGGTGATGATCGTCGCCAACGACCCGACGGTGAAGGGCGGCGCCTACTTTCCGATGACGGTGAAGAAGCACCTGCGGGCGCAGGAGATCGCCGAGCAGAACAATCTGCCGTGCGTCTATCTGGTCGATTCCGGCGGGGCCAACCTGCCGCACCAGGCCGAGGTGTTTCCGGACCGCGACCACTTCGGCCGCATCTTCTTCAACCAGGCGCGGATGAGCGCCAGGGCCATCCCGCAGATCGCCTGCGTCATGGGCAGCTGCACGGCGGGCGGGGCCTATGTGCCGGCCATGTCGGACGAGACGGTGATCGTGCGCAATCAGGGCACCATCTTCCTGGCCGGGCCGCCGCTGGTGAAGGCCGCCACGGGCGAGGTCATTTCGGCCGAGGAACTGGGCGGCGCCGAGACCCACGGGCGCAGGTCCGGCGTCGTCGACCATGTGGCCGAGAACGACGAGCACGCGCTGGAGATCGTCCGCTCGATCGTCGCCAACCTGAACACCGCCAAGCCCCAGCCGCTGGACGTGCGCGAGCCGCGCGCTCCGGCCTACGACCCGGCCGAGCTGTACGGGATCATCCCCGAGGACGTCCGCGCCCCCTATGACGTGCGCGAGGTCATCGCCCGCATCGTCGACGGCTCGGAACTGGACGAGTTCAAGGCGCTGTACGGCACGTCTCTGGTGTGCGGCTTCGCGCGCATCTGGGGGATGCCGGTGGCCATTCTGGCCAACAACGGGGTGCTGTTCTCCGAGAGCGCCCAGAAGGGGGCGCACTTCATCGAACTGGCCTGCAAGCGTAAGATCCCGCTGCTGTTCCTGCAGAACATCTCGGGCTTCATGGTCGGCGGCAAATATGAGGCCGAGGGCATCGCCAAGCACGGCGCCAAGCTGGTCACGGCGGTCGCCTCGGCCGAGGTTCCGAAGTTCACCGTCCTGATCGGCGGGTCGTTCGGGGCGGGCAACTACGGCATGTGCGGCCGGGCCTACAGCCCGCGCTTCCTCTTCACCTGGCCCAACAGCCGCATCAGCGTGATGGGCGGCGAGCAGGCGGCCAGCGTCCTGGCCACCGTCCACCGCGACGCCGAGACCTGGACGCCCGAGGAGGCCGAGGCCTTCAAGGCGCCGATCCGCCAGAAGTACGAGGACGAGGGCAATCCCTATTACGCCACGGCCCGCCTGTGGGACGACGGGATCATCGACCCGGCCCAGACGCGCGACGTTCTGGGCCTGGCCATCAGCGCCAGCCTGAACGCCCCGATCCCCGAGACCGCCTTCGGCGTGTTCAGGATGTAGTTTTTCCTTCTCCCACAGGGGAAGAAGGAAGCCGTTTCAGGCGTTGGAGTCCGAAGGAGCCGACCATGACCGACCACAAGCCGACCGAAGAAGAGCTGAACGCCCTGGACGTCACCGACGCCGAGGCCGCCGAGATCAACGCCATCGCCCATCCCTTCGTCGCCGATCCGGCGCCGGACGCGAACGACGACCTGGTGCAGATCGACGCCACGGCCGATGGCGTTGTCTTCGTCACCATCAACCGGCCGCAGAAGAAGAACGCCTTCGACGCCGCCACCATCGCCGCCCTGTACGAGGCGTTCGAGACGCTGCACGGCGCCGACAAGGTGCGGGTGGTCTTCATCCGCGGCGCGGGCGGGACGTTCAGCGCGGGCGCCGACCTGAACTGGATGCGCGACGCGGCCGACTGGTCCGAGAGCGACAACCGCGACGACGCCATGGGGCTGGCGAAGATGCTGAAGGCCCTGCACGAGGTGCCGGCCCTGACGGTGGCCCTGGTCGAGGGCGCGGCCATGGGCGGCGGGGCGGGCATCGTCGCCGCCTGCGACATGGCCGTGGCGGTCGAGGGCGCGCGCTTCGCCTTCTCCGAGGTCAAGCTGGGCCTGATCCCGGCGACCATCGCCCCCTATGTCGTCGAGGCGGTCGGCGCGCGCCGCGCGCGTCAGCTGTTCCTGACGGCCAACATCTTCGACGCCGACTACGCCGCCCATGCGGGGCTGATCGACATGGTCCTGCCCGAAGGCTCGGTGGACGAGTTCATCTCCATGCTGACCGACAGCCTGTCGGCCAATGCGCCGGGCGCCATGGGCGACGCCAAGCGGCTGGTGAACGACGTGGCGGGCGAGGCCATCGACAACCGCCTGCTGGAAGAGACCGCCAGGCGCATCGCCCGCGCCCGCGTCTCGGCCGAGGGCCAGGAAGGCGTGCGCGCCTTCCTCGACAAGCGCGCGCCGAGCTGGGCGCAATAAGGTAGCTGAATGTTCAAGTCCGTCCTGGTCGCCAATCGCGGCGAGATCGCCTGCCGCGTCTTCCGCACCGCCCGCCGCATGGGCCTGCGCGCCATCGCCGTCTATTCCGAGGCCGACGCCGACGCCCTGCACGTGCGCGAGGCGGACGAGGCGGTGCTGATCGGCCCGGCGGCGGCGCGGGAATCCTACCTGGATGCGGCCAAGGTGCTGGCGGCGGCCAGGGCGACGGGGGCGCAGGCCATCCACCCCGGCTACGGCTTCCTGTCCGAGAACGCCGACTTCGCCGAGGCGGTGACGGCGGCGGGCCTGGTCTGGATCGGCCCCAGGCCGTCCTCGATCCGCGCCATGGGCCTGAAGGACGCGGCGAAAAAGCTGATGATCGAGGCGGGCGTGCCCGTCACCCCCGGCTATCAGGGCGAGGACCAGTCGCTGGAGACCCTGAGCGCCGAGGCGAACCGCATCGGCTTCCCCGTCCTGATCAAGGCGGTCGCGGGCGGCGGCGGCAAGGGGATGCGCAAGGTCGACCGCGCTGAGGACTTCGCGGAAAATCTGGCGTCGGCCCAGCGCGAGGGGCAGTCGTCCTTCGGCGACCCGCGCGTGCTGATCGAGAGCTACATCACTCGTCCGCGCCACATCGAGGTGCAGGTCTTCGGCGACAGCCACGGCAACGTCGTCCACCTGCATGAGCGCGATTGCTCGCTGCAGCGCCGCCACCAGAAGGTGATCGAGGAGGCCCCGGCGCCGGGCATGGATCAGGCCACGCGCGACGCCGTCACCGCCGCCGCCGTGCGGGCCGCAAAGGCCGTGGACTATCAGGGCGCCGGCACCATCGAGTTCATCGCCGACGCCTCCGACGGGCTGAAGGCCGACCGCATCTGGTTCATGGAGATGAACACCCGGCTTCAGGTCGAGCACCCGGTGACCGAGGCCATCACCGGCGTCGATCTGGTGGAATGGCAGCTGCGCGTCGCGGCGGGCGAACCCATTCCGCTGGCGCAGGCCGACATTCCGATGAAGGGCTGGGCGATGGAGGCCCGCCTCTACGCCGAAGACCCCGCCAACGGCTTCCTGCCGTCGATCGGGCGGCTGGATCACTTCGTCATGCCCGACGACATCCGCGTCGACACCGGCGTGATGCAGGGCGGCGAGGTCAGCCAGTTCTACGACCCGATGATCGCCAAGCTGATCGTCCATGAAGACACGCGCGAAGCCGCCGCCGCCCGCCTGGCCGACGCCTGCCGCGAGGTCGAGGTCTGGCCCGTCCGCACCAACGCGGGCTTCATGGCGCGCTGCCTGGATCACCCGCGCTTCGTCGCGGGCGACGTGGACACCGGCTTCATCGCCGCGGAGGAGGGCGCGCTGGTCGCTCCGGCCCAACTTTCCGCCCGCGCCCTGGCCGCTGCTGCCGGACAGATCGGGCTGGAGGCGGACGCCGCCGCCTTCGACGCGCCGGACAATGTGCTGGCGCCCGTCCGCGCAGGCCTGTTCGGTTTCCGCCTGAACGCGGCGCCCCAGGCGCGGACAGCCGTGCATCACAAGGGCGAGGCGCACGCCCTGACCCTGACCGGCGAGCCCGGCTGGTTCGGCCGCTCGTCCAGCTTCACCGTAGGCGGCGCCTTCGGCTCGGCCCATGTCTATGGCGAACCCGGTCTGGTGGTCGTGGACGGTCGGGCGGTCAGCGCCCTGTCGCCCGACGCCGAGCGCCTCCTGGTGTTCGACGGCGGCGACGTGGTCGAGTTCCGCCGCCGCAAGTCCAGCGGCCCGGCGGGCGGCTCCGCCTCCGACGGCGCCTTGCGCGCCCCCATGCCCGGCAAGATCGTCGCCGCCCCCGCCAAGGCCGGCGACGTCGTGACCAAGGGCCAGCCCGTCGTGGTCCTCGAAGCCATGAAGATGGAGCACGCCCTGACCGCCCCCTTCGACGGCGTGGTCGCAGAGCTCAACGTCGCCGTCGGCGATCAGGTCGTCGACGGCGCGGTGCTGGCCGTGGTGAAAGCTGCTGAGGCTTCCTGACCGGTCATTCGGTCGGCGTGGGGCTCAGCGCGCGAGCCCCACGCCGCCCAGCGGCTCCGTTTCGGTCTGGCTGTCGAAGCCGGCGATCAGCGGCCGTCCCTTGGCGATGGCGGCCTGCACGGCGGGAATAGCCAGCGAGGCGCGATGGCTTTCCTGGCCGTCCCAGACCTCGGTGATCCAGAGGGCGTCGGCGTCGGCCGGATCGCGTGCGACCACATAGCTGAAGCAGCCCGGCATGACGTCGGTCCCTTCCAGCAGAATGGCGGCGAGGGCGTCGCGCTGGCCCGGCTGGGCCTTGATCCGGCCGATAAGACCATACATGGGCGTTTCTCCAAATGTCGGCGCGGCCGCCGTCGAGGCGGCCAGGCCCAGACCTGCGGCGAGGATTTTTCGGCGGTCGAGGGTCATGACGCGCAGCATGGCGCCGTTTGCGTCGAATGTCCGCCATGACGTCGCCGCCGATCTGATGCTAGAGGCCCCTCATGCCCCTTCATATGATCAAGCTGTGCGTCGGCGTGTCCGAGGTCGAGACGCTGGAGGCGAACGCCGCCCGGTCCGACTGGCGCATCGTCCACACCCGCATGACGCCCAAGCGCGCCGCCGAGATCGAGGACGGCGGCTCCCTCTACTGGGTGATGAAGGGCGTGGTGACCTGTCGTCAGCGCATCCTCGACATCGCCACCGTCGGCGAGGGCAAGGCCAGCCGTTGCGAGATCAAGCTGGATAGCCGGGTCGTCCGCACCGCGCCCCTGGCCCGGCGGCCGTTCCAGGGCTGGCGCTATTTCGACAAGGACGTGCCGCCGGACCTGTCCGTGGCCGAGCCGACGGACCTGCCGCCCGAGCTGGCGCGCGAACTGCGAGAGCTGGGCGCCTGGTAGGCGCCCGAGACGGCCGCAAAATCATTTGACCCGCGCGGGCGCGCATGGCTGTTGCGGCCTCCCATGGTCCAGTCCCTGTTCAGCTTCCGTAATCGCGCCACCCTGTCCGAGCTGCTGAAGCTGGCCTGGCCGGTCGTGCTGGCGCGCCTGGGCATCATGACCATGGGCCTGACCGACGCCATCGTCGTTGGCCACTACGCCAGCCGCGAGCTGGCCTACCATTCCCTGGCCTGGGCGCCGTCCTCGGTCGTGCTGACCACGGCGGTCGGGCTGATGATGGGGGTGCAGGTCATGACCGCCCGCCTGCTGGGCGAGGGGCGCGGCGACGAGGTCGGCGCCGTCCTGCGGCGCGGCATGGTCTATGCGCTGCAAATCGGCGTCGTCTCCATGATCGCCCTGATGGCGCTGGGGCCGTTCGGCCTGGTCCACATGGGGCTGCAGGACGGGCTGGGCGAGGGCGCCTCGCCGGTGCTGATGATCTTCGCCCTGTCCATGCCCGCCTATCTGATTTCGGTCGCGGCCCAGTTTTTCCTCGAGGGCCTGCATCGGCCCAAGGCCGGCATGGTCGCCATGTGGGTGGCCAATGCGGTCAACCTGGCCCTGAACCTGCTGCTGGTGCCGGATCTTCTGGGCCTGGGCCTGCACGGCGCCCAGGCATCGGCCTGGGCCACCTTCGGCGCCGGCGTGGCTCTGGCGATCTTCCTGGTGATCTTCATCCTGCGCCTGCCCGAGGCGCGGGCCTGGGGCGTGTTCAACAAGCCCCGGCGCGACAGGGCGGTCGAGCGCGAGCAGGTCAAGGTGGGGGTCGGCGCCGGCTCGTCCAACTTCATCGAGGTCGGCGCCTCGCGGCCATGACCCTGTTCGCCGGTCAGCTGGGCGCGGCCGAGACCGCCAGCTGGGCCGTGGTCATCAACATCTCCGCCATCGTCTTCATGGTGCCCATGGGCCTGTCGTCGGCGACGGCGGTTCTGGTTGGGCGCAGCTACGGCGCGGCCGACAAGGCGGGGGTCATGCGCGGCGGCCTGGCCGGGATCGCAGTGGTGACGGTCCTGGCCTTCATCATCGCCCTGGTCATCTGGCCTTCGGCGCGGCTGATCGTCGGCGCCTACACCACGGACCCGGCCATCCTGGCCATCGCCGCCCCGGCCCTGGTGCTGGCGACCCTCTTCTTCGTCGCCGACGCCATGCAGGTCGTCGCCGCCCAGGCCAATCGCGCGGCGGGCGACGTGGTCTGGCCGACGCTGATGCACCTGCTGTCCTACGGCCTCATCATGATTCCGCTGGGCTGGTGGCTGGCGCACCGGATCGGCGTCGACGGCCTGGTCTGGTCGGTGATCGTCGCCAGCCTGATCTCGGGCGCCCTGCTGACCGGGCGGTTCGTGCGGATCGCGAAGAGGCTGGCTTAACGCCTTCTCCCTCGTCGGGACGGGGAGGGAGAAGGCGGAAGATGACGGCGCGCGTTTCGCCCTCTATATCCGACGCCTCCCTGTCAGACGTTGGACGACCATGGCCCGCATCCTCATCACCTCGGCGCTGCCCTACATCAACGGCATCAAGCACCTGGGGAACCTGGCGGGGTCCATGCTGCCCGCCGACGTGTGGGCGCGCTTCATGCGGGCGCGCGGCCATGACGTCCTCTATGTCTGCGCCACCGACGAGCACGGCACCCCGGCCGAACTGGCCGCCGCCGCCGCCGGACAGGACGTGCGGACCTATTGCGACGAGCAGCACGAGGTGCAGCGCCGCGCCGGCGAGGCCTTCAACCTGTCCTTCGACGTCTTCGGCCGCAGCTCCAACGCCCCGAACACCCGCCTGACCCAGCACTTCGCCAAGGTGTTGGAAGAGCGCGGCCTGATCGAGGAGCGCATCGACCGGATGATCTATTCGATCGACGACGCCCGCTTCCTGCCCGACCGCTATGTCGAGGGGACCTGCCCGCACTGCGGTTATGAGAAGGCGCGGGGCGATCAGTGCGACAACTGCGGCCGCCTGCTGGACCCGACCGATCTGATCAATCCCTATTCGGCCGTCTCGGGCAGCCGCAACCTGGAGGTCCGCGACACGCGCCACCTCTATCTGCTGCAGACCAAGGTGGCTGACCAGGTGCGCGCCTGGGTTGACGCCCGCTCGCCCCAGTGGCAGCCGCTGGCTCGCTCCATCGCCTACAAGCACCTGGACGAGGGTCTGATCGATCGCGGCATCACCCGCGACCTGAAATGGGGCGTGCCGGTCGTGGGGCCCGACGGCGGTCCGCGCCCCGGCATGGAGGGCAAGGTCTTCTACGTCTGGTTCGACGCCCCTATCGAATACATCGGCGCGACCGAGGAGTGGGCCGAGACGTCGGGCGGCGACTGGCGCTCGTGGTGGCGTCTGGACGAGGGAGCCGAGGATGTTCGCTACGTCCAGTTCATGGGCAAGGACAATGTCGCCTTCCACACGGTCAGCTTCCCGGCCACCCTCCTGGGCTCGGGCGAGCCGTGGAAGACGGTGGACCAACTGAAGGCCTTCAACTGGCTGAACTGGTACGGCGGCAAGTTCTCGACCAGCATGGGCCGAGGCGTCTTCATGGATCAGGCGCTTGAGCTTCTGCCCGCCGACTACTGGCGTTGGCACCTGACGGCCTATGGGCCCGAGCATTCCGACGCGGCCTTCACCTGGGAGCAGTTCCAGTCGACGACGAACAAGGACCTGGCCGACGTGCTGGGCAACTTCGTCAATCGCATCGTCAAGTTCACGGAATCCAAATTCGACGGCGTCGCGCCAGAAGGCGGCGAACCGGGCGCGCTGGAAGACAAGCTGGCCTCTGACGTCAAGGCGGCCCTGGCGACCCTGACCTATGAGTTCGAGGCCATGGAGTTCCGCAAGGCGGCCCAGGCGGCCCGCGCCCTGTGGGTGCTGGGCAATGAATATCTGCAGGAAGCCGCCCCCTGGACGGCGCTGAAGACGGATCGTGAGCGCGCGGCCGTGGTGGTGCGCACGGGCCTGTCGCTGGTCGCCCTGTTCGCCCGCGTCACGGCGCCCTTCATGCCCGAGGCGGCGTCCCGCATCGCCGCGACGGTGGGGGCGACCGACCTGTCCTGGCCGGACGTCGAGGGCGATCTGCTGAACCTGGTTCCGGCCGGTCGGCCGGTCGCGGCCGCCCAGGTGCTGTTCGCCAAGATCGAGGACGCCCAGGTCGCCGAATGGACCGAACGCTTCGGCGGCGCGGAAGGGTAGGGCGCTCCCTTAACCGTTGTTGCCGTCATCCTCGGGCTCGACCCGAGGATGTGACTATCCCGCAGCGGGCGCCGCTAAGCTCGGCCTTCGGGTCGAGCCCGAGGATGACGGCGCAAGGCGGACCGGCTGAAGGTCAGAAAAAAAAGCCCGGATCGCTCCGGGCCTTTCGGATTTCAGGATGACGGTTGAGCGGCCCCGACCGTCTGCGGCGGCGGGTCGCGTCGTTCCCGGCCGCCGGGCAGGGCGTGGGGCGTGTGCGAATCGGCGCCCTTGCCGGTGTGTTTCATATGCTTGGCCTGCTCCTCCGGTCCGATGGCGAGGAAGGCGGGCGCCGAGGCGTTGAACTGGTCCGTATGGCCGGTGCGCACGATCACCGACCGTCCGCCGTCCCAGATCATGTGCAGGGCGACGTACAGCACGATGGCCAGGCCGATATAGGCGATCCAGCGGTAGCGGTTCAGCAGCTTGGCGATGAAGGTGGCCGCCAGTCCCATCAGGGCGATCGACAGCACCAGGCCGAACACCATGATCCACGGATGCTCATGGCTGGCGCCCGCCACGGCCAGGACGTTGTCCAGGCTCATGGTCAGGTCGGCGATCATGATCTGGATCAGGGCGGCGCCGAAGGTCTTGCGCTTCAGGCCCAACTCCTCGGGCGAGGGGCCGCCGCCATGTTCGACGGCCATGGCGCGCTCGATCTCGGCCTCGGCCTCGGCCTGGTCGTGGGTGGCCTGCTCGCGCAGCTCGCGCCACATCTTCCAGCAGACCCACAGCAGCAGGAAGCCGCCGGCCAGCAGCAGGCCGACGATGGCCAGCAGCTGCACGGTGACGAGCGCCAGGCCGATGCGCAGCACGACGGCGACGGCGAGCCCGACCAGGATGGCCTTGCGGCGCTGTTCCTGGGGCAGGGCGGCGGCGGCCAGACCCACGGCCACGGCGTTGTCGCCGGCCAGGACCAGGTCGATCATCAGCACCTTGCCGAGGGCGGAGGCCTGGCTGATCAGTTCGGGATTGGAAAGGAAGTCCATGCCCGACTCTTAAAGCCCCGCCGGACCCGCGCCAAGACGTCGCAAGGACGAGTTGACGCGGAGGCTCCGTTCCTAGCGCGCGCGACCTTGGGCGCGGGCGGCTTCATAAAGGGCGATGGCGGCGGCGTTGGAGACGTTCAGGCTCTCGAAACCGCCGGGCATGGGGATGCGGGCCATGGCCTCGCAATGCTCGGCCACCAGTCGGCGCACGCCGTCGCCTTCGGAGCCCATGACGATGACGGTCGGTCGGGCGTCCAGCGCCTGCTCCAGCGTCAGGTCCGATCCGCCGTCCATGCCGACGGCGCGCCAGCCGTGGTCGGCCAGCTTCTCCAGCGCGCGGCTGAGATTCGTCACACGGGCGCAGGGCAGGCGCTCGGTCGCGCCGGCCGAAGCCTTGGCCAGGGCGCCGGCCAGGGCGGGGGAGTGGCGGTCCTGCACGACGACGCCGCGTGCGCCGAACGCCAGGGCCGAGCGGAAGATGGCCCCGACGTTCTGCGGATCGGTCAGTTGATCCAGCATGACGATGACGCCTTCAGCCGGTTCGGCCAGGTCCTCCAGGGCGACGCCTTCCAGCGGCTGGACCTTGAAGGCCATGCCCTGGTGCACGGCGCCGGCGGGCAGCATCCGGCCCAGGGCGACCGAATCGACCACTTCGATTCGATGACCGTTGGCCAGATTCTCGCGCTGGATCTCCTCGGCCCGGTCTTCGGTGACCATCAGACGGCCGGTCCCGCGACGCGCCGGATTCGCCAAGGCGGCCAGAACCGGATGGCGTCCCCAAAGAAAATTATCGGCGTCCGGGCGCGAACGGGCCGGGCGGCGCTCGGTCTCGCCGCCGCCGCGTCCTTGCGGGGCGGTAGTTTGAGGCCGATCGAGGCGTCCTTCGCCCCTCTTGTGGAAAGATTGTTTTTTACCGGTTTTCCGGTCGTTGCGTTCTCGAAATGACGACACTATAAGACGGCCTCCGATTTGGGCCCCAAGGCTTTCGGTTCAGGCGCTTCCTCTACTGCAGGCGTCGCCCGACAGCGAAGGCTTTCGTCGCGGAATGATCGAAAGATCGTTCACGGCGTTTCCAGACCGGCATTGACATAGGCGCGCTGGGGGAATGTCCCGAGCGGCAAAGGGGGCGGACTGTAAATCCGCTGCGTAAGCTTCGCAGGTTCGAGTCCTGCTTCCCCCACCACGCGCCTTCAATGCCCGACGGGCCGGGAGTCCAGAAAGGAAATCGGGTGCGGAACCGTCGCTCTTCAAACGAAGGGCGGTGCAACCGCATTCTTCGTGCGGGTATAGCACAATGGTAGTGCAGCAGCCTTCCAAGCTGAATACGCGGGTTCGATTCCCGCTACCCGCTCCAGGTTTTTTGAACTGAGCACAGCGCCCCTCCGCTCCGGACCCGGGCCACAGGAGTTTGGCCATGGCCAAGGAAAAGTTCGAACGCACTAAGCCGCACGTGAACATCGGCACGATCGGTCACGTTGACCACGGCAAGACGACGCTGACGGCGGCGATCACGATGACGCTGGCGAAGGCCGGCGGCGGCAAGGCGATGAACTACGCCGACAT
>JAFKFS010000152.1 GCA_017308115.1 Bordetella sp.
TTGGTCATGGAGCTGATCACGGCAAGCTGGCGGTCGATCATCTTGTCCGAGACGTTGTTCTCGGCCATCTGGTTCTTCAGCTTGGCCACGCCGGGCAGCAGGCCCATGATGCCCTGAAGACCGCCCATCTTCTTCATCTGGTTCAGCTGACCCGCCAGGTCGTCCAGATCGAACTGGCCCTTGGCCAGCTTGCGGGCCATCTTCTCGGCCTTGGCCTGATCCAGCTCGCCCGCGGCCTTCTCGACCAGGGCGACGATGTCGCCCTGACCCAGGATGCGGCCGGCGACGCGGCGGGCGTCGAAGACGTCCAGCGCATCGACCTTTTCGCCCGCGCCCAGATATTTGATCGGCAGGCCGGTGACGGCGCGCATCGACAGCATGGCGCCGCCGCGCCCGTCGCCGTCGGCGCGGGTCAGGATCAGACCCGTCAACGGCAGGCGCTCGTGGAAGGCGGCGGCGGTGCGCACCGCGTCCTGACCGGTCAGGCTGTCGGCGACCAGCAGGGTCTCGACCGGCTGGGCGATCTCGGCGACCTCGGCCACCTCGTTCATCAGCCCTTCGTCCAGGGTGATGCGGCCGGCGGTGTCCAGGATCAGGACGTCGAAGCCCTGCAGCCTGGCCGATTGCAGCGCGCGGCGGGTGATCTGGACCGCGCTCTCGCCCGCCACGATGGGCAGGGTCGCGACCTCGATCTGCTGGCCGAGCGTGGCCAGCTGCTCCATGGCCGCCGGACGACGCGTGTCCAGCGAGGCCATCATGACCTTCTTCTTGTCGAACTTCGACAGGCGCAGAGCCAGCTTGGCCGAGGTCGTCGTCTTGCCCGAGCCCTGCAGACCGGCCATCAGCACGACGGCGGGCGGGGTCGCATTGGTGTTCAGCGGAACAGGCTCTTCGCCGCCCAGCATGTCGACCAGGCCGTCATAGACGATCTTGACCACCTGATCGGCGGCCTTGACCGCGCGGATGACTTCTTCGCCGGTCGCAGCCGTCTTGGCGCGAGCGATGAAGTCCTTGACCACCGGCAGGGCGACGTCGGCCTCGAGCAGGGCGACGCGGACCTCGCGCAGGGCCTCCTCGACATCCTTTTCAGACAGGGCGCCGCGGCCGGTGATCCGGTCGAAGACGCCTGTCAGCCGCTCGTTCAGAGCCTCGAACATTCAAACCCTTTCATGCGCCTGGGCCTTGGCCTCCGTGAGCAGCGCCCATAG
>JAFKFS010000153.1 GCA_017308115.1 Bordetella sp.
GCGATGATGGCCGCCAGCCGGAACAGATTATAGGCGAACAGCCAGTCCAGGTTCGTCGGCGCCGTCGTCCCGGTCCGGTCGGCGTAGCGGGCGACCGTCTCCTCCACCGAGGGAATCCCCAGCGCCGCCAGGTCCGCCCCCGCCAGACCGTTGCGCAGGGACGCCGGAATCACCCAGGCGATCAGCAGATAGGAGAAATCGGCCATCGGGTCGCCCAGGGTCGACAGCTCCCAGTCCAGCACCGCCCGCACCTTCGCCTCCGCCGGATCGAGGATCAGATTGTCGAGGCGGAAGTCCCCGTGCACGATCCGCGTCGGCCCCTCGGGCGGCAGGCTGTCGGGCAGGAAGGCGATCAGCCGGTCCATGGCCCCGATCGGCGCGATCTCCGAGGCGCGATACTGCTTGGTCCAGCGCCCGACCTGGCGGGCGAAGTAGTTGCCGGCCTTGCCGTAGTCCCCCAGGCCGACGGCGTCGGGCTCCAGTCGGTGCAGGGCCGCCAGCGTATCGACCTGGGCGTCATAGATGGCGCGGCGCTCCGGCGACGTCAGGCCCGGCAGCTTCAGGTCCCAGAAGATGCGGCCCTCGACCTTCTCCATGACGTAGAACATCGAGCCGATCACGCCGTCGTCCGTACACAGAGCATAGGGCCGGGCGACCGGAAAACCCTGGGCGTGCAGGGCCGAGATCACCGCAAACTCCCGGTCCACGGCGTGGGCGCTGGCCAGCAGCGCGCCCGGCGGTTTGCGGCGCAGCACATAGGTCCGGCCCGGCGTGGTCAGCTCATAGGTGGGATTGGACTGTCCGCCCTTGAACTGGCGGATGGTCAGCGGCCCGGCGTAGTCCTCGACGTTCGCCGCCAGCCAGGCGTCCAGCGCCGCCTCGTCCAGCCGATGGCGGTCGTCCACCTCGCGCGTGCCTGAAAAGGCGGTCTGGGCATCCAGGGCTTGGGCGTCCATGGCGTCGGTCATTCCCCCTCCTCCGGCCGGGCGGCGATGATGGCCGCCCGAACCGCGCCGCGCCAGCCCCTGAGCAGCCGCGTCCGTTCGTCGGCCCCCATGCGCGGGGTCCAGACGGCGGGCGCCTCGGCCGGGGCGGTCCACAGGGCCTCGGTCAGGCCGACGCCATAGGCCGCCAGCCGCGCCGCCCCCAGGGCCGTCATCTCCTGGAAGGCGGGCCGTTCGACCTCGACCTCGCAGATGTC
>JAFKFS010000180.1 GCA_017308115.1 Bordetella sp.
CGAAGTGAGCGCCGGCTTCCAGCAGCGTACGCATCGAGAATTCAGGCAGAGCCATGATCGTCTTTTCCTTTTTCCGATCAAACCTAGCGCGGGCGGTTAAAAGGATCGGCTGATCCCTCGGAACGGTGCAGGCCGGGATGTCTCCCCGGGCCGCGCCACGCCCACGTGCGAAGTGCGCCGCGCATGTAGGCGAAACGGCCGGAAAACGCAAGACGACGAAGATTGGGCGCTGAAGATGATGGGCTTTTAACTTGTCCGCTTCAGCCGGGCGCGGCCAGATGACGTCATGCGCCCTTCCCTTCGCCTGCTCTCCGTCCTGACCTTCGTCCCGCTCGCCGCTTATCCCCTGCCGACTCAGGCTCAGGCCTCGGCGCCGATTCATGCAGAAGCCCATCGTCAGGACGCCTTGGCCCTGCCTGGCCTGATCGAGGCGAATTACGCCTATCTGGAACGGCTGCCCGGCGCTCGTCTCGCCTCATCGCCGAAGCTGACGGCCCAGGCCGAAGCGGTGCACGACGCCGCCTCCCTGCTGAAATACGCCGAGAACGCGCTGGCCGCCCTGGCCGACCATCACGCCATCACCGGCGCGTCTTTCGCCGACAGCTGGGCCGTGGTTTCCAGCTACGCCGACCTGTGGATCGAGCAGGTCGGGCCGGACTGGATCATCACCGACGTTCGCGACGGATCCCCGGCGGCCGAGGCCAGCGTCCAACCCGGCGACCGCCTGCTGGCGCTCGGCGATCAATCCATTGACGACGCCGTCGCCGCTTTCTGGGGCGAACTCGGCCTGTCACCCGAAGGCGATCGCGCAGGCTACGCCGCCCGTGTCCTGGCCGCCGGGCGACGCGACCGCCCGCGCGACCTGACGATCGAGACCGCCGACAGGGCTCGACGTCGCCTGACCCTGCCCAATCTCTACACGACGCGACGCGACCGCCCAGCGGTAGAGAGTCATGCGACCGAGGGCGCCCTGGTGATCCGCATCAACGACGCGCTCGGCGATCAGGCGACTATCGCCGCTTTCGATCAGGCCATGGCGGCGGCGCGCCCCGATCAGCCCATTATCCTCGACCTGACCGAAACGCCCAGCGGCGGCAACACCATGGTCGCGCGCGCCATCATGGGCTGGTTCGTCGACACGCCGTCAGCCTATCAGGTCCACAGCCTGCCCGCCGAGGCCCGTGAAACCGGGATCGAGCGGCGCTGGGTCGAGCAGGTCCTGCCGCGTCCCGGCAAGCACCACCAAGGCCCCCTCCTCGTCCGCGTCGGGCGCTGGACCGGCAGCATGGGCGAAGGTCTGGCGATCGGCCTAGACGCCCAGGGCGCGCGCGTCGTCGGCCGGCCCATGGCGGGCCTGTTGGGCGCCGTCTACGATTTGCGCCTGCCTAACACCGGGTTGGTCGTCAAAATCCCGGTCGAGCGCCTCTACGCCGTCGATGGAACCCCGCGCGAACAGTTCCGACCAAGACCGGAATGATCAGAAGCTGCGGCCGTCCACGCGCCGGGCGGTCCAGTCCCACGGCTCGACATCGGTCAGGGTGCGGATGTTGATCGCCGCGACCTCACTGCCGTCCGGAGCCGCGCCATAGCCGAACGGCTGCACCCCGCAGGTCCTGCAGAAGCGATGCTCGATCTTGTGCTGGTTGAAGAAGTAGGAGGTCGTCTCGCCCTCTCCCTTCGTCAGGCGAAAAGCCGAGCGCGGCGCGAAGGCCAGGACGAACCCCTTGCGGTAGCAATGGGAGCAGTTGCACTCCATCAGGCCGTCCAGCCCGACCTCCACCTCATAGGCCACCGCGCCGCAGTGGCAGGACCCGGCATGGGTCCTCACGCTCGTCTCGCTCATCAGGCGTCCTCCAGCATCACCACCCCCGGCGCGGATTTCAACGCGCCGCGCAAGGCCGCGTCCAGCCGGTATCGTCCGGGCAGCTTGATCTCGACCTCGGTGCGGCCGCCCAGGGCCGTTCCCCCCAAGGTCGCCTGAAGCCAGACCTCGCCGCCCTTTCCTTGCGCCCGCGCCCGGTCCAGCCGCGCCTTCAGCGCCTCGGGGTCCGCCGACTGGGCCGACAGAACGACGCGCAACCCGATCTGGGCGTCGTCCAGCAGCACGTCCATGCGGCTGGCGTCGTCGCCGAAGAAGCGCACCTCGCCGTCCGCCGCCTTGGCCCGCACCTTGACCAGGACCGACGTCCCGACCTCCAGGACTTCACGGCAACGCCGCAGCTGCTCCGGCGGGAACAGGCATTCGAACTCGCCCGTCGGGTCCGAGAAGGTGACGAAGGCGAACTTCTCGCCGGTGCGGGCACTGGCCCGCTCCTGGCGACGGCGCACCACCCCGGCCATCTGGAAGGCTTCGTGTCCCGCCTCGGCCAGCCCTTGCGCCTCGGCCACGAAGGTCACGCGCTTGCGTTTCAGGGCCGGCGTCAGTTCCTCGAGCGGGTGGCCGGACAGGTAGAAGCCGACGGCGGAAAGCTCCTGGTCCAGCTTGTCGGGACCGGCCCATGGTTCGACGCTCTTCAGGCGCGGACGGGCGGCGGCGGCCTGATCGGCGCCGAACAGGCTGACCTGGGACGAGGCGCGCTCGGCCGCCACGCTCTGGCAATAGGCCATCAGCACATCGGCCTGTTCGAACAGCTGGCGACGGTTCGGATGGATGCTGTCGAAGGCGCCGGCGCGCGCCAGGCCTTCCAGCGCCCGCTTGTTCACCGCCTTGGGATCGACCCGTTCCAGGAAGTCGAAGATGTCGGCGAACGGCCCGCCCGTCTCGCGCACCTCGATGACGTGCTTCATCGCCTCCAGGCCCACGTTGCGGATGGCCCCCAGCGCATAGAGCACGCTGCCCCGCCCGTCCGTCCACGACACGTCGAAGTCGGCGGACGAGCGGTTGATGTCCGGCGCCAGGACCGGAACCTCGAACCGGCGGCAGTCCTGGTAGAAGACCGCCAGCTTGTCGGTGTTCGACAGGTCCAGGCTCATGGAGGCGGCGAAGAACTCGACCGGATGATTGGCCTTCAGCCAGCCCGTCTGGAAGGAGATCAGCGCATAGGCCGCCGCGTGCGACTTGTTGAAGCCGTAGCCCGCGAACTTGGCCACCAGGTCGAAGATCGAGCCGGACTGGGTCTCGGGAACCCCCTTTTCGGACGCGCCCTTGACGAAGCGGGCCCGCTGGAAGTCCATCTCCTCCTTCTTCTTCTTGCCCATGGCGCGACGCAGCAGGTCGGCCTCGCCCAGGCTGTAGCCCGCCAGGATTTGGGCGATCTTCATCACCTGCTCCTGGTAGATGATGACGCCGTAGGTCTCGGTCAGCACCTCCTTCAGGCTGGGGTGCAGGTAATCGACCTCGGCCCGGCCGAACTTCCGGTCGATATAGGTGTCGATCATCTCCATCGGCCCAGGCCGATAGAGGGAGATCAGGGCGGTGATCTCCTCGATCGAGCCGCAGCGCATCTTGCGCAGGGTGTCGCGCATGCCCTGAGATTCCAGCTGGAACACCCCGACCGTCTGGCCCGAGGCCATCAGCTCATAGGTCCTGGAATCGTCCAGCGGCAGCAGGTTCCATTCCGGCGCCGCGCCGCGCCGTTCCAGATAGGCCTTGGCCCGGTCCAGCACGGTCAGCGTCTTCAGGCCCAGGAAGTCGAACTTCACCAGGCCCGCCGGCTCGACCCACTTCATGTTGAACTGGCTGGCCGGAATGGTCGAACGCGGGTCCTGATAGAGGGGCACCAGCTCCGTCAGCGGCCGGTCGCCGATGACGATGCCCGCCGCGTGGGTCGAGGCGTTGCGGTAGAGGCCCTCCAGCTCCAGCGCCGTCTCCAGCAGCGCCTTGACCGAGGCCTCGGCGTCGCGCGCCTCGCGCAGGCGCGGCTCCAGGTCGATGGCCTGGGCCAGGGTGACGGGGTTGGCGGGGTTGGCCGGCACCATCTTGGCCAGGCGGTCCACCTGGCCCAGCGGCATCTGCAGCACCCGGCCCACGTCGCGCAGCACGGCCCGCGCCTGCAGGGTGCCGAAGGTGATGATCTGGGCCACCCGGTCCTTGCCGTAGCGGTCCTGAACATAGTCGATGACCTCTTCGCGCCGCTCCTGGCAGAAGTCGATGTCGAAGTCGGGCATCGACACGCGCTCCGGGTTCAGGAAGCGCTCGAACAGCAGGCCGAACCGCAAGGGGTCCAGGTCGGTGATGGTCAGCGACCAGGCCACCAGGGAGCCCGCCCCCGAGCCGCGCCCTGGCCCGACCGGGATGTCGTGCAGCTTGGCCCATTTGATGAAGTCCGACACGATCAGGAAGTAGCCGGGGAACCCCATCTGCTGGATGATCCCCACCTCCCAATCCAGGCGCGACCAGTATTCCTCCACCGGCGCATAGGCCTGGTTCTTCTCGAGACGGGCCTTCAGCCCCTCGCGCGCCTGGTGCGCCAGTTCGTCGGCCTCGGACCGGCCCGCGCCGGTGTCGAAGCGCGGCAGGATCGGCTTGTGCGTCTGGACCAGGAAGGCGCAGCGGCGCGCGATCTGGATGGTGTTGTCGCAGGCCTCGGGCAGGTCGGCGAACAGCTCCCGCATCGCCTCGGCGGACTTGAACCAATGCTCGCCGGTGACGCGGCGACGGTCTTCCTGGCCCGTGAAGGCGCCGTCGGAGATGCACAGCAGCGCGTCATGCGACTTCGCCTGGGCCGCCTTGGCGTAATAGACGTCATTGGTCGCGACCAGGGGAACGTCGTTGGCGTAGGCCCATTCGACCAGTCCGCCCTCGGCCGCCGTCTCGCCGGGCAGGCCGTGGCGCTGCAGCTCGACGTAGAACCGGTCGCCGAACGCCCGCTTCATCTCGGCCAGGGCGGCGGCGGCCTCGCCCGGCTTCTTCTGCACGAACAGGGGATCGACCGGACCGTCCGGACCGCCGGACAGCAGGATCAGCCCCTCGGACTTATCCACAACCTGTCCCCAAGGCACGCCCGGCTCGGCCATCTCTCCCGCATCCAGATAGGCGGCGGACGACAGGGCGCACAGATTGAGCCAGCCCTGCTCGTTCTGGGCGATCAGCACCACCGTCGGCGTCTTGGCCCAGCGCTGGGCGATCCGGCCGCCGATGTCGAGCACAGGCAGGGCGCAGGCGACGATGGGCTGGACGCCCGAATCCTTGGTCGTCTGGCTGAACTCCAGCGCGCCGAACAGATTGGCCCGGTCCGCCACGGCCACGGCGGGCATCCCCGCATCGGCGGCCATCTTGCCGATCTTGCCGGCCTTGATCGCCCCTTCCAGCAGGGAATAGGCGCTGCGGACCCGCAGGTGGACAAAGCCCTGAGTGTTCACCGAACCGGCCAATCGAAAGCTCCGCATCGCACCGCCCGCTCAACCGGGCGCGCCGCCATCATGCAGGGAGTCGCCTTTCGTCGGCGCGCGGTCACGTCACCAGAAAGGCCGCCTGCCAGACCATCCAGACGAAGCCGCCGCAGGACGCAAGCGATAGCAGATCCCTCACCCAACGCGTCATCGGATTTATCCCCAGATCAAATGTTGCCCATTTGTTCTAAGTTGCCTCTTTGTTCTCGTCAACCTCAATTCGCGAGGAAGCCGAGCCGGGTCAGCGCCGAGGCCAGAGCCGCCGAGTTCGGAGACTGGGTCTTGCGCAGCAGGCTTGCACGGAAGAACTCCACCGTGCGCGGGCTCAGTTCCAGGTTCTGGGCGATCTGTTTGGTGGTCAGGCCCTCGACCAGCATTTCAGCCACCTGTCGCTCGCGGCGGGTGAAGGTCAGCTCTTCACGGGCCGGGGCGGACGCGAGGGCCTCTGCGCCCCGGCGCAGGGCGCGCACCAGTTCATCGATTGTGACGGGTTTGGGCAGAACATCATCCACGCCCAGGCGCATGGCGTCGACCGTCGTCCGCACGTCGACGAAGGCGCTGACGACGATGACGGCGTGGCGGTTCAGGGCGCAGAAGGCGGCCACGAGATCCAGCCCCTCGACGCCCGGCATCTTCAGATCAGCGACGAGGCAGGTCGAATCCGCGTCTGACGCCCACATCAACGCGTCGAGCGGGTCGTGGAAACCGACGGCGGGGAACCCCGCGTCGCGCACCGCCAGAAGGGTCAGCTCCAGCAGCGCCCGATCATCGTCAATGATGGCGATTTCACCGATGGCGCGCCCAATCCTACCTGCATCCTGTCCATGTCGACCGCCGTCCACGCCATCACGCATCATGTCGTTGAAACTACGCAAGGCCTGACGCGGGAAAAACCTCGTAGTCCCACGCAGTTGATCCCGTGCGGGCATACGCAGAACGATATTTCGGTTACGCTGAGGCGAACATGGAGGCCCGCTGTGTTGCAAAGCGCCGTATTCCTGACCCGGTCTCCGTCAGGATTCGCGCAAAGCGCACGGTGGCCGGCCCTGATCGACATGCGGCGCGACCAAGCCCGGTCGTTGGGCCTCGCCGGCGTGGCGGCAAGCGTAGACGATGTCATCATCTACGCCATGGAAGGAGCGCCCGGCGCTCTTGACGGCTTCCTTCAGTTGCTCGGCGCCAGTCCCTGTGAAACAGCGCCGATGCAGGCTTGGCGACAGACGGTGCAATTTCGCATCCACCGCGTCCTGGCGCTGTCTCACCCCCTGCTCAGACCGGATGAGACAGCGGTCCTGCAACGCGCGATCGACCCGGGTCATCCCCGATATGCCGACATCCCGCCGCTGCTAGGCGCGGCTGCGCTGCACTGGGCCATGATGCCCTATCGCACGCCGCTGCAGGCGACGACGCGGCTCATCGCCTCCTAGTAGGCGTGGCTTTCGGCCGCGCGCTGCTCCAGGTGGCCGTCCTTCAAGGCGAAGACGCGGTCCATGTGACCGGCCAGCTCCATGTTGTGGGTGGCGATCAGGGCGGCGACGCCCGTGGTCTTGGCCAGTTCGCGCAAGGCCTCGAACACCGCCTGGCTGGTGGCGGGATCCAGGTTGCCGGTCGGCTCGTCCGCCAACAGCAGGCGGGGGCTGTTGGCCAGGGCGCGGGCGATGGCGACGCGCTGCTGCTCGCCGCCGGACAGCTGGGCCGGCTGGTGGGCGACGCGCTGACCCAGGCCGAGCGCGGTCAGGGTCTCGGTCGCGCGACGACGCGCCTCCCCTTCCCGCACGCCCGCGATGCGCATGGGCAGGGCGACGTTGTCCAGGGCGTCGAACTCGGGCAGCAGATGGTGGAACTGATAGACGAAGCCGATGCGGTGCAGGCGCAGGCGCGTGCGCGCCCGCTCGTCCAGGCTGCCGACGTCCTCGCCGTCGATTAGCACCTGGCCGCTGGTGGGCCGCTCCAGCAGGCCCGCCGCGTGCAGCAGGCTGGACTTGCCCGAGCCGGAGGGCCCGATCAGGCCGACGACCTCGCCCGGCATGACCTCCAGGTCGACGCCCTTCAGCACCGTCAGCCCGCCCTGGGCCGTCGGATAGGTGCGGGTCACCCCGCGCAGCGACAGGATGGCGCCGTTGGTCCCGGCGGCGACGGCGGGCTTCTTCTTCAGCAGCCTATTCAAAACGCAGCGCCTCCACCGGATCGATGCGCGACGCGTTCCACGACGGCGGCAGGCTGGCCAGGCAGCTCATGAAAAAGGAGAAGACGGCGACCCAGGTCACGTCCCACGGATCGACCTTGGCCGGGACGGAGTCCAGCATATAGACCTCGGCGTTGAACAGCTGGACGCCCAGCAGGCCCTCGAGGAAATGCTGGATCGCACCGATGTTCCAGCAGAACAGCAGCCCCAGCACCAGGCCCGCGATCGTGCCGCCGATGCCGATGGCCGCGCCCGACATGAAGAAGATGCGCAGGATGGACGACTGGCTCGCGCCGACGGTCCGCAGGATGGCGATGTCGCGCGTCTTGTTCTTCACCAGCATGACGATGCCGCTGATGATGTTCATGGCGGCGATGGCGACGACCATGCCCAGGATGATGCTCATGGCCGTGCGCTCGACCTGAAGCGCGCCCCAGATGGCGGCCTGGCGGTTGCGCCAGTCGGTGACGGCGTTGCCCGGCCCCGCCGCGCGTTGAACCGGCGTCAGCAGGCTCTCGACCTTGTCCGGCTCGGCCACCTTCATCTCGATGATGTCCCAGACGCCGTCCTTGCCGAAGAAGAGCTGCGCCTGCTCCAGCGGCATGAAGATGAAGGCGCGATCATAGTCCGCAGCCCCCGACGTATAGATGCCGCCGACGATATAGGTCTTCTCCAGACCGCCCAGATTGCCGAAGGCGCTGTCGGCGCCGGTGGGGGTGTAGAGCGAGATCGGATCGCCCTCGCGCAGCCCCGCCTCCTGGGCCAGGGTCTTGCCGATCAGGACCTGATCCCCGCCGTATTCGCCCTTGCCGAACCGCGCGCGGGCCTCGGGGCTCAGGCTCTCATAGACGAATTTCGTCGAGGCCAGGTCCTGCGGACGCACGCCCCGCACCAGCCCTCCCGTCGCCATGGAGCCCGCGCGGAACATGGCGGGAGACTCGACCAGGGGCGACACCGCCACCACGCCCGGCACGTCCGCGATCCGCTTCAGCGCCGCGTCGCGGTCAGGCGCATAGAGCACCGGCCCCTGCACATACATATGGCCGTTGAACGACAGGATGCGGTCCATCAACGTGCCGCGAAAGCCCGCCATGATGCTCATGACGCTGATCAGCACGGCGACGGCCAGCATGATGCCGATGAAGCTGATCATGGCGATCAGCGCCACCCCGCCCTGTTTGCGCTTGGCGCGCAGATAGCGGAGCGCCAGCCCGATCTCCCAGCTGGAGAAGGGGCCGGACCCTTTCGATGCGGGCGGCGCAGCGGAAGCCGTCGCGGCGTCGGTCATTTCGCCAGCAGCTCCAGGGCGGCGTCCAGCGACAGGCTCTGCTTCTCGCCCGTGGCGCGGCGCTTCAGTTCGACCACGCCCTCGGCCAGGCCCTTGGGACCGATGGTCAGCTGCCACGGCACCCCGATCAGGTCGGCGGTGGCGAACTTGCCGCCCGGACGCTCGTCCGTGTCGTCATAGAGGACGTCCTTGCCTAGGGCTTCCAGCCTGGCCACGGCGTCTTCACAGGCGGCCGAGACGGCGGCGTCATTGGCGCGCAGATTGATGACCGAAACGTCGAACGGCGCGACCGAGTCCGGCCAGATGATGCCGCTCTCGTCATGGCTGGCCTCGATGATGGCGCCCAGCAGGCGCGAGACGCCGACGCCGTAGCTGCCCATGTGGACCTCGGTGTCCTGGCCGTCCGGCCCGGCGACCTTGGCCTTCATCGGGACCGAGTATTTGGTGCCGAAGTAGAAGATGTGGCCGACCTCGATGCCGCGCGCCGACAGGCGGTCGCCCTCGGCGGTCTGGGCCTCGAACTGGGCCGCGTCGTGCATTTCCTCGGTCGCGGCGTACAGGGCCGTGCGCTCGTCGAAGACGCCTTCCAGCTGCGCGACGCTGAGGTCGTGGCCCGGCGCCGCCATCTCGACCAGCTTGCGGTCGCAGAAGACCTCGCTCTCGCCGGTGTCGGCCAGGACGATGAACTCATGGCTCAGGTCGCCGCCGATCGGGCCGGTGTCGGCGCGCATCGGCACGGCCTTCAGCCCCAGGCGGGCGAAGGTGTTCAGATAGGCCGCAAACATCCGCTTATAGGCGATGCGGGCCGAGGCCTCGTCCAGGTCGAAGGAATAGGCGTCCTTCATCAGGAACTCGCGACCGCGCATGACGCCGAAGCGCGGGCGTCGCTCGTCACGGAACTTCCACTGGATGTGGAAGAGATTCAACGGCAGGGATTTGTACGACTTCACATAGCCGCGGAAGATGTCGGTGATCATCTCCTCGTTCGTGGGGCCGTAAAGCAGTTCGCGCTCGTGGCGGTCGGTGATGCGCAGCATCTCCGGGCCATAGGCGTCGTAACGGCCCGACTCACGCCACAGGTCCGCCAGTTGCAGCGTCGGCATCAGCAGTTCGACGGCGCCCGCCTTCACCTGCTCCTCGCGGACGATGGTCTCGATCTTGCGCAGCACCTTCAGGCCCAGCGGCAGCCAGGCGTAGATGCCGGCGGCCTCCTGCTTGATCATGCCCGCGCGCAGCATCAGCTGATGCGACACGATCTGGGCGTCGGAGGGGGCTTCTTTCAGGATCGGCAGGAAGTAGCGCGACAGGCGCATGGGAGGATTCTCGGCAATTCAGTCAGGCCCGAGGTTTAACCGGGCGAAGGGGGCGAAGGCTAGAGCGCGGGGCCGCGCGTGAAGTCCGGAATCGGCGTCCAGCCGATCCAGACCAGGGCGACGATGACGACCCAGACGATAGCCGACACCCAGGTCGTGGTGATGAACTTCTTCTTCAGGCGCGGCTCCTTGGGAGCGCCCCACTGGGTTCCGTCGGTCGGCGGGTCCTTGATCTGATCCGACATCCCCAGCGGCAGGATGGCGAACAGCACGATCCACCACACCGTCAGATAGGTGGCGACCAGGGTGAAGGGGCCAAGGGGCATCGACTCAAAGTCCGTTCATCGCAATCGTCGTCGCGGCGCGATAAGGAGCGACGCCGAAACAAGGACGCCCTGAATGCCACAGATTACTCTGGAACACTCCACCCATTTCGACGCGACCGACTGGCGCGCCCTGGCGCTGGAGATTCATCGCCTCTGTGTCGAGACGGTCGGCGCGACCCTTCCGGCCTGCAAGACGCGCATCGTGCGCTGCGAGGACCTGATCATCGCCGACGGCGCCGCGGACCAGGCCATGGTCCATTGCGACCTGCGCATCCTCAGCGGCCGCACCCAGGCGCAGAAGACCGCCCTGGGCGAGGCGGTGCAGGCGGCCTTGCTGGCGGGCGTCGCGCCCTATGACGGCCCGCGCCAGGTGTCGGTCGAGATCGGAAACCTGGACGGCGACAACTACCGCAAGGTCACGCTGGGGGGCTGAAGCGAGACGCGTCCCGGGGAGGGTGGTCGCGCAGCGACCGGGTGGGGAGGGCCAGGCGTTTCTAGCCTCCGCGCCTGAATAGCCTTGCCGCCCCCCACCCGGCTTCGCCCTGTC
>JAFKFS010000181.1 GCA_017308115.1 Bordetella sp.
CTTCTCAACGGGAGAGACGCACATGGCCGATCTGGCCCTCGCCACCGACAAGATCCGCGCCGCCGTCGGCGAAAACTCGGGTCTGGGCAAGACCGTGAAGCTGGACTTCGGCGATGACGGCAAGATCTTCATCGACGGCGCCTCGGCTCCGAACACCGTGACCAACGACGACAAGCCGGCCGACGCCACCGTCTCGATCAAGTGGGACGATTTCGTCGCCCTGGCCGAGGGGCGCCTGGACCCGATGATGGCCTTCATGCAGGGCAAGCTGAAGATCGCGGGCGACATGATGATCGCCCAGAAGCTGGCGCCGCTGCTGAAGGGCTGACGGCGGGCTGAGGCTTGATGTTCCACGGCGCGGCTCCGACGGGGTCGCGCCGTTTTCATGTGGTGGGAGAGGCTTGAAGATGGATTTCCGGCTGAGCGAGCGTGGCGAGCACTGGCGCGAGCGGGTGCGCCGTTTCATGGAGGCGGAGGTTCTGCCGCGCGAGGCGGAGTATCGCGCCCAGGTCCGCGCTGATCCGAAGCGCCAGCCGCCGGTGATGGAGGACCTCAAGGCCAGGGCCAAGGCCGAGGGTCTGTGGAACATGTTCCTGCCGGGCGAGCACGGCGCGGGGCTGTCGAACCTGGAATATGCGCCGATCGCCGAACTGATGGGGCGGGCGCTGTGGTCGGCCGAGGCGTTCAACTGCAACGCGCCCGACACCGGCAACATGGAAGTCCTGCACATGTACGGCGACGCCGCCCAGCAGGAGCGGTGGCTCAAGCCCCTGATGGCGGGCGACATCCGCTCGGCCTTCCTGATGACCGAGCCCGAGGTGGCCTCGTCCGACGCCACCAACATCCAGACCCGGATCGAGCGCGACGGCGACCATTACGTCATCAACGGCCGCAAATGGTGGTCGACCAATATGGCCCATCCGAACGTCGCCGTGACCATCGTCATGGGCAAGACCGATCCCGACGCCGCCGTCCACCAGCAGCAGAGCCAGATCATCGTGCCCGTCGACACGCCCGGCTTTCGGGTCGAGCGGATGCTGTCGGTGTTCGGATACGACGAGGCCCCGATCGGCCATGCCGAGGTGGTGCTGGAGAACGTCCGCGTTCCCGTCTCAAACCTGATCGCGGGCGAGGGGCGCGGTTTCGAGATCGCCCAAGGCCGCCTGGGGCCGGGCCGCATCCACCACTGCATGCGGACCATCGGCGCGGCCGAAAAGGCGCTGGAGCTGATGGTCGATCGCCTGCTGGCCCGCACCGCCTTCCGCAAGACCCTGGCCGAGCATTCGGTGTGGGAGCAGCGGGTGGCCGAGGCGCGCACCAACATCGAGATGTGCCGCCTGCTGGTGCTGAAGGCCGCCTGGATGATGGACGAGGTCGGGGCCAAGGGCGCCAAGTCCGAGATCGCCCAGATCAAGGTCGCCGCCCCGCGGATGGCGCTCAAGGTCATCGACGACGCCATCCAGGCGTTCGGCGGAGCGGGGGTGTCGGGCGACACGCCCCTGGCCGAGCTCTACGCCATGGTGCGGACCCTGCGCATCGCCGATGGCCCGGACGAGGTGCACAACCGCACCATCGCCCGCCTGGAATACGCTGCGCGGACCGGTCGCTAGGCGGTGGGCCGCCTCACAATTCTTCGCCGGGCGGACGTCTATGGTGATGGTGGACCGAGGGCGAACTGAAGTCACCGTCGACGATGTCGCCCAGATAGAGGTTTGAACTGGACTTGGCGGGCGGGGGCGGCGTGCGGCCGAACAGCCAGTCCATGAGCCCGCGCTTCTGGGCGTGCGGGTTCTCCCGGGCGGGGAGGCGGGGCGGAGTCTTCATGACCGGGCTCTCCTGAAGGTTCGAATTCAACCTTTCCGAAGACCCGCCGGTTCCTCCTGCCTAGCTGTCGTCCGCCTCATAATTTTCCTGGCCGGGCGGGAGGTCGTGCTCCAGCAGTCGGGCCAGGCGACGGCGCGCGCGATTGACGCGGCTCTTGATCGTGCCCACGGCGCAGCCCGAGATGTCGGCCGCCTCCTGATAGGAAAGCCCGGCGGCCCCGACCATGATGACCGCCTCGCGATGCTCCAGCGGCAGGGCGTTCAGCGCGGCCTGCAGCGCCGTCAGCTCCGCAGTCCATTCCTGGTTGGCCTCGGCGGTCAGGCCGGCGGCGTGGCGGCCTTCTTCGTCGGCCACCTCGCGGCGTCGGCGAGCGGCGCCGGTGTACCAGCTGTTCCTCAGGATGGTGAACAGCCAGGCCTTGAGGTTGGTGCCCGCCTCGAACCGCGACCGATGCGTCCACGCCTTGACGAGGGTCTCCTGGACGAGATCGTCCGCATCCGCCCGGTTGCGCGCCAGGGAGAAGGCGAAGGCCCGAAGCGCCGGTATCTGGCGGGCCAGCATGGCGCGCCAATTGGCCGGGTTCGTCAGATCAGGCGCCGGACCGTGATCGGGTCGGGGCGGCGGGGCGATGGCCATCGCCCCCTGCGGCGAACGCATCTGGGGCATGAAGAGCAATCCTGAAGGTCTGCGCCGTTCGGCGCTCGGACCGAATCACAACGCGGGCTGCGGACGACCCGTTCCTCATCCGCTCGGCGGCCGCAGGCGGGACGAACGGCTGCGGCGTGGGGAACTCCCTTTGCGCAGGCGGCATTTCAGGAGGGTGCGGACGACAATCACCCAGGGGGAAGCGGCATCATGACCGAGACGCGGCGCAGGCCGGCGGTCGCCGCCGGGGATGTGGAGCGCTATCGTCGGGTGCGGGCGATCATGCCCGCCCTCGCGGCGTCCCTGTCGGACGAAGACCTCCAGGCGCAGTCGATGGCCGAGGCCAGTCCCGGCAAGTGGCATCTGGGGCATGTCAGCTGGTTCTTCGAGGCCATGCTGCTCGACGGGCCCGGCTATGAGCCCGTCGATCCGCGGCTGAAGCTCATCTTCAACTCCTACTACGAGGCGCTGGGCGAACGTATCGGCCGGGCCGATCGCGGCCTGATCACCCGCCCGTCCTTGGCGGAGGTCATGGCCTATCGGGCCGAGGTCGACCGCCAGATGGAGCGGAGACTGGCCGATGTCTCGGCTCCGCTGCAGGGGCTGGAGCGCTATCTGTTCGAGCTGGGCCTGAACCATGAGCAGCAGCATCAGGAGCTCTTCCTGATGGACATCCTGCATCTGATGTCGCGTTCGCCCCTGGATCCGGCGGCGTATGACGCCGAGCCGCGCGCGGCGCCGCTTCAACCGGCGCGCGGCGGTTGGCAGGCGTTCGAGGGCGGTCTGGTCGAGACTGGCGCTCCGGCGGACGGCTTCGCCTTCGACAACGAGCGGCCCGCGCACCGGGTCTGGCTGGAGCCGTTCGAACTGGCCGCCGACCTCGTCGCCAACGGCGACTGGCTGGCCTTCATGAAGGACGGGGGCTATGCGCGGCCCGAACTGTGGCTGAGCGACGGCTGGGCGGCGGTGCGGACCCACGGGTGGACCGCGCCGCTCTACTGGCGGCGAGATGAGGGCGAAGGCTGGACGGTCATGACCCTGGCGGGACGGCGGCCGGTCGATCCCGCCGCGCCGGTGCGCCATGTCAGCTTCTATGAGGCCGACGCCTTTGCGCGATGGTCGGGCCGACGCTTGCCGACCGAGGCCGAATGGGAGCACGCCGCCCGCAGCCGGCCCGACGCCTTCTCCAACCTGGACAATGAGGCGTGGCAGTGGACGGCCAGTGCTTACGGCCCCTATCCCGGTTTCCGACCGACCGAGGGCACGGCGGCCGAGTACAATGGCAAGTTCATGGCCAATCAGATGGTGCTGCGCGGGGGCGCCTTCGCCACGGCGCCGGACCATGCGCGGCCGAGCTACCGCAACTTCTTCTACCCGGATCAGCGGTGGGCCTTCGCGGGCGTGCGCCTCGCCTCCGACCCCGGCGGCGACGCCGCGCTTGACGACGAGCATGAGGCCTTCCGCCGCGACCTGGTCGAGGGCCTGGCCGCGCGGCCCAAGAGCCTGCCGCCCAAATGGTTCTATGATGCGCGCGGGTCCGAACTGTTCGAGGCCATCACCCGCCTGCCGGAATACTATCCGACCCGGCAGGAGGCGGCCCTGCTGCGCCGGATCGCGCCGAACTGGGCGAAGCGTTTGGGACCCGGCGCCGTGCTGGTCGAACTCGGCTCAGGCGCCAGCGAGAAGACCCGCATCGTGCTGGACGCCGCCGCCGATCCGGCGGCCTATGTTCCCATCGACATCAGCCCGACCGCGCTCGAGGAGGCGGCCGCGCGGTTGAGACAGGCCTATCCGGACCTCAAGGTCCTGCCCGTCGTCGGCGACTTCGAGCACCTGGGCGTCCTGCCGCCCGAGACGGGGCCGGGGCGGCGCGTCGGCTTCTTCCCGGGCTCGACCATCGGCAATCTGGCGCCCGAGGCGGCCGAGGCCCTGCTGCGCGGCATGCGGGACATGCTGGGGCCGGACGCCCTGTTCATCCTGGGCGTCGACCTGATCAAGGACCCCTGGACCCTGATCGCCGCCTATGACGACGCCGAAGGGACGACGGCGCGTTTCAACCTGAATGTCCTGGCCCGCGCCAACCGCGACCTGGGCGCCGATTTCGATCTGGACGCCTTCGCCCATCGCGCCGTCTGGAACGAGGCCGAGGCGCGGATTGAGATGCATCTGGAGGCCCTGCGCCCGATGGCGGTCCGGTTGGACACGCTGGTCTTCCGCCTGGCCCAGGGAGAGACGATCCATACCGAAAACTCCCGCAAGTTCGACGAGCCCCGCGTGCGCGCCCTGGTCGAGGCCGCCGGATGGCGCGTCGAGGCCTTCGAAGTCAGCGACGCCCCTCGGGTGGCTCTGGCCCTGCTGAGCGCGCGCCAAGAATGAAGGCGGGTTCACAGCGGGAGTGGGAAGCCGCGCGTCGCCGAAGCTCAATGAGCTCAAAGAAAAACGGCGCGGTTTCCCACGCCGTCGAAAGGGTCTGAAACCGAGCGGGGCGGTTCAGCGCTTGGGCGGCGCCGGTTCCTGTCCGGTCTTGTTCCGCGCCCCATGGGAGGCTTCGCCGCCCTTGCGCCCGGCCTGGGCCGCAAGGGTGCGATCCTGGGAAAAGCTGCGCTTCTCGCTGGGGACGCTGGCGCCGCCCTTGCGAGCGATTTCGCGCTGGCGTTCCGGGTCCATGGAGGCGAAGCCTCGCTTGGAAACACCGGAGCCGCGGGTGGGCTGACCTTCGGCCATTTCAGATGTTCCTTTCGTAGACGGTGGCGCTTGGGCAAGAGAACCCGGCGTCAGCGCGGAGGTTCCGAGAAAGGATTAAAACCCTGTTCGGCGAAGGGATGTTCCGGCGCGGACGACGGCTCGGAACCGCAGCGGAGCCGACGGGTTCATGGAAGCTCGAAGTCTCGTTTCAGGAGTTCCGCCCATGCCGGTTTCCAACGATCCGAACCCCGGCGCCGACGGCGCGCCGTCGCCCGAGGACATCACCGAGGGGCGCTCAGACCACAGCGATCGTCTGGAAGGCGCCGCCGACGAGATTCTGGCGGCGGGCGCACGGCCGCGCCCTCTGCGCCGGGCGGTGCGTGAGGATGCGGCGGAGGTGCGCGACTGGGCCCGCCATCGGGGATCGCGGGCCTGCGAGGCGATTCGCGACGAGCCGATCCGTATGACGCTCTACGCCCTGGGCGTCGGCGTCCTGATCGGCCTGCTGGCCGCGCGCTGAATCAGGCCGGGCCGGAGGCCGGTCGCGCGATGGGCGCGGCCTGCAGGGCGCGGTCCGAGACGAAGGGATTGCTGCGCCGCTCGGCTCCGAAGGTCGAATGGGGACCGTGGCCCGGCACGAAGGTCACGTCGTCGCCCAGCGGCCACAGCTTGGTGGTGATCGCGCTCAGCAGGGCCTGATGGTCGCTGCGCGGGAAGTCGGTGCGGCCCACCGAGCCCTGGAACAACACGTCGCCGACCTGGGCGAAACGGGCCTCGCGATTGAAGAAGACGACGTGGCCGGGCGTGTGGCCGGGGCAGTGGAAGACCTCCCACGTCGTCTCGCCCAGCGTCAGAACGTCGCCGTCGTCCAGCCAGCGCGTAGGGGTGAAGCTGCGGGCCTCGGGCAGGCCGTACTTCTGGCCCTGCGCCGGAATCAGGTCGATCCAGAACTGGTCCTCGGGATGGGGGCCGACGATGTCGAGGCCGGTCTTCTCCTGCATCTCGGCGGCGGCGCCCGCATGATCCAGATGGCCGTGGGTGATCCAGATGGCGTCCAGCGTCAGGCCGCGCCGCGCGATCTCGCCCAGGATGGCGTCGACCGAGCCGCCCGGATCGATGACGGCGGCCTTCTTCGTCTTCGCGCACCAGACGGTCGTGCAGTTCTGCTGCAGCGGGGTGACGGGCGTCACGAAGACGCCGATGGGGGCTGAAGGCTGGCTCATGGGCTCTCAGATAGCGGGCCGACGACCACAAAGGAACCGCGTTGCGTTGACGTTTCGGCCCCTTCTCGACATAAGGGCGGGCTCCGAGGCGCCGCTCCCGAAAGGGGCGGCCCTGTTGCTTTATCCACCGCGCGCCTTCGTGGCGTCGCCACAGAGCGTCAGATACCCGACCATGCAAGTCGTCGAAAAGTCGAACGAAGGCCTCAGCCGCGTGATCGCGGTGACCATTCCCGTCGCCGAGCTGAATGAAAAGCTCGAAGCCCGCATCAAGGAAGTGGCCCCCCAGATGAAGCTGAAGGGCTTCCGTCCGGGCAAGGTGCCGGCCTCGCACGTCAAGAAGACCTTCGGCCGTGACTTCATGGGCGAGATCATCAACGCCTCGCTGAACGAGACCAGCCAGGGCGCCCTGGACGAGCTGAAGATCCGCCCGGCCGCGCCGGCCGAGATGAAGCTGACCTCGGACATGGACAAGGTCATCGCCGGTCAGGAAGACCTGGCCTATGAAATGGCGCTGGAAGTCATGCCGGAATTCACCCCGGTCGATCCCAAGACCCTGAAGCTGACCCGCCCGACCTATGAGGCCTCGGAAGAGGACCTGGACGAGGCGCTGAAGGAACTGGCCTCCCAGGCCAAGTCCTACGAGGACAAGAAGGGCAAGACGGTCAAGGCCGCCGACGGCGACCAGCTGACCATCGACTTCGTCGGCAAGATCGACGGCGAGGCCTTCGACGGCGGCGCCGCCACCGACGCCGACCTGGTGATCGGCTCGGGCCGCTTCATCCCCGGCTTCGAAGAGCAGCTGAAGGGCGCCAAGGTCGGCGAAGAGCGCACTATCGAAGTGAGCTTCCCGGAAGAGTACCAGGCCAAGCATCTGGCCGGTAAGGCCGCGACCTTCGACGTCACCGTCAAGGCCATCAAGGCCGAGGTCGAATCCAAGATCGACGACGAGTTCGCCAAGCGCATCGGCCTGGAGTCGCTGGACCAGCTGAAGGAACTGCTGAAGTCCAACCTGAACCAGCAATACGCCGGCGCCACCCGCTTCAAGCTGAAGCGCGCCCTGCTGGACGTGCTGGACGAAGGCCACGACTTCTCGCTGCCGCCGAAGATGGTGGACGCCGAGTTCGAAGGCATCTGGGCCCAGGTTTCGGCCGACAAGGACGCCGGCCAGCTGCCGGAAGAAGACGCCAAGAAGTCGGAAGACGAACTGAAGGCCGAGTACAAGAAGATCGCCGAGCGCCGCGTGCGCCTGGGTCTGGTTCTGGCCGAGATCGGCCGCGCCAACAACGTCGGCGTGACGGATCAGGAACTGTCGAACGCCATCATGGCCGAAGCCCGCAACTATCCGGGCCAGGAGCGGATGGTGCTGGACTTCTACCGCCAGAACCCGAACGCCGCCGCCCAGCTGCGCGCGCCGATCTATGAAGAGAAGGTCGTCGACCTGATCGTCTCGGTCGCCGAGGTGAAGGACGAGCCGATCACCAAGGAAGAGCTGCTGAAGGAAGAAGACGAGGGCTGACCCTAGCTTCAACCCTGTCCGAAGATGACCCCGCTCCATTCATGGCGCGGGGTTTTCTTTTGGCTGGGTTTCTCGTCCGAGCGTGGACGGATCGTCTTGCGTCGATTTAATGATCTGGATGGTAAGCGCCTAAGTCACGACATTTTTCTAATATTCTTCGAACGACGTTTTTCTCTCGGGAGGGTGGCGATGGCGTTTGTGGCGATGCTGATGGGCTTGGCCTTGGCGGGAGCCGTATCCCAGGAGCCCGAGGCGCCCACCCAAGTCGGAGATATCGTCGTCCAGGGACGTCGCATCGACGACCAGGTTCGGCGGTTCATCGACGAGGTCGCGGCTTCCCCGACCGGACGCGGGCCGGCGCGCTGGCGGGACCGGATTTGCGTGGGTGTAGCGAACATCAGGGGAGACGCGGCTCAGTATGTCGTTGATCGCGTGTCCCAGGCCGCGCTCGATATCGGGCTTGATCCAGGAGAGCCGGGCTGCCAGCCCAATATCTTGATCATCGGCGCGTCAGACGGCGCCGCCATGGCGCGCGGGCTGGTCGATGCGCGTCGAAACGTGTTCTGGCCCGGCGGATCAGGGATGAACCGCAGTCGAGCTGCGCTCGAAGCCTTCCAGCAGAGCGATCGCGCCGTGCGTTGGTGGCACATCAGCACGCCGATCGACTCGCAGACGGGGCAATTGGCGGTTCGCCTGCCGGGTGAGGAGGCGCCGACGGTCTCGCGCACGGGCGCCGGCAGACTACGGACCACCATTCGGAACGATCTGAACCGGGTCATCATCATTCTCGACCTAGCGCAGGCCGAAGGGCTGAATTTCCAGCAACTTGCTGACTACGTCGCAATGGTCGCCTTGGCGCAGGTGGATCCCGACGCCGATGTCGGCGATTATGATTCTGTTCTGGGCCTCTTCGCGGACGCCGGGATCCAAGGGCTTACGGATTGGGACAAGGCCTATCTGAAGGCGCTTTATGCAGCGGAACTCAATCAGTCGGCGGCGACCCACCAGTTGGGAGAGTTGCGAGGCTTGATGGCGCGGGATCGAAAGCAGAGCGAAGGCCTCGAGGTCGATCAGCCGTAAGGAGATGACTTCGCGATCTTCGTTGGTCTTGCGCACAGCTGCTGAGGTGGCGATATCTCCATGCATACGGCGGCGACAGCGAGTCGCGTCGGCAGAATGTGAAAAAGGCTCCCATGCGCGATCCGATCGACTACATCTCCAACAATCTGGTGCCGATGGTGGTGGAGCAATCCAGCCGCGGCGAACGGTCGTTCGACATCTTCTCGCGCCTGCTGCGCGAGCGGATCATCTTTCTGACCGGTCCGTTCGAGGACGGCATGGCCTCGCTGATCTGCGCCCAGCTGCTGTTCCTGGAATCGGAGAACCCGAAGAAGGAGATCAGCATGTACATCAACAGCCCCGGCGGTCAGGTGACCTCGGCGCTCGCGATCTACGACACCATGCAATACATCAAGTCGCCGGTCTCGACCGTGGTCATGGGCATGGCCGCCTCGGCCGGTTCGCTGATCCTGACGGCGGGCGAGGCGGGCCAGCGCATCGCTCTGCCGAACGCGCGGGTCATGGTGCACCAGCCTTCGGGCGGCTTCCGCGGCACGGCCTCGGACATCGAGCGCCACGCCGAGGACATCATCGCCACCAAGCGCCGCCTGAACGAAATCTACGTCCAGCACACCGGCCGCACCTATGAAGAGGTCGAGCGCACCCTAGACCGCGACCACTTCATGACCGCCGAGGAAGCCAAGGCCTGGGGTATCGTGGACCACGTCTATGACAAGCGCACCCAGGCGGACGACGACGGCGTCAAGGCTCCCTAAGCCTTAGCCGGTCTCAAACTGCGACAATTTGCGAGGCGGGATTCGGCGACGGATTCCGCCTCGAATCATGTTTGAGACTCGTTATCGGCAAAGGGGGAATTCATGGCGACGCAGTGGAGAGACGACGGTTTCCGATATGGGTCCGTCACGCGCGCGCTGCACTGGGCGATGGCCCTGTTGCTGGCCTGGCAGTTCACCGGCATGGCGATCAAGCTGATCGTCGGCAAGGCGCCGATCACCGCCTTCTGGGTCGGAACCCACAAGGGGATCGGGGTCGTCCTGCTGGCCCTGATCGTGGTGCGGGCCCTGTGGGGGCTCTATAATATGAAGACGCGCCCGGCGCATGGCGGCGGCTTCTGGGGCCTGGCCGCCAGGATCGGGCATCTGGCGCTCTACGCCCTGATGTTGGTCGTTCCGGCGCTGGCGCTGTTGCGGCAATATGGATCGGGCAAGCCGCTGGATGTGTTCGGCGTGCGCCTGATCGACGGCGGCTGGGCCGAAGTTCCGTGGATGACCGCCCCGGCCAACGCCGTGCACGGCCTGCTGGCCTGGGTGCTGCTGGCCGCCATCGCGGGCCACATCCTGATGGTGCTGGTCCACCGTTTCATCTGGAAGGACGACACGGTCGGCCGGATGATCGGCTAGGGCCGGGCCGTCCGCCGTCACCGCGAGGGCGACGGCGGACGGCGGCGTCAGACGTCCAGGTCGGCCTGGGCGAAGCGGGCGTTTTCCTGGATGAAATGATAGCGGGCCTCGGCCTTGCGGCCCATCAGGCGCTCGACCAGGTCCTCGATCTCTTCCTCGGTGTCGGGCAGGGCGATGCGGGCCAGGGTCCGCTTCTTCGGGTCCATGGTGGTCTCCTTCAGCTGGGAGGCCATCATCTCGCCCAGACCCTTGAACCGCCCGATCTCGGTCTTCTTGCCCTTGAATACGGTGGCCAGCAGTTCGTCGCGGTGGGCGTCGTCGCGGGCGTATTCCGACAGCGGACCCGCCGAAATCCGATAGATCGGCGGCAGGGCCATATAGAGCCGCCCCTGACGGATCAGGTCCGGCATGGAGCGATAGAAGAAGGTTATCAGCAGGGCCGCGATGTGGGCGCCGTCGACGTCGGCGTCGGTCATGATGACCACGCGCTCATAGCGCAGGTCGTCGACGCTGAAGCGGCTGCCCGCCTGCACGCCCAGGGCCAGCATCAGGTCGGTCAGCTCGACGTTGGCGCGCAG
>JAFKFS010000182.1 GCA_017308115.1 Bordetella sp.
GCGACCTTGGCGAAGTCGGTGTTCTGCGATCCGGGCGGCAGGCCCAGGGCGTAGACGCGGTCGGCGCCGAAGTCGCTTTCGCCGGCGATGACGTGCTTATCGACGCCCGCGCCGATGTTGCGGACATAGGCGCCGCCGCCGTTGCCGTGATCGGTCGGCTGGGCGACCTCTTCGGAGCCGTACAGGACCACGCGGACAGTGCGCGCCGGACGGCCCTGTTCGGCGATCAGCTTGGCCGCAGCCAGGGTGATAGCGCCGCCCGCCGCATCGTCGATGGCGCCCGTGCCCAGGTCCCAGCTGTCCATGTGCGAGCCCAGGACGATGATCTCGTTCGGCCGCGCGGCGCCGACGATGTCGCCGATGACGTTCTGGCTGTGGGTTTCATAGGTGCGGGCTGTGGACTTCAGGCGCAGGCGCACCGTCTCGCCCATGCCGACCAGACGCGCCACCTGATCGGCGTCCGGCGCGCTGAGCGCGAAGGCGGGCAGCGGCACCTTGCCCTCGACATAGCGGGTGGTGCCGGTGTGCGGCATCCGGTGTTCGTCCGACCCGGCCGAGCGCATGACGAAGGCCACGGCGCCGCGCCTGGCCGCCTCGACCGGCCCCATGCCGCGCAGACGCGACAGCGGACCATAGCCCGAGCCGTCCTGCATCCGCACCATCTGGCCGCCGTCGACCATGGCGATCTTGCCGTTCAGCGACCCGGCGGGCGCCGCCAGAAGGGCGTCCAGACCGTCGAAGAAGACGACGTCCGCCTCGATCCCCTCGGCGGGCGTGGCGATGGAGTGGCCCAGCGCGGCGGCCACCAGCCTCTGGGGACGGGCGCCCAGGATCTCGGCGCTTTCCTCGCCCCGCTCCCAGCCGATCAGGGGGAACTGTTCGATGCGGACGTTCTGGAAGCCGTGGGCGCGCATATAGTCGGCGGCCCAGGCGGAGGCGTCCTGCTCGGCGCGCGAACCCGCCGGGCGCGGGCCGAAACGGGTGGTGATCTGGGTGACGTAGTCGAGGGCGATATTGCCCTTCAGCGCCTGGTCGCGCACCTGCTCGGCGGCGCGGATCGTCCGGGCGTCCTGGGCCAGGACCGGCGTGGCGACAAGGCCGAGCGCCAATGCGCTGGCCAGCGCACTGGCGGCCATCAGACGGATGTTGAACGACAAGAGCGCCTCCCAGACTCAATGACAGGCGCGGACCCTAGCGGGCGAAGACTGCGACCGAAAGCCTCAGCTTCGCCGCTAGGCCGAAATCACTCGCCCTTGATGAAGGGCTCGACCGGGCCTTGCAGCTTGACGGTCAGGGCCTTGCCGCGACGGTCGACGCGGTTGCCGACGGCCAGGCGGACCCAGCCTTCCGAGACGCAGTATTCCTCGACGTTGGTCTTTTCCTCGCCCTTGAAGCGGATGCCCACGCCGCGCGCCAGCAGTTCGGCGTTGTGGAAGGGGCTGTCGGGATCGACCGAAAGGCGGTCAGGCAGGGCGTCGGACATGAACAGGTCTCGCGAAAAATCGAAGCGGGCTGAATAGCCGCGCGGGGGCGGCGCGACAACAGCTAGCACTCTCCCTTCACTCTCGATGGGGGAGGGCTAACGCGACATTATTGCACCGACTGGCGCGCGGCGGCCGGAGCGTCGGCGGACGGCGCCGCATAGGGACGCGGGCCGGTCTCGGCGGGGGTCGGCGCCTTGGCCCCAGGCTGGGCGGCCGATTGAGCGGCGGGGCGGCTGGCGGCGGGGGTCGACGCGCGACGCGGCGCAGTCTGTTGCGCCGCGCGGGCCGGAGCCGGCGCGGGGGCGGCGGCGGGCTGGGCCGCCGGTTGGGCGGCAGGCGTCGGTACGGGGGCGGGCGCGGTCTCGGTCGGGGCCGATGCGGCGGCGGCGCGGGCGGCGTACTGCTGGGCCTGGAAACGCTTGGCCAGCTTCTCGGTCAGCTCCCGCGCGGCGGCGGGCTGCATCTGGGCCATGATGGCGGCCAGGGTGCGCGGACGCATGGCCGAGGCCACCGGCAGGCGCACGCTGTCGTCCAGGGTGGCGAAGACGGCCGCCGCCTCCTTGGGCCGCATGGCGGAATAGACGGCGACCAGCCGGTCGGCCTCGGCCTTCTCCTTCTCGTCCACCTGGCCGACCAGGGCGCTGATCTCGCCCTTGAGGGCCTCCAGCGCCTGCAGCTTGGCGTCCAGCTTCTGCTCGGCGGCCACCATCAGCGGCAAGGTGGTGGCGAAGTCGGCGTCGCGCGCGTCCAGCTGGTCGCGGCGCTTGGACAGGGACTGGATGATCCGCAGCTCGGCCGGGGAGATGCCCGCCTGCTGCGCCAGCTGCTCGGGCGTCAGGGCGCAGACGGCGGGGGCGGGCCTGGGCGCGGCCTTGGCCCCCTCGCCTTCCCCGGCGACGGCTTCATTCGCCCAGGCGGTCGCGCCTTGGAACAGTTCCGGCGCCACGCCCGCGGCGCGCACGGCCACGACGCCGCCGATGGCGACGGCGATCAGGGGCAGAAGACGGGGCAGCTTGCTCATCGGTCAAACTCGGGAAAGTCGCCCTCAAGTCGTCCGACGCCGCGCGTCGGACATAGGGCAAGAAAGATGCTTCGCGCCTCGGACACAGGGGCCTCAATCAAGCAGCGAAAAGGTCGTCGTCCAGACTACGGCGGGCGCGGTTTAGGCTCTGTTGCGCAGCATGGTTAGCGGCCAGGGCCTGCATCACCGGCGAGGCGCGCTCGACCGGGGGCGTCGGCTTCGGCGACGGCGTCTTCATGGCGGCGCGGGCGCCCTCGATGCGCTCCATCAGCGAGGCCATGCGGCGGGCGCGCGCCTCGTCGTCCAGCAGGGGGGCGACCGACGACGTGCGGACGGGTTCCGGGCCGGCCTCGGCCATCGCCTCCATCTCGGCCATGGCCCTGGCGGCGGCGCGACGTTCGTCCTCGCGGGTCTCGATGCGGTTCTCGGCCGGGCGCGCGGGCGCGCGGGCGATCAGCACCTCCAGCTCCTGCTTGACGGCGCGGGCCTTGATGATGCGGTCGTGCAGCAGGTCCGTCTCATGGCCCGAGGCGCGCAGGGTGGCCAGGGCCTGCTCGGCGCGTCCGGCGGCGCTGTTCAGCTCGGTCACGGCGGCGGCGAAGGCCAACTGCCCCTCGCGCAGGGTCTTGAGCTTGCGCTCCAGCTTGATGCCGTAGCCGATGGCCGCGACCAGCAGCAGCATGAGGATGGAGTCGAGGATGATGCCGGTCATGTCAGCTGTTCCCTCTGGCGATGCGGGCGGCGGCGTCGGTGCTGATGGGGCCTTCGACGCGGACGGCGATGTGCTGGCCCTTGCGGCCCATGCGGCCCGTGGTCAGGGGGATGGAGCCCGCGCGGACCGACACCTCGGACTCGGGGCTGACGTTCAGCATCAGGGTGTCGCCGACCTTCAGGTCCAGCACGCTGGACAGGGGCATCTGCTGCTCGTCCAGAACGCAGCGCACCTCGGTCTCGGTGGTCCAGAGCTCGGTGGCCAGGTGGCCTTCCCAGATGTTGTCGCGGCCGAACTTCTCGCCCATGAACTGCTGCAGCAGCATCTTGCGGATCGGCTCCAGCGTCGAATAGGGCAGCAGCAGTTCGACCCGGCCGCCGCGATCTTCCATGTCGATGCGCAGCTTGACCAGGATGGCGGCGTTGGCCGGGCGCGCGATGGCGGCGAAGCGCGGATTGGTCTCCAGCCGGTCCAGGTTGAAATGAACGGGGGTCAGGGGCTCGAACGCCTGGCGCGCGTCGTTCAGGATGACCTCGACCATGCGCTGCACCAGCACCCGCTCGATGGTGGTGTAGGGCCGCCCCTCGATGCGCAGGGCCGCCGTGCCGCGTCGCCCGCCCAGCAGGACGTCGACGATCGAATAGATCAGATTGCTGTCGACCGTCAGCAGGCCGTAGTTGTCCAGCTCCTCGGCCCGGAACACCGCCAGGATGGCCGGAAGCGGGATGGAGTTCAGATAGTCGCCGAAACGGATGGAGCTGATGGTGTCGAGGCTGACCTCGACGTTGTCGGAGGTGAAGTTGCGAAGGCTGGTCGTCATCAGCCGCACCAGGCGGTCGAAGACGATCTCGAGCATCGGCAGGCGCTCGTAGGAGACCAGGGCCGAGTTGATGATGGCGCGGATGCCGCTGCGCTCGGCGTCGTCGCCGATGCCCATGTCGAAGCCCAGCAGGCTGTCGATCTCGTCCTGGTTCAGCACCCGCTCGGACAGGGCCGCGCCCAGATCGGCGCCCAGGTCGGGCGTCGGTCCGCCGAAGGGATCCAGTTCGTTCTCGGGAGCCAGGGCGTCGGTCATTACTGCACGAGCATCTCTTCGATCAGCACGGCGTCGACCTTGCCGGGCGCCGCGATCAGATTGACCCGACGCAGGATTTCAGCGCGCAACTGATACGATCCGGCGGACCCGGCCATATCCTCGGGCCGCAGTTCGCGCAGGAAGCCCTGGAACATGTCCTGCAAGCGCGGCGCCTCGGCCTGAAGATGCGAGGCCACGGAGGCGTCCTTCATCTCCAGCGTCAGGCGCAGCTTCAAATAGGTCGGCCGCCCATCCGGCGACTGAATGTTCACGATCATGTCGGGCAGGGTGTAGAAGGTCACGCCGTCGGGCCCGGCCGCCACCTTGCCGGCGCCGGCCGCCGGCGCTCCCTCCTTGCCGCCGCCGCCATGGCCGCCTTCTTCCTTCTTGTCCTTCTTCTCTTCCTTGGCCGGGGCCGCATGGTCGCCCGCCTCCGCGGCGGGCTTGGGCTTCATCAACAGGAAGGCCGCGGCCCCGCCGCCGCCCAGCACCACCAGGGCCGCCGGGATGATGATGAACAGCAGGGGAATCTTCTTCTTGGCGGGCGCGCCTTCATCCCCGCCCTCGGCGTCGGGCGCGGCCTCGCTCACGGCGGGCAGGTTCGCCTCATCGCCGGCGGGGGCTCCGCCCTTCTTCTTGCCCAGCTTCAGTTTCAGCATGCGTAAGCCGCCCCGATCCTCACACGCCGTGTGTGGGCCAGTTTTGGTTAATGAGGCGTTTACAATCGGCAAATCCTGCCGGGCGCCGGCGGGGCGAAAACCGCTCAAACCCCCATTCCACCGGCGTTAACCCTGTTGGCACGGTCGTTGCGACGGAAGGCGGTGAAAGGAGCCCGCTCGTGGAAAACGCCGCCTATATCGGACTGTCGCGCCAGATGACGCTTCGCCGCGAGCTGGACATCGTGGCCAACAACGTCGCCAACGCCGAAACCACCGGCTTCAAGGTCGAGCAGCTGATGGTCGGGACCGAGGTCGGCCAGCGCGCCCGCAACGACAACATCCGCCCCTCGGCCAGCTTCGTGCTGGACAAGGGCGTGGGCCGCGATTTCGGACAGGGCGCGCTGAAGCAGACCGGCCGCGACCTGGACTTCGCCATCGATGGGGAAGGCGCCTTCTTCACCGTGCAGACGCCGGGCGGCTCCGCCTATACCCGCGACGGCGCCTTCGTGACCGATCCGGAGGGGCGGCTGACGACCAAGCAGGGCCTGCCGGTCCTGGCCGACGGCGCCGAGATCGTTCTGGACCCGCAGCGCGGCCCCGCCAGCGTCGCCCACGACGGCACGATCAGCCAGGAAGGCCAGCCGGTCGGCCGCCTGACCGTCGTCCGCTTCGACGCCCTGTCGGCGCTGCAGAAGTCCGGCGACGGCCTCTATCGCAACGCCTCGAACGCCCAGCCCATGGAGGCGACGGACGCCCAGGTGCGCCAGGGGATGCTGGAGGGGTCGAACGTCAACACCCTCGTGGAAATCACCAACCTCATCGAGATCAACCGCGCCTATGAGCGCGTGACCAAGATGATCGAAAACGCCAACGACCTGTCGCGCCGCTCCGTCGAGCGGTTGGGCCGGGTCTCGTAAGGGAGAGCTGAGACATGCGCGCGCTTCGCACCGCCGCCACCGGCATGGCCGCCCAGCAGCTGAACGTGGAGGTCATCTCCAACAACATCGCCAACATGAACACGGTCGGCTACAAGCGCCAGCGGGCCGAGTTCCAGGATCTGCTGTACCAGAACGTCGAGCGCATGGGGGCCCAGTCCTCGTCCCAGGGGACCGTGGTGCCGACCGGCATCCAGATCGGCTCGGGCGTGAAGGCGGGCAGCGTCTACCGCATCACCGAACAGGGCAGCCCGAACCGCACCGGCAACACCTACGACATCGCCATCCAGGGCAAGGGCTACTTCCAGATCACCCTGCCGTCGGGAGAGATGGCCTACACCCGTGCGGGCAACTTCACCATCAACGGCGAGGGCCAGCTGGTGACGGACGACGGCTATGCGGTCGAGCCCGCCATCTCCGTTCCGCAGGACGCGCTGGAGGTCTCCATCTCCAAGTCGGGCCAGGTCCAGGTCACCACCGCCGGCCAGACCGAGCCGCAGGTGGTGGGCCAGCTGGAGCTCGCCACCTTCTTCAACGAGGCGGGGCTGGAAGCCATCGGCGACAACCTGCTGCTGGAGACGGCGGCCTCTGGCCCGGCCACGGTCGGGGCGCCCGGCGACGTCGGCTACGGCAGTCTGCTGCAGCACTACACCGAGGCGTCCAACGTCGACGCGGTCAGCGAAATCACCGCCCTGATCGTGGCCCAGCGCGCCTATGAGATGAACTCCAAGGTCATCACCACCGCCGACGAAATGCTGTCCGTCTCGGCCCAGGTGAAGAGCTAGGCGAGGAGCTGAGCCATGAAGCGCGCCCTGATCCTCGCCGCCGCAATGACCGCCCTGGCCGCTCCCGCCCTCGCCGGGCCGGTCAATCTCCTGCCCGATCCGATCGACGACGACGGCCGCATCACCCTGGGCGAGCTGTTCGACGACGCGGGCGCCGCCTCGGGCGTGGTGGTCGGCCGCCGCGTCGGCGCCACCGCCGTGCTGGAGGCCTCCCAGGTCCAGATCGCCGCGCGCCGCGCCGGGCTGGAGTGGAGCAACCCGACCGGCCTGCGCCGCATCGTGGTGCGCGAAGGCGGGGCGATCGCGGCGGAGGCCTCGGCCCGCCCCGCCGCCGCCAGCGTCGGCGCGCCCGCACGCACGGGCGCCTCTGTCGAGGTCCTGACCTACGCCCGCAGCCTGGCCGCAGGCGAGGTGGTCCAGCCCGAGGACGTGATCTGGGCCTCGGTCCAGTCGCACCTGGCCCCCGCAGGCGGCCCCCAGGACGCCGAGACCGTCATCGGCCTTCAGGCCAAACGCGCCCTGCGCGCCGGATCGGCGGTGGCCCAGCGCGACCTAGCCTCGCCCCAGGTCATCGCCCGCAACGACATGGTCGAGGTGGCCTATATCAACGACGGGGTCGAGCTGACCGTCACTGGCAAGGCGACCCGCAACGCCTCGGCCGGCGAGGCCGTGCCGATCCTGAACGTCCAGTCCAACCGCACCATCGACGCCGTGGCCGTGGCCCCCGGCCGGGCCGTCGCCGGTCCCGCCGCCCAGATCGCCCGCCGCAATCCGCAACAGTTCGCCGCCCGTTGAGCGAGAGTTTCATCATGCGCCCCATCACCGTCGCCGCCCTGTCTTTCTCCGCCCTCGCCCTGACCGCCTGCTCCACCGCCATGGAGGCGGTGAAGGGACCGGAACTGGCCCCCATCGGCTATCCCGCCGCCCTGGTCCCCATCGAGCAGGCCTATCTGCCCGAGCCGACCTCGGCCAGCGCCAACAGCCTGTGGCGCACCGGCGCCCGCAGCTTCTTCGGCGACCAGCGGGCGCGCCGCGTCGGCGACATCCTGACCGTCTCCATCGACATCAACGACCGCGCCCAGACCCAGAACTCCACCCAGCGCAACCGCACCAACAGCGCCTCGGGCGGCGTCACCAACTTTTTCGGCCTCGAGAACAGCCTGGGCCGCGCCTTCCCCGGCGGCTTCGATCCGGCCAATATGATCGGCACCGAAGGCGAGATCAGCGCCAACGGCTCGGGCAGCGTCAGCCGCTCGGAGCGGGTGAACCTGACCGTCGCCGCCGTCGTCACCGCCGTCATGCCCAACGGCAACCTGGTCATCCAGGGTCGGCAAGAAGTGCGCACCAACCGCGAGGTGCGCGAGCTGACCGTGGCCGGCATCGTCCGCCCCGAGGACATCTCCAGCGCCAACACCATCCGCCACAGCCAGATCGCCGAGGCGCGCATCAGCTACGGCGGGCGCGGCGACATCAGCCGGATGCAGGCGACGCCCGCCGCCCAGTCCCTGGTGGAGCGCTTCAGCCCCTTCTGATCCGCGTTCACCGAAACGTGCGTTTCCGGCCGCGTCGCATCACTGAATCGCGCGCGGCCCAGCGGAGCCGTGAACCGTTAACAAGCGACCCGCGTTTGTTCTGTCGAATGCGAGTGAACTTGTCATGCGTAAGACCGTCCTTCCCATCCTGGCCGCCGCGGGCCTGGCCGCCGTCGCGGCTCATGCGGCGACCTATGCCCCGTCCTCGCCCCGCAGCGGCGCCGAGGCCGTCGCCGGCTGGCACATGCTGCACGAGGGGCCGATGGCCAAGCTGGCCTACGGCCTGCCGGATTCGGACCAACTGGCCCTGATGCTGACCTGCGCGCCGGGCGACGGCGCGGCCGTGGTCTACGGCGACGTCCAGCCGCGCAGCGCAGGGCTGGTCCTGGCCTCTCACGGGCCGCAGCCCATCGATCCCCTGTCCGACGGCGAGGCCTTCGAGGCGCGCCTGCCGCTGGGCGACGCCGCCCTGACCGGCCTGGCGCGCGGCGGCCGGATGACCGTCCGCACCGAAGCGGGCGATCGCCAGCTGACCGCCACCCGGGCGGAGCGGCGAATGGTCCAGGGCTTTCTTAGCTATTGCGCTTCGGGACATGCCTGACCACAGTCCCCCCGTCTTCCTCAGCGGGGGCTGAACCATGACCTCGACGCTCGGCCTCGCCCAGGCCATTCTGCTCGCCATGACCGTACAGGCGGCGCCTCAGAACGGAGCCCAACCGCCCGCCGAGCGCGCCCCCGCCGCATCGCCCGCCCGGCCGTCCCCGCGTCAGGCCGCGCGTCAGGCCCCCCGCGCGTCGGAAGGCTGGACCTGGACCCTCTACGGCGGCGACGGCCCCCTGGTCCTGGCCAATGAGATTCCCGACACGCCGCGCCTGCGCACCACGCTGGAATGCGCGCCCGGCTCCAGCATCGTGCGCCTGGCCTTCCATGACGCGCCCGGCGCCGACGGCTTCGCCACGATCCGCTCCGGCGCCGCCTCGGCCGAGGTGGAGGCGCGGGCCCGACGCGGGCGGCTGGAGGCGGCCCTGCGCGCGGACCATCCCGTCTTCGCCGCCTTCCTGTCCTCCGGCCGGCTGACCCTGACCCTCGGCGAACAGACCGCGGCCATAGAGATCGACCGGGCGAATCTGCCCAAGCTGCGTCGCTTCGCCGAACTGTGCACCGGATAAGGACGAGGATGCGCCCTGCCCCCTGGCTGACCGCCGCCGCCTTCATCGCCCCCATCGCCCTGACCCTCGCCTTGGGCGCCTGCGCCCCCAGCCTCGCCCCGCTGAGCGCCAACGGCGCGCCCCTGCCCGTCGCGGGTTACGACTGGTTCCTGAACGAAGACCCGGCCGAGCCGCGCTTGTCCTATGGCCTGGCTGAGTCCGACGACGTGCCGCTCAGCCTCATGTGCGCGCCCGGATCGGGCAAGATCGGCCTGTCCCTGGCTGCGGACCAGACGTCTGATCGCCGCTCCATCGTCCTGGAATCGGGCGGAGACACCGAAACCTATCCCGCGCGCGTCGAAGCCGCCGAAATGCACGACGGTGTCCACCTGGTCGCCACGGCCCCCGCGTCCCAGCCCGTTTTCCAGCGCTTTCGCCGCCTCGGCTGGCTGGCCGTGTGGAACGGCGACCGGCGTGCGATGATGGCCGCCCAGCCCGGATCGGAGGGCCGCGCCGCCCGTTTCCTGGATCTGTGCGGCTGAAGGTTTGACCGCAGCGGCGCCGTCCGCTCCCCTCCCCGCCTGTTCTCGGAGGGGGCCTCGGTTCATGCGTCGCTTCAGACGATCATCGCCGAAAGCCAGCCGCCGCGCCGGACACCCGGATGAACCGCCGGATCGCCGAACAGAACACCACCCACGCCCAGCAAGAAAGCGTCCCTCGGCCATGAACCTCATCAAACGCATCTTCGGCGCAGTGCGCCCGGCCTATCTGCTGCGCGCCTATGTGCTCAGCGGCGCCTTCATGGCGCTGATGACCTGGATGATGCTGTCGGCGGACAGCGCCCGCCCCCTGCACGACCGCGCCGCGACCCTGGCCGTCTTCGGCGTCGGCGCCCTGCTGTTCCCCTTCTCCAAACTGGTCTGGGACGAGATCAAGCGGGTGATGATGGGCGAGACCGTCTTCTTCATGAACGCCGTCATCCTGATGTTCTTGAAGGTGCTGGTGAACTTCTTCCTGTGGAGCTTCTCGATCTTCATCGCGCCCCTGGGAATCGCCTACCTGTGGCTCCGGTCGCGAAACGCCGCCGCCTGAACAGGCCCTAGAGCCCCAGTTCGGCCCGCGCCTTCTTCGTCAACCTGGCGGCGATCAGGGCGTGGGCCGAGGCGCCGGCGCCGCCCGTCCCGCCTCGGTCAGCACTTCATAGGCGATGTCCGAGACCTTGAACGACAGACCGCCCTCCGCGCCGATCAGGGCGAACATCTTGTCCCCGACCTTATAGGCGTCATGGCCCGGCCCGAACGGATGGTCCCTCGTCGCCCCCGGCAAGGCCAGGCAGACCTCGCCCACGCCCGCGCGATCCATCCTCAGGCGCCGACGCCCAGGCCGATCGGGCAGACCACGCCGGTCCCGCCGATGCCGCAATAACCCGCCGGGTTCTTGGCCAGATAGCCCTGGTGATAATCCTCGGCGAAGTAATAGGGGCCGGCCGGCTCGATCTCGGTCGTGATCCCCCCGCGCCCCGCCGCGTCCAGCGTGAACGTTGTCGACGTGCCGCCCTGCGTCACGGCCTGCGGTAGATCGTCATCGAAGTACGCCAGCGTGACCGCACCGCCAGCCGGGTTCGGCGCATCCGCCGCCGGGATCGTGGTCTGCCGCCCGAAGGGGTCATACACGTAGCTACCCACACCGCCGGCCCCCGTGGTGGGCCGGTCCGCCGTGTCGTATCCGCCCGCCGTGGTGGTGACGGTGGTGCCGGTGGCGGCGCAGTCGGCCTCGGACCGGTTGGTGGTGGTCCGGCTGGTGCGGCGCCCGTTCTTGTCGAACACGTACGTTCTGGTGGTGCACGACACGGTCGGTCCGCCAGTGACGGATGCGGCCGCGGCGTCCTGCGCGAAGG
>JAFKFS010000059.1 GCA_017308115.1 Bordetella sp.
AGGCTTCGGGGGACCGCGCGGAGCGTTCCCCCTGTGCGCCTTAGAAGTTGATGTCGACGGTGGCGCGGCGGTTCAGCGGCTCGCGCACGCCGTCGCCGGTGGCCTTGGCCGGCTGGGTCTCGCCCTTGCCGTCCAGGGAGATCACGCCGCCGTTGACGCCTTGAGCGACCAGGGCGTCAGCCACGGTGCGCGCACGACGGTTCGACAGGCCCATGTTGTAGGCCGCGTTGCCCGAGGTGTCGGTGTGGCCCACGACCAGCACGCGCGTCGGAGCGCCCGACTTGGCGTAGTTGGCCGCCTGCGTCACCACCGAGCGGGCTTCCGCCGTCAGGTCCGAGCGGTCGAAGTCGAAGTAGACCACGAACTGACGCGCGGCCGGCTTGGCCGGAGGCGGCGGCGGGGGAGGCGGGGGAGGCGGCGGGGGCGGGGGAGGCGGCGGCGGCGGCGGCGGCGGCGGGGGCGGCGGAGCCGCCGGCTCGGCGCCGAACGCATAGCGCAGGCCCAGCGTCACGGTGTGCGACTGGTCATAGTCGCCCGACAGGGTGCCGAACGCGATGGCGCCCGTGCCCGCGGTCGTGGTGTCGAACGCCGCATCGCCCGTCAGATAGCGGTAGGTCAGGTCGATGTTGGCGCGGTCCGAAACGGCCCAGGCCAGACCAGCGATCGCCTGGGCGGCGAACTTGGTCGAGCTGTCGTCAGCGGCGAAGCTGACGCCCGGGGTCTGGCGCAGACGGCCGACGGTGTCGGTGTTGACGCGGTTGACGCCCACGCCCAGGCCGACGAACGGACGCAGGGTCCAGTCCGGCGAGCCGAAGTCATACAGGACGTTGGCCATCAGGGTCGTGGCCGTGATGTCGCCTTCGGGCGAGTGGCACGGGCCGGTGGCCGGCGTCAGGTTGCACAGGCCCTGCGGACCCGACACGGCGCGCACGCGGCCGATGTCGCCCGAGCGGTAGCCGCCCTCCAGTTCAACGCGCCAGTTCGGGTTGAAGCGATAGCCGAGGCGGGCGAACGCCGCCCAGCCGTCGTTGACTTCCCAGTTCCAGTTGTGGCCGGTCGTCGACGATTCCGTGTTGATGTCGTCGATGATGTGGTAGCCCGCGTCGATCGCGCCGTACCAGCCATCGGGCTCCGCCGATGCGGCGCCGGC
>JAFKFS010000073.1 GCA_017308115.1 Bordetella sp.
CAGATCAGGACGTGCGGCATGGCGACAGCACGATCCTCGACACGGCGGATGAACTCTCCGAGCCGACCCTTGGTCAGATGATGGCCAGAGAATGCCGAGACCGCTTCATCGATGATGGTTTCGACGATTACGAGACGATGTTCGTCCGCATACCGCTGGGCGGCCTCAAGCTGTCGCCGGAGGCTGTCACGCCCTGTCTGGGCTTCTGACGACCAGCGCACATATACGGTCGCTGGCATCGTTTGCTGAATCGTCTGGGAGACCATGCCCGGACCATGACAATCGACCATGGTTCGAGCAGGTTGTGGCCTCCGGCGGCGGCGATCTCCAGCGCCCGCTTGGCGCCCTCCTGCCCCTTGACCTCGCGCAGGTCGGGAACGGGCCGCCCCTCGAGCACCGGCCCCGGCTGCGGCGGGCGCAGCACCTGGGTCCCGCGAAAATGATTGATCAGGCCGATCAGGGAGCGGGGCGCCAGCAGCCGCGCCTCGCCCGCCCAGGCCGCCTCCGGCCCGTTGGCCTCGGGGCAGATCAGCCCCAGCCCCATGGCGTTCACCGCCATGGCGGCGGGCAGGGTCCCGCCGACCGCCGCGATCTGGCCGTCCAGGCCCAGCTCCCCGACCGCCGCCCAGCCGTCCAGGGCGTCCGGCCCGACCACCCCCATGGAGGCCAGCAGGGCCAGGGCGATGGGCAGGTCGAAATGACTGCCCTCCTTGGGCAGGTCGGCGGGCGCCAGATTGGCGATCACCTTCTTGGCCGGCAGCGCCAGGCCGATGCCCGCGAAGGCCCCGCGCACCCGTTCGCGGCTTTCCGCCACCGCCTTGTCGGGCAGGCCGACGATGGCGAAGGCGCCGGCGGGCGAGCCGACCTGCTGCACCTCCACGTCGACCCGGCGCGCGTCGACGCCGTCGAAAGCCACCGTCACCACCCGCGCGACCATGTCGTTCCCTCCCGCAGGATGGAACAAATCACGAACTCAGCAGGACTGCAAGAGCGTTGTTCTGTCAGTGGGCCGGCAGGTCGGCTTCCGGCGCGATGGTGTGGATCACCTCGCCCTCTGCGTTCAGGAACTGGATGGCGCCGAAGCCCTCCTCGGTGACGGTCAGGCGCAGGCGCGGCTTGTCGTTCCTGTCCGACAGGGCGACGGCGGGCGCGCCGTCGGCGGCCAGCGACAGACGCATCCGCGTCGGCGTCTGCACCCCGGGGACCAGCGCCCCGCCCAAGCCCGGCTCGCGCACCAGAGGCGGCGCCTGGTTGAAGACGAAGCTGACCGCGCCGTCGGGCGACACGCGCCAGCCGACCGCGTCCATCGCCGGATGGTCCAGCGCCAGCACGGCCATGCCGCCCTCGACATCCGCCGTGCCGAAGCCGCCGCGCTCGCTGCCCTTGTCGTCGTAGAGGATCAGTCCGGCGACGTTGAAGGCCCGCTTGTACTGAACGCCGTCGATGATCGGCGGCGGCGTCGCGCCCGACAAGGTCATGCGGATCGTCCCGTCGGCGTCGACGATGTCGATGCGCCGGGCGCTGATGCGGTCATGGTCCGGCGTCTCGATCCGCGTTTGCGGCGTGCGGGTCTCGATGATCCGCTCGAGCGCCTCCAGCGACGGCCGTTTCGGCGCGGCGTCCCGCGACGCTTCCTGGGCCGTCGCCGGGCAGGCGATCGCCAGCGCCAGGACGACGAGCGCGCCGGCCTTGTTCAGCATGGTCATGAAATCCCCTTCCCTTGAGACACGGCGTCAGACGGCCGCGCGTTTCCTTTGCTCGATGACCTCCCACATGCGTTCGGTGGCGTCGATCCCGGCGAACTTCAGCAGCTGTTGCGCGCCGGTGGGCGAGGTCACGTTGATCTCGGTCAGATAGTCGCCGATCACGTCGATGCCGACGAAGATCAGGCCGCGTTCCTTGAGGTAGGGGCCGATGGCGGCGCAGATCTCCAGATCGCGCGGCGTCAACTCGACCGGCGCCGCCGTGCCGCCGACGCGCAGGTTGGAGCGCACCTGGTCCTTGGCCGGGATGCGGTTGATGGCGCCGACCGGCTCGCCGTCGATCAGGATGACGCGCTTGTCGCCCGCCGAGACGGCCGGGATGAATTTCTGGATCACCAGGGGATCGCGCGAGGCCGAGGCGTGGATCTCGATCAGGGCCTCCAGGTTGGGATCGTCCGCCTTCAGCCGCACCACGCCCGAGCCCGCCGCGCCGTGCAGGGGCTTCAGCACCACATCGCCGTGGCGGCGGTGGAAGTCGACCAGGGCCTCGGGATCGGACGACACCAGGGTCGGCGGCTGCAGGCCAGGGAACAGGGTGGCGATCAGCTTCTCGGGCGCCGAGCGCACCTCGGCCGGATTGTTGACCACCAGGGTCCGGGGATGCACCCGCTCCAGCAGATAGGTGGCGGTGACGTAGGCCATGTCGAACGGCGGGTCCTGGCGCATCAGGATGACATCGACGTCCTGCGCCAGATCCAGGCGCTGTTCGGGGCCGAAGTCGGCGTGGTTTCCCTGTTCGCGTCTGACGCTGACCGGACGGGCGCGGCAGAACAGGCGGCCGTCCTCCAGCGCCAGGGTGCGGAAGTCGTAGACCCAAAGCCTGTGGCCGCGCGCCTGCCCGGTCAGGGCCATCAGGAAGGTGGTGTCCGACTCGACGTTGACCGCCTCGAGCGGGTCCATCTGGATGGCGACCTTGAGCATGGGGTGTCCTTCTTGGTGGGCGCTATCGCTCGCGCCGCGGGCGCTCGCTGCTTGAGCTGGTTTTTGGTGCGCTAACGTTCGCGACGCCGGCGCGCGCTGCTTGAGCGCCCGGAAGCGCCGTCAGTGTCTACTTGAGGCCCGAGGCCGCGCGCCGCAAGGCCGCGCTTCAGTTCAGCCGCATCCGCACCCGCTCCAGCCGGGCGTCGCAGGCGGCGATCGGCTCGCCCAGGGCCCGGGCGCGCGCCAGGGCCTGCATGGCGCCGGTCAGGGCGCCCTGCCTTTCGCGCGCGGCGGCCACGTCCAGCCAGGGCCGGTGATCCTCGGGGTCCAGCAGGGCGCGGCGCAGGGCCGAGCGCTCGGCCCCCTCATAGTCGCGGGCCTGCAGAGCGCGGGTGAACAGGATGTTCTGCAGGCGGATCAGGGCCTGGCGTTCGCTGACCGGCGCCATCAGCAGGTCCAGCCGGTCGGCCACGTGCGGCGTCAACCCGGCCAGCAGGGCGCGGCGCGTCAGCTCCGAGGGCAGGACCAGCCGCCCCTGGCTGAAGGGGTCCAGCGCCACCGGCCCCTCGGGCGTCTCGACCCGCAGCAGGACGTGGCCGGGAAAGTCCACCGGCGCCGCCGTCAGTCCGGCCCGCCGCGCCGCGTCGAGATAGAAGATGACCAGCACCGCCGACAGGCCGCGCCGCCGCTCGGCCACGTCGATCACGTCCGTATTGGCCGGATGGTCGTAGTTCAGCAGGTCGCCGTTCAGCCGCAGATCGCCGGCCAGGGCCTCGGTCAGGGCGTCGTCGGGGCTTTCATTGGCCGCGCGCTCCTTGAGCCGCTGAGCCGCATGGTCGGCCAGGACGCGCACGCCGTCGGCGTCGCGGAAGGGGTAGTCGTGGATGGCGCAGGCGATGGCGCAGTCCAGCAGGGGAAAGGCCTCGTCCGCGCCCTGCCCCGCCCGCGTCAGCACCGCCTCTGCTTCGTCGCGCGTCACCGCCGATCCGCTCCCGTGGAGATCACGCCGCGAAGATGGCGCGGAAAGCGCCGGGGGGCCAGCGCCACCATATCGATTCTCAGATCCAGCCCCGCCAGGGACGGTCGCGAGCGCGCCGCCGCCTCGGCCGCGCGGATCAGGCGCCCGTGCTGATCCGGCTTCAGGGCCAGGGTCGCGGCCTCCAGAGTGGGGCGGCGCTTGACCTCGACGGCGGCCAGGACCCGCCCGCGACGCGCCAGGATGTCGATCTCGCCGCCCCGGCCCTTCAGGCGGAAGGCCAGCACCTGATAGCCCTTGAGCATCAGCCACAGGGCGGCGATCCATTCGGCGTCATGCCCCTGGCGACGGGACCGCCCGCCCAGCGCGCGGCGCCAGCCCGCCTTGGGCGTCTTCGGCGGCGGATGCGGGCGCAGGGCGGGTTTCACCGCCCCTTCAACTCCAGCGCCCGCTTGTAGAGCGGCTTCCTGGGCAGGTTCAGCGCCTTGGACACCTCGGCCGCCGCCTCGCCGGGCGGCAGGCGGGTCAGGGCCTCGGCCAGGGCGGCGTCGGCGTCGGCGGCGCTGGCCGTCTCGGCCTCGCCGGGGCCGACCACCACCACGATCTCGCCCTTGGGCGCGTCCAGGCGCGGATCGGCGGCCAGTTCGGCCAGCGTGCCCCGTACGCATTCCTCATAGAGCTTGGTCAGTTCGCGGGCCACGGCGGCGGGGCGCGGCCCCAGCACCTCGGCCATATCGGCCAGGCTGTCCCTCAGACGCGGCCCGCTCTCGAAGAAGACCAGGGTCTGGCGCCCCGGCCGCAGCGCCTCCAGCGCCGTGCGGCGCGCCCCCGACCTGGGCGGCAGGAAGCCGGCGAACAGCACCCGGTCGGCGGGCAGTCCGGCGATGCACAGGGCCGCCAGCAGGCTGGACGGTCCCGGCACGGGATGGACCGGCAGGCCCTCGGCCACGGCGGCGCGCGCCACCACATAGCCCGGATCGGACACCAGGGGCGTGCCTGCGTCCGACACCAGGGCCACCACCTCGCCCGCCTTCAGCCGCTCGAGCGCGATCTCGGCGGCCCGGGCCGAGGCGTGGTCGTCGCAGCGCTCCAGCTTGGCCTTCAACCCATAGGCGGTCAGCAGCTTGGCCGTGACCCGCGTGTCCTCGGCCAGCACCAGATCGGCCGCCGCCAGCACGTCCAGCGCCCGCAGCGTGATGTCGCGCAGGTTCCCGATCGGCGTCGCCACCAGATAGAGGCCCGGCGAAACGGGGCGCGCGGGCGGGGCGGTCGGCGGAAAAAGCGGGGAGTCTGACATCGGCCGGACCCTGCCAGCCCGGCGCGGCGCGGTCTAGGTCAGCAACGCCTTCAGCACGGCGTCGAGCAGCGGCCGTCCTGTCGCGGTTGCGGCGATGCGGCCTTCGCTCAGGGCGACGAAACCGTCCGCCAGAAGATCGGCCAGCGGTCCCTCGTCCGTCGACAGGCCCAGCCGCCGCAACAGGTCCAGGGACGCGCCCTCGACGGTGCGCAGGCCCAGAAGGACGCGCTCCTCGTCAGCGTCCCGCGGGGCCAGGGTCTCCCGTTCGGCCCAGGGGGAGGCGGCGGCGACGCCCGCGACATAGTCGCCGATGCGGCGCCGGGCCACGGTCGCGACGCGGCCCTCGGCCAGGGTCAGCCGCCCGTGCGCGCCGGGGCCCAGACCGAGGTAATCCCCGCCGCGCCAGACGTGCAGGTTGTGGCTGGAGCGGGCGGCCGCGCCGCAGGCGTGGTTGGACACCTCATAGGCCTCGAACCCCGCCGCCTCGAGCGTCGCCTGCGTGGCCTCGTAAAGCTCGGCGGCCAGGTCCTCGTCCGGCGGCGACCAGGCGCCGCGCGACACCGCCCGGCCGAAGGCCGTCGCCCCCTCTATCGTCAGCTGATAGGGCGAGACGTGCTCGAAACCCAGGTCGAGCGCCGTGGCCAGTTCGGCGGTCCAGTCGGCGACGCCCTGGCCCGGCCGGGCGTAGATCAGGTCGATCGACAGGCGCGGAAAGGCGCGGCCCGCCAGGGCGATGGCGCGGCGCGCCTCGACCGCCGAATGGTCGCGACCCAGAAACTTCAACGCCGCGTCGTCGAACGACTGCACCCCCATGGACAGGCGGTTGACGCCCGCCTGGGCCAGGGCGGCGTAGCGCCCGGCCTCGGCGTCGGTCGGATTGGCCTCCAGGCTGATCTCGATGTCGCCCGTCGGCGGGAACAGGGCGCGCGCCCGCGCGACCACCGCCGCCACGGCCTGCGGCGGCATCAGGGACGGAGTGCCGCCGCCGAAGAAGATCGAAGCCAAGGCGCGCGGGCCGACAAGCGCCGCCTGCGCCTCCAGATCGTCCAGGATAGCCTGCGCCAGCCCCGCCTGCTCCTCGCTGCGCCCCCGGTCGCGCACCACGTTGAAGTCGCAATAGGGGCAGATGCGCGCGCAATAGGGCCAGTGGACATAGAGGGCGATGGAGTCTTTTTCGTCCCTATCGCCGCCCTCGCGGAGGGCGGCTGCTTGAGGGACAGATCGTTCCTCGTCCCTATCGCCGCCTTGGCGCAGGGCCGCGGCTCGTGCGGCGAGCGTCTCAGTCAATCAGCGCCGCCTTGAGGCGGGCGAAGGCGCGCGCCCGGTGGCTCAGGGCGTCCTTTTCCGCCGGGTCCATCTCGCCGAAGGTCAGGGACGAGCCTTCCGGCTGGAAGATCGGGTCATAGCCGAAGCCGCGGTCGCCGCGCGGCGGGAAGACCAGTTCGCCGTCGATCCGCCCCTCGACCACCACGCACGGTCCGTCCGGCCAGGCCACGGCCAGGGCGGAGGTGAACCAGGCCCGGCGATCGGTCGAGGCGATCTCCTCCAGCCGCCGTTCGACCTTCTTCATGGCCAGGGCGAAATCCTTGTCCGGCCCGGCCCAGCGCGCCGAATAGACGCCCGGCGCCCCGTCCAGGGCCGCGACCGACAGGCCGGAATCGTCGGCCAGGGCGACCTCGCCCGAGGCCCGGGCCGCGTGCCGCGCCTTCAGCATGGCGTTGCCGACGAAGGTGCTCTCGGTCTCGTCCGGCTCGGGCAGATTCAGCGCTCCGGCGGTGACGATCGTGTAATGTCCGTCCAGCAGCGCCTCGATCTCGCGCGCCTTGCCCGGATTGTGGGTGGCGGCGACGAGCCGCATCCCCTTGATCAGCTTGAGATTCATGACGCGACCTTAGTCCCGTCCGATCCATTGCGAAATGGTAACATCGTTAAACGATATGTAAGTTGGAATTCATCGGCGCACGACCTATCTTCATTTTCAAGAACGGAAGGCCGCACCGTTCAAGCGAGAGAAACAACTCGCAACAATGACCCAGCGGCGCAACAGATACGCACAAAAAACGTGCATTGATGGAGAGACCGATATGCAAGCCATGCACAAGACCAACCTCATGGACCGCCTGGCCCACAGCCTGGGCAACGCCTTCCTGCTGGCCGCCCTGCCCGTCGCGGCGGTGGCCCTGATCGTCCAGAGCTTCTGATCCGTCAGGGTTGGAGGGGGACTTTGACGATCGCCATGAACGCCGCGAAGAATGGAGCCGCGCGCGGGTCGGCCGGACCCGCCGCGGCGACGGCTCCTCCCCCACCGGCCTGAGACGCCCGATGACGCGCTTGCGGAAACCGAACCGGCTCCCCGCCCAGACCCCGCTTCGCGCCGGCGCCCTGCGGACGCCGAACCTGCGGACCCTGGGTCCCGGCTCCGTCGCCAGCCTGCTGAAGATCGCGCTGGACGCCGCCTATGGGGTGATGATCCTGGTGACCGGCCTGCTGCTGCTGCTGTGGATCGCCTCCATCTTCATTCCGATCGACAATCTGAACGTGACCGTCTCGGACGGCGCCGACGGCCGGGAGATGCCGCTGACGCGCCCGCTGCTGCTGTTCGCCTTGGGCGCCCTGACCGCCTATTTCGGCGGCTTCCTGATCATCCTGCGCCATCTGCGCAAGATCTTCCGCACCCTGACCCTGGGCGATCCGTTCCAGCCGGACAATGTGCGCCGCCTGCGCCATGTGGGGCTGATCCTGGCCGTCGTCACCGGCGGGGTATGGGTCGTGCAGGGACTGGTGGCCTCGCGACTGGCGCCGGGCGTCATGGAGCCTCAGGGGATCAGCGACCTGCTCACCCCCGTCTTTTCGGTCCTGGTCGTCTTCGTCCTGGCCGAGGTGTTCCGCGAGGGCGCGCGCCTCCGTCGCGAATCCGAACTGACGATCTGATCGGGAACCGCTAAAGCACGCCCATGGCCATCCGCGTCCAGCTCGACCGTATCCTCGCCCAGCGCCGCATGTCGCTGACGGAGCTCGCCGACCGCGTCGGCGTGACCGTCGCCAACCTGTCCATCCTCAAGACGGGCAAGGCGCGCGCCGTGCGCTTCACCACCCTGGACGCCCTGTGCCGCGAGCTGGACTGCCAGCCCGGCGACCTGCTGGCCCATGAGCCCGGCCCGCCGGACGCCTTCGACGACGAGGACTGAGCGTGGCCCGCTCCCCTTCGGGCAAGGGGCCGCCGAAAGCCGCATCCGCGCACAGCGAGGACGACAAGCGCATCTGGAGCCGGGTGACGGCCACGGTGACGCCGCCCGCCCGTCGCAAGGCCGCCCGCGTGACGCCCGGCGCCGTCATGCCCGAAGCCGATGAAGCCCCCGCTCTCATGGCCCCGACTCAACGCGGCGCGGCGGGCAAGAAACGCGCGACGGCCCTCGCGACGGCCCTGACGCCCGCCTCGGCCGGACGCGCAGCGACGCCTCCGCCGCCGAAGGCCCCGGCGCGGTCTCGACCCGCGCCCGAAGAGCTTGAGCCGCGCCGCCGGCGCCGCCTGTCGCGCGAGCGCGATCCGATCGAGGCGCGCATCGATCTGCACGGCTTCGGCCGGTTCGAGGCCGAGGATCAGTTGCGCGGCTTCCTGGTCGGCTGCCAGATGCGCGGCCTGCGCTCGGTGCTGGTGATCACCGGGCAGGGCAGGCGAGGCGGCGGCGTCATCCGCGCCTCGGTCCACGAATGGCTGACCGGCCCCCGCCTGCGCGGCGTCGTGTCCGGCTTCGCCCCGGCCCACCAGCGCCACGGCGGCGACGGAGCGCTCTATGTGACGCTGAAACCGCGCTAGCCCTGCGCGTTCCGGACCGCCGCCGCGCCCGCGATCGGCGCGATCACCAGGGCGAACAGGACATAGGCCCCCAGCAGGGCCAGGGCCGAGGCCGGGCTCTGACCATTGGCGGCGCGGGTCAGGGCGCCCGCGCCGAACACCACCGGCGGGATGAACAGCGGCAGCACCACCACGGCGATCAGCAGGCCGCCGCGCCGCGCGCCCAGGGCCAGGGCCGCGCCGAGCGCGCCGGTGAAGGCGAAGCCCAGCCCGCCCAGCGCCGCCGAGACGCCCGTCAGCACGATCAGCTCGGGCGGCTGGCCCAGCGCCAGGGCCGCGACCGGGGCGGCCAGCGCCAGCGGCAGGCCGGTCGCCAGCCATTGGGCCAGGGCCTTGACCCCCACCGTCGCCTCCAGCGGCAGGGGGCCGGTGGCCAGCAGGTCCAGCGCCCCGTCCTCCAGGTCGCGCTCGAACATCCGCTCCAGCGACAGCAGGGAGGCCAGGGCCAGGGCCATCCAGCTGGCCCCCGAGGCCGCCGGGGCCAGGACGCGCGGATCGCCGCCCGCCGCCAGCGGCAGGATGGCCGTCAGGCACAGAAGGAAGCCGCAGGCCAGCAGCGGCCCCCCGCCGCCGCCCCAGGCCAGCGACAGCTCGCGCGCGAACAGGGCGCGGACGGCCTTCACCGGGCGCCTCCCAGACCAAGCGCTCGCGACGGAACGGGCAGGGGATCGTGGACGGCCGCCAGGATCATGCCCCCGCCGGCCAGATGTTCGGCCATCAGTTCGGCGGCCGCGCCGCGCCAGACCTCGTCCAGCGGGGCCAGGGGTTCGTCCAGCAGCCACAGGGCGCGGGGCGCGGCGGCCAGACGGGCCAGCGACAGCCGTCGCCTCTGCCCCGCCGACAGCTTGCGCGTCTCCAGATCCATCAGGGGCGCCAGCTTCAGCCGTTCGACGGCCGCGTCCATGGCGGCGGCCGATCCGCCCAGCCATTCGACCTGAAAGCCCAGTTCCTGCCGCGCCGTGCGCTGGGGCTTCAGCCCCTCGTGGTGGCCCAGCAGGTGAAGCGCCGCGCGCCGGGCCGTCTCGGCCTCCATCTCGCCCTCGGCGTCATGAAAAACGACCGCGCCCGCATCGGGCCGGATGAAACCCGCCACGGCGCGCAGCAGGCTGGTCTTGCCCGCGCCGTTGGCCCCGGTCAGGGCCGCCGCCTCGCCCGCCGACAGGGCGAAGGACAGGTCGCTGAACAGCCGGCGTTCGCCGCGCGACAGGCTCAAGCCCTGAATGTCGAGACGGATCAGCACTTGCGAGTCTCTATCAATGTCCACGTCGAGGGTGTGGATACATGGACGGCCCTCGCGCGCGGGACTATATGCGCTAGCGCCGCAGCAGGCTTTCGCCGCGCGCGCCGGGGACCTGTGCGCCCCGACGTCCAGCGCGCGAAGGCGCAACCGAATTGTCGGGCGGCGTTTGTCAGAGGACTACTCTCCATGCCGTCGATTGACAGCCTCAAGACCCGCCAAGACCTCGCGGTCGGGCGCAAGAAATACGCCTATTACAGCCTTCCCGCCGCCGAGGAAGCCGGTCTGGCCGGGATTTCCCGCCTGCCGCGCTCGATGAAGGTGCTGCTGGAGAACC
>JAFKFS010000074.1 GCA_017308115.1 Bordetella sp.
CCTGGGCGGCGGCCAGCGAGCCGGACGCCGTGGTGTAGTAGGGGATCTTCATCATCAGCGCCGTGCGGCGGATCGAGAAGCTGTCGGCCAGGGCCTGCTTGCCGTCCGTGGTGTTGAAGACCAGCTGGACCTCGCCGTTCTTCATGGCGTCGACGATGTTCGGACGGCCTTCCAGCACCTTCTTGACCAGACCGACCTCAAGGCCCTGTTCGGTCAGATAGGTATGGGTGCCCCCCGTGGCGATGACCGAGAAGCCCTGCGCCAGCAGGGTCTTCACCGCCTCGACGATGAAGGGCTTGTCGGCGTCGCGCACCGAGACGAAGGCCGTGCCCTCGGTGGGCAGGATGGTGCCGCCGCCGGTCTGGGACTTGGCGAAGGCGCGGGCGAAGGCGGGGGCCAGATCGGCCTCGCCCTCACGCTTCCAGTCCAGGCCCATGACCTCGCCGGTCGAGCGCATTTCCGGGCCGAGGATGGTGTCGACCCCGGCGAAGCGGGCGAAGGGGAAGACGGCTTCCTTGACCGCGATGTGGTCCAGTTCCTTGTCCACCAGACCGAAGGAGGACAGCGGAACCCCGGCCATGACCTTGGCGGCGATGGCGGCGACCGGCTGGCCGATGGTCTTGGCGACGAAGGGCGCCGTGCGGCTGGCGCGCGGGTTCACTTCGAGGACGAAGATGCGCGGGTTCTCACTGTGCGGCTCCTCGATGGCGAACTGCACGTTCATCAGGCCGCGCACCTTCAGGGCCTTGGCCATGGCCGTGGTCTGGCGCTTCAGCTCGGCCACCGTCTCGGGGCGCAGGGAGAAAGGCGGCATGGAGCAGGCGCTGTCGCCCGAATGGACGCCGGCTTCCTCGATATGCTCCAGCACGCCCGCGACGAAGACGGTCTCGTCGTCGCACAGGGCGTCGACGTCCACCTCGGTGGCGCGGTTCAGATAGTGGTCGATCAGGACGGGGTCGTCGCCCGAGACGCGCATGGCCTCGCCGACGTAGCGGTCCAGACCCTCGCGGTCGTGGACGATCATCATGCCGCGGCCGCCCAGGACGTAGGACGGGCGCAGCACGACCGGATAGCCGACTTCCTCGGCCTTGACGGCGGCTTCCTCGGCCGAGCGGGCCAGGGCGTTGGGCGGCTGCTGCAGACCGATGGCCTGAAGCATCTGCTGGAAGCGTTCGCGGTCCTCGGCCAGGTCGATGCTGTCGACGCTGGTGCCCAGGATCGGCACGCCGTCTTCCTGCAGCGCATGGGCCAGCTTCAGCGGGGTCTGGCCGCCGAACTGGACGACGACGCCCAGCAGTTCGCCCTTGGAGCGTTCGACGTCGATCAGCTCCAGCACGTCCTCGGCCGTCAGCGGCTCGAAATACAGGCGGTCGGAGGTGTCGTAGTCGGTCGAGACCGTCTCGGGGTTGCAGTTGACCATGATGCTCTCGACGCCGATGTCGTCGAAGGCGAAGGCCGCGTGGCAGCAGCAGTAGTCGAACTCGATGCCCTGGCCGATGCGGTTCGGACCGCCGCCGAGGATGACGGCCTTCCTGCGGTCCGATGCCTCGGCCTCGCAGGCCGGGATCTGACCCAGCGCGCCGGTTTCATAGGTCGAATACATATAGGCGGTGGCGGAGGCGAACTCGGCGGCGCAGGTGTCGATGCGCTTGAACACCGGGCGCACGTCCAGCGCGCGGCGGGCCTTGCGGACCTCGCCCTCGGTCTTGCCGGTCAGGGCGCCAAGACGGGCGTCGGAGAAGCCCTTGGCCTTCAGGCGGCGGAAGTCGGTCGCCTCGGTCGGCAGGCCCTGGACGCGGACATGGCCCTCGGTGCGGACGATGTCGGCGATCTGGCGCAGGAACCACGGCTCATACGAGCAGGCGGCGTGAACCTCCTCGACCGTCAGGCCGTGGCGGAAGGCCTGGGCGATGACGCGGATGCGGTCCGGCGTCGGCTGGCCCAGCGCGCGGATGACGGCGGCCTTGATCGCCGCATCGTCCTCGGCGCCCGCAACCCCCTGGATCTCGATCTCGTCGAAGCCGTTCAGGCCGGTCTCAAGGCCGCGCAGGGCCTTCTGCATGGATTCCTGGAAGGTGCGGCCGATGGCCATGACCTCGCCGACCGACTTCATCGCCGTGGTCAGCGACGGCTCGGAGCCCGGATATTTCTCGAAGGCGAAGCGCGGGATCTTGGTGACGACATAGTCGATGGCCGGCTCGAAGCTGGCCGGGGTCACCATGGTGATGTCGTTCTTCAGCTCGTCCAGCGTATAGCCGACGGCCAGCTTGGCGGCGATCTTGGCGATGGGGAAGCCGGTGGCCTTGGACGCCAGGGCCGAGGAGCGCGACACGCGCGGGTTCATCTCGATGACGACCATGCGGCCGTCGGCCGGGTTCAGGGCGAACTGGACGTTGGAGCCGCCCGTCTCGACCCCGATCTCGCGCAGCACGGCGATCGAGGCCGCGCGCATCATCTGATATTCCTTGTCCGTCAGGGTCATGGCCGGGGCGACGGTGATGCTGTCGCCGGTGTGGACGCCCATCGGGTCGATGTTCTCAATCGAGCAGATGATGATGCAGTTGTCCGCATGATCGCGGACGACCTCCATCTCATATTCCTTCCAGCCCAGCACCGATTCCTCGATCAGCACTTCGGTGGTCGGCGACAGGTCCAGGCCGCGTTCCACGATCTCGTGGAATTCCTCGACGTTGTAGGCGATGCCGCCGCCGGTGCCCGCCAGGGTGAACGACGGGCGGATGATGGCGGGCAGGCCGACGAAGGCCAGGGCGTCGTCGGCTTCCTCGATGTGGTGGATGGCGCGCGAGCGGGGCGATTCCAGGCCCAGCTTGTCCATCGCGTCGCGGAACTTCTGACGGTCCTCGGCCTTGTCGATGACCTCGGCCTTGGCGCCGATCATCTCGACCCCGTGACGGGCCAGGGCGCCCGAGGCGTTCAGGGCCAGGGCCGTGTTCAGCGCCGTCTGGCCGCCCATGGTGGGCAGCAGGGCGTCCGGCTTCTCCTTGGCGATGATCTTCTCGACCATCTCGGGCGTGATCGGCTCGATATAGGTGGCGTCGGCCACCTCGGGGTCCGTCATGATGGTGGCGGGGTTCGAGTTGACCAGGATGACCCGGTAGCCCTCGGCCTTCAGCGCCTTGCAGGCCTGAACGCCGGAATAGTCGAACTCGCACGCCTGGCCGATGACGATCGGACCGGCGCCGATGATCAGGATGGACTGGATGTCTGTGCGCTTGGGCATCGGCGTCTACTCAGTTCGTCACGACCGCGCACTCCCAGCCGTCGTAGTCGAGCTGGAAGGCCGCGGCCCAGGTTTGCATCATGGCCGACACAGGCGCAAACGACGCCTCGTCGACCGGCATGGTGGTCTCCAGGACGGTCATGTCGCCCTGGCCCCGCGTCAGGAAGCCCGCACGGCGGGCCACCTCGCACAGGTCGCCGTGCGCCTCTTCCTCGCCGTAGAAGTAGAACAGCGTATGGCGCGGGGTGATCCCGCTGTCGCCCTGCTCTGCGAGCGCGGCGCGCACCATGGCGTCCTTTTCTTCGTGGCTGGTCAGGGCGGCGGTCTCCACGCGCGCAGACGGACGGGCGCGAGCGCTGTCGCGGCCGTTCGTTCAGGTTGTCGGTTAAGCGGCCCGTTTAGAGAGGGAGGGGCCGGGGGGCAAGGGCCAGAATGGGGCGGCCGCGATTTCTTGGGGGCGGGGCGTCCCTCTCCCGCCGGGAGAGGGGTTATGAGGCGATCGCGGCGATCCAGTCGGGCAGTTCGGCGATGCGGCTGAGGCTGACGTAGCGGGGATTGCCCTCTGGCGCGTCGGCCAGTTCGTGGGCCCAGGTGACGTGGTAGGGGATGTGCGCCGCCCAGGCCCCGGCCTCGATGGCGGGCAGGACGTCGGACTTCATGAATTGCCGGCCATCACCGCCTCGGCCGCGCCGGAGCCGTGGCGGGCGAAGACGCGGTCATAGGTCGAGCGGTCCTTCTCGGACACGATCTCCACGGCGGCGAACAGTTCGCCCAGGCCCGAGGCCGCCAGCTTGCGTTCCTGGTCCATCAGGTCGCCCTTGGTCACGAGAACCAGGCGGTAGCGCTCGGCCAGTTCGGCCAGGGTCGCGTCGACGCCGGGCAGGGTCTCGACCGGGTGGACCAGCATCTCGCGCCCGGCGGCCAGGATTTCGCGCACGATGTGGGGCGAGGCCGAGCCGTCGCACAGCTCCATCGCCGTCTCCAGCATCGACAGGGTGAAGCCCTTCACCCCGTAGCCGTAGAGCCGCAGGTTGCGCCGCTCGACCTGGGCCAGGCGGTCCATCATCACCGGCTCTTCGGCGTGGTCGGCCAGCAGTTCGGCGAACCGCTTCTGGCTCAGGCGGAAGAGGGTTTCGTTGTGCCAAAGGGTGTCGTCGGCGTCGAGGCCGACCGTGGTGACGGGCATGGGCGAACTCCAGAACTGCGGCCGGGGCCTTAGCATGGTTCATCTTCCCGCTCATCCCGGCGGACGCCGGGACGAGCGGAGAGAAGAAGAGCCGATCTTGAGGGCGACGGCTGCGGCGTTTCGGTCTAAGGCGCGCTCATGAGCCACGTCGACATCCTGCCTGAACCGTCGCGCCGCATCGGCTGGGGCCTGGCCGCCCTGGTGGTGGCGGGCAATATGATCGGATCGGGCGTCTATCTGCTGCCCGCCACCCTGGCGCCGACCGGCAGCAGCAGCTTCATCGGCTGGATCGTCTGCGGCGTCGGGGCCGTGACCCTGGCCCTGGTGTTCGGCGGCCTGGGGCGGATGCAGCCGGAGGCCGACGGCCTGTCGGACTTCGCCCGGCGCGGTCTGGGGCGGTTCCTGGGCTACCAGACGGGGCTGGCCTATTGGGCCGCCTGCCTGACCGGCAACGTCGCCGTGGCGGTGGCGGGGACCGGCTATCTGGCCTTCTTCTTCCCGGTGCTGAAGGCGCCGATGTGGGGGGCGCTCAGCAATCTGGCGCTGATCTGGCTGACCACGGCGGCCTATGCGGCGGGGTCGAAGACGGCGGCGCGGTTCGGGGCGATCACCCTGGCGCTGGGGCTGATCCCGATCGCCCTGGCCATCATCGCCGGCGCCGTCGCCTTCAGCGGCGAGACCTTCGCCGCCTCGTGGAGCCCGGCGGGCGAGCCGCTGATGAAGACGGTTCCGGCGTCGCTGGCCGTCATCTTCTGGGCCTTCCTGGGCGTCGAGAGCGCAGCGGCCCTGTCCAGCCAGGTCAAGAATCCGGCGACCGACGTGGGCCGCGCCTCGCTGGGCGGGGTTCTGCTGGCCTTCGTCGTCTATGTGGCGGCCAGCGTGGCGGTGTTCGGCGTCATTCCGGCCGACGTCCTGGCCCATTCGACCAGCCCCTACGCCGATCTGGTGGCGCGGGTCATGGGGGCCTCGGTCGCCGGTCTGGTGGCGGCCTGCGCCGTCATCAAGGCGACCGGCACCATCGCGGGCTGGACCATGATGGGCGGCGAGACGGCGCGCGCCTCGGCCGAGGCGGGTTGGCTGCCGCGCTGGTTCGGCGGGGCGCAGAAGGGCAGGACGCCCCTGTCCAACCCCCTGATCAACGGCGCCATCATGAGCGCCATGGTGATCGCCAGCGCCCAGCCGACGCTGGGCGAGCAATTCGGCGTGCTGATCGGCGTGACCTCGGTGCTGACGCTGTGCCTGTACGCCCTGTGCTCGGTGACGCTGTGGAAGCTGACGACCAGGCCGGGCTGGCGTCTTCTGGCCGTCGGCGGGGCGGTGTTCTCGGCCTTTGCGGTCGCGGCGGCGGCGGGCGGCTACATCTGGCCCAGCGTCGGCTTCTTCGCCGTGACCAGCCTGGCCTGGCTGTGGGTTCGCAAGCGACAGGGACGCGCGCAGGGCGCATAGTCGAAGGCCCGTGTTGACACGACCCCTGCATCTCTTTAGCGACCCCGCCGTTTGTCCGCCCGTATTCACTGCTAGGAGCCCTGCGCCATGACGACTCAAATCCTGTCCGGCGCCACCGGCGTCCTCGTGCTCGCAGATGGAACGGTCCTGTCGGGGGTCGGCGTCGGGGCGACCGGCTCGGCCGTGGGCGAGGTGGTCTTCAACACCGCCATGACGGGCTATCAGGAAATCCTGACCGACCCTTCGTACATGAGCCAGATCCTGGCCTTCACCTTCCCGCACATCGGCAACGTCGGCGTGAACCTGGAGGACGTCGAGCAGATCGGCGAGGCGCCCGAGCGCGCGGCGCGCGGCGTCATCCTGCGCGACGTGCCGACCGATCCGGCCAACTGGCGCGCCACGGGCGGGCTGGACGCCTGGATGAAGTCGCGCGGCGTCATCGGCCTGGCGGGCGTCGACACCCGCGCCCTGACCCAGCTGATCCGCGAGAAGGGCGCCCCGCACGCCGTCATCGCCCATGACCCCGAGGGCAAGTTCGACCTGGAGGCCCTGACGGCCCAGGCGCGCGACTGGAAGGGTCTGGTCGGGCTGGACCTGGCCAAGGACGCCTCGACCACCCAGGCCTTCGAATGGACCGAGGGCGCCTGGGAATGGCCGACTGGCTACGCCAGGCCCGAGGCCGGCGACAAGTTGGTGGTGGTCATCGACTACGGGGTGAAGCGCAACATCCTGCGCGCCCTGGCCTCGACCGGGGTGAAGATCACCGTGGTCCCGGCCTCGAGCACGGCCGAGGACATCCTGGCCCGCGATCCCGACGGCGTGGTCCTGTCGAACGGTCCGGGCGACCCGGCCGCGACCGGCGAATACGCCGTGCCCGAGATTCGCAAGCTGCTGGACAGCGGCAAGCCCCTGATGGGCATCTGCCTGGGCCACCAGATGCTGGCCATCGCCCTGGGCGCCAAGACGCTGAAGATGGAGCAGGGCCACCACGGCGCCAACCATCCGGTCAAGGACCTGACCACGGGCAAGGTCGAGATCGTGTCGATGAACCACGAGTTCTCGGTGGATCGCGACAGCCTGCCCGAGGCCGTGGTCGAAACCCATGTGTCGCTTTTCGACGGGACCAACTGCGGCATCGCCCTGAAGGACCGGCCGGTGTTCAGCGTGCAGCACCACCCCGAGGCCTCGTCGGGCCCGACCGACAGCCTCTATCTGTTCAAGCGTTTCGTGGATTCCATGAGGGCGTAAATGGCTTCACCGGCGGCGAAGTCGGCCTATCTGGGCTGGGTCGTCGCCGCGATCGCGGGCGAGAGGGGGGCCTCTCCGACCTTTGCGGCGGGCGAGCATGATCTGATCCTGGGCTACGCCACCGGCTATGACGCCGCCGACGTGGCGGTTTTCGTGCGCTCCCTGCGCGCCGTCTACGCCGGGCCGGTGGTGCTGGTGACGGATCAGGAGCCGGCGCTTCTGGCCTTCCTGGCCGGACATGGCGTGGAGTCGGCGGCGCCTCCGCCCCCCGGCGGCGGCGTCTGGCGACCGCATCCGGTGATGCAGAGGTTCGCCGTCTTCGACGCCCTGATGAGCGCGCGGCCCTGGGCGCGCAGCGTCCTGCTGACCGACGTGCGCGACGTGGTCTTCCAGGCTCCGCCGTTCGACCCGCCGCCCGTCAGGCCCGAATTCTACGTCGAGTACGACGGCGGGCTGAAGGGGCACGCCTTCAACATGAAATACCTGCGCGGCGTCGGCGGCGAGGACGTGGCGCGGGCCCTGGCCGACAAGCCGTGCGTCTGCGTCGGCACCGTGATGGGGCCGCGCGCGTGCATGATCCGCTTCTGCCGCACCCTGCTGATGCTGGCGGCCATTCCCCGGTCCGAGATCGGCGGCGCCTTCGGAGCCGACCAGGCGGCCTGCAACATCGCCCTGCACCTGGGGCTGGTGGAGGGGGAGGCGGTCCCCAACTACGGCCGGATCGCCACGGTCGGCCTGACGCCCGGCGAGGCCCTGTCGCTGGACGGGACCGGCCGGATCGTGAACCCGGACGGCGGGGTCAGCCCGATCGTGCACCAGTATGATCGCCACCCGCTCCTGACGGCCGCCATGCACCAACGCTGGGGCCAGGGCTTCGAGGCGCGCGAGCGGCGCAGGGGTAAGAGCCTGTCCGAGCGCGGACGCAAACTCAGAGAGTCCTTGGCTCGACGCCTGCCGGAGCTGCGCTGACTTCCTACGGCAGACGCACGGCCTGGTCGCGGCGCAGCTGGGCCGCCCTGGCGACGGCGACGCAGGCGGCGTGCAGCCAGTAGTCGGCGTCCTCGCGGCGGTTCTCCTGACGCCGCAGCCGGCCGCGCTGACGTCGCTGGGCGGCGTTGGCCAGCAGGCGGGCGTGAAGCGCGCGCGGCTTGAGCGGGGGAACAGCGGGAGAGCCGGGGACGGCGACGGCGTCGGGGCCTTGGGGCTCCACCGCCGGGCGGGCGATGGCGATGAACATGGGAAAACCCATCTGCGAACGGCGTCGGTCGCGGTCTGCGGCGGCGCCGTCAGGAACGGACTCTGTTTCTCAGAGACGCTGAAACAATCCACAGAGCCTGTGGACCGTTCCGCTGTATTCAAAAATATTGTTCGTAATCAGATGGTTGTGGCCTCATTGCGGCCCATATGGTTAATGATGTCCTAACCGGCGGGCGACGTCTGGTCCGCCTGACGTCGCGGGCTGGGGCGCGGCTCGGCCGGATCGACGCGGCGTTCGAAGGCGCGGCCGGCCAGGGCTTCGGTCTCGCCCGTCCGGAACAGGGCGGTCATGTGGGCCTGGGTGAAGTCCAGGGTGTTGGCCTCGGCCTGGTCGGGGATGGCCGCGACCGCAAGGGTCAGGCCGCGGCGCCGGGCGAACTGGGTGACGGCGGTCAGGTCCGACCGCTGCAGGGCCTTCATCATGGTGTCGAAGCTGCGGGCGGCGATGCTGATGGCCGAGATGCGCGAGACTTCGAAGCGCGGGTCCCACTTGCCGTTGACCACGATCCAGATGCGGGCGTCGTCCAGGGAGCGGGCGTCCGGCGCCTCCAGCAGCAGGGCCTGGGGCACGACCAGGAAGCTGGACACGGTGCCGCCGTCGACGTGCAGTTCCTGGATGCGGCGGCCCTGATGCTCGACGTCCAGCAGGACGGGCGGGAAGGCGCCGGGAATGCTGGCCGAGGCGATCAGCACATTGACGAACAGCAGGCGCGAGGCCGGGTCGTCGCGCTGGGCGATGGCGCCCATGTCCCAGACGACCTGGGTCTGGGTGTCCAGACTGGTGGTCGAGACGTAGAGGCGGCGGCCCTTGCGGTGCTCCTCGGCGATGGCCGCCAGCAGTTCGGGCGAGATGTTGTTCAGCACCAGATTGGTCAGGGGCTCGGGCTTGAACACGCCGGGCAGCATCAGGGCCAGCAGGCCGCGCGACTTCAGCAGGTCGTCGGTCTGGCCGCTGGTGTAGGCGTGCTCCAGCGCCGCATCGAACCGCGGGCCGGCGAAGACGAAGGGGGCGATCAGGGCGCCGGTCGAGACGCCGGTCACCACCTCGAACCGGGGCCGGTCGCCGGCCTGGCTCCAGCCGACCATGACGCCCGCGCCATAGGCGCCGTTGGCCCCGCCGCCGGACAGGGCCAGAATGTCGAAGGTCCCGTCCGTCGTGGCGTTCCGGGCGCCGACCGTCTCGCGCATGAAGCGGTCGCGGGCCTCGGGGGTCAGGAAGTCATAGCGCCAGGGCGGACTGGCTGCGGCCAGGTCGGAGGCGTCGAAGACGGGCCGCGGAATCGTCTGGCAGGCGCCGAGCGCCAGCAGGGCGGCGGGCAGCAGCATCAGGACGAGAAGACGAAGACGGCGCATGGTCGCTGGGCTCCGGCGAGGCTGAAGGCGTTAAAGCCCACTCGGGCGACAGAAGGAAGTCGGCGTTGTCCCCGGACTTATCCCCAGCGGCGTGTTTGGACGGGCGCCGTCCCGGCCGGGGGAGGGCCGGGGCTGGCTTTCGCCCGCCATCGGACGGCATAGGTCAGGCGTGCGATTTGACGAACGGTTCATCGAGGAGTTGAAGGCCCGCCTTCGGCCGTCCGACATCATCGGACGGACGGTGAAGCTCAAGCGTCAGGGACGCGAGTTCGTCGGCCTGAGCCCCTTCTCGAAGGAGAAGTCGCCCAGCTTCTTCGTCAATGACGACAAGGGCTTCTTCCACGACTTCAGCTCGGGCAAGCACGGCGACGTCATCACCTTCCTGCAGGAGACGGAGCGGCTCAGCTTCGTCGAGGCGGTCAGCCG
>JAFKFS010000075.1 GCA_017308115.1 Bordetella sp.
CGGCCCGTATTTGGTCGAGACGGTCGTGCCCTCGATCAGGGGCAGCAGGTCGCGCTGCACCCCTTCGCGCGACACGTCGGCGCCGCCGCCGCGATCCTGACGCGCGGCCACCTTGTCGATCTCGTCCAGGAAGACGATGCCCTCGTTCTCGGCCAGCAGCAGGGCCTCCTTGGTCAGGCTTTCCTGATCCAGCAGCTTGTCGCTCTCTTCCGTCACGAGGGGCGCCAGGGCGTCGCGCACGGCCAGCTTGACCGTCTTGGTGCGGCCGCCGCCCATCTTGCCCAGCATCTCCGACAGGTTCAGCAGGCCGACATTGCCGCCGCCGCCCGGCACATCCAGCCCTTGCAGCGGTGAGGTCGTGTCCGCCAGAGCGATCTCGATCTCCTTGTCGTCCAGTTCCCCGGCGCGCAGTTTTTTGCGGAAGGCTTCGCGCGTCGCAGGCTGCGAGCCGGGTCCGACCAGGGCGTCGAGGATGCGTTCCTCGGCCTGGCCCTCGGCGCGGGCCTTCACGCCCGCACGGCGTCGGTCGCGCACCATGACCAGAGCACTTTCGACCAGATCGCGCATGATCTGATCGACGTCGCGGCCGACGTAGCCGACCTCGGTGAACTTGGTGGCCTCAACCTTGAGGAAGGGCGAGCCGGCCAGGCGGGCCAGACGCCGGGCGATCTCGGTCTTGCCCACGCCCGTCGGGCCGATCATCAGGATGTTCTTGGGCGTGACCTCGTCGCGCAGGTCGTCGGGCACCCGCTTGCGGCGCCAGCGGTTGCGCAGCGCCACGGCCACGGCGCGCTTGGCCTCGTCCTGGCCGACGATGAAGCGGTCCAGTTCGGAGACGATTTCACGGGGAGACAGGTCGGTCATTAAAGGCTTTCCACCGTGAGATTGCCGTTGGTGTAGACGCAGATGTCGGCGGCGATCTTCATGGCCTTGCGGGCGATCTGCTCGGCGTCCAGTTCGGAGTTTTCGTCGATCAGGGCGCGGGCGGCGGCCAGGGCGTAGTTGCCGCCCGAGCCGACGGCGGCCACGCCGTATTCCGGCTCCAGCACGTCGCCGACGCCCGTCACCGTCAGAATGGCGTCCCTGTCCGCGACCAGCAGCATGGCCTCCAGCCGGCGCAGGTAGCGGTCGGTGCGCCAGTCCTTGGCCAGTTCGACGCAGGCTCGCGCCAGCTGGTCGGGATACTGCTCCAGCTTGGCCTCCAGCCGCTCGATCAGGGTCAGGGCGTCGGCCGTGGCCCCGGCGAAGCCCGCCAGCACCTTGCCGTTCGCCAGGGTGCGCACCTTGCGCGCGGCGCCCTTGACGATGGTCGGCCCCATGGAGACCTGGCCGTCGCCGGCGATGACGGTGCGGCCGTTCTTGCGCACCGCCAGGATGGTGGTGCCGTGCCAGTCGGGAAAATTAGAGGCGGTCGTGTTCATGACGGATCAGATGGCGAGGAAGCGGCGTCGCCGCAAGACGGCCCCGCGCCGCAACCGCCCGCCCGAAATATGGCTCCGCTTGCCTATCGGACGGCCGCATGACAGGAGCCCCCTCCCCGTCGCCCCTGCGTTCAGTTCGAGTCTCCGCCTTGCCCTTGCACCGCGCCATCTATGTCAGCGACGCCGTCGGCGACGCCAGGACGAGCTTGCTGGTCCTCGCCGAAATCCTCGGCGCATCCATGCAGAACAATCGGCGCGACGGGCTGACGGGCGTGCTGATGCGCCATGAGGGGCGCTTCCTGCAGGCCATCGAAGGCCGCCGTTCCGACGTGGACCGCCTTATCGACCGGCTGCGGGCCGATCCCCGGCATCAGGACGTCCGGCTGCTTTCGGACCAGAACGTGCGCGAGCGCCTGTTCCCGCAGTGGCCGATGACCCTGGTGGAGATGCCTTCCCCCGCCCTGCCGCACATGATCGGCGCGACCCTGGATCAGTTGAACGCGGCCCAGGCCGAGGCCTTGCTGATCTCCGCCTCCGAAACCTTTTCGCTTCCCGCCTGACGCCTCCGCGGGACTGCGCTAGACAGGTCGCCGTGACCCAGCCCGCCGCCCCCGCCCCCATCCGCTTCTCCGACGAGGAAGTCGAACGCTACGCCCGCCAGCTGGTGCTGTCCGAGATCGGCGGCCCGGGGCAGCAGGCGCTGAAGCGCGCCCGGGTGCTGATCGTCGGCATGGGCGGCGTGGGCAATCCGGCCGCCCTGTACCTGGCCGCCGCCGGGGTGGGGACGCTGGGCCTGGTCGACGACGACACGGTCGCCCTGTCGAATCTGCAGCGCCAGATCGCCTTCACCGCCGACGAACCCGGACGCTCCAAGGTCGAAGCCGGAGCCGAACGGCTCAACGCCCTGAACCCCCATGTCGCGATCCGGACCTTCGACCGGCGCCTGACGCCGGACGGCGCGACGGCCCTGATGCAGGACTTCGACCTGGCGCTGGACGGAACCGACGACTTCGCCACCCGCCTGGCCGTCAACGCCGCCTGCGTGGCGGCGGGCAAGCCCCTGGTCTCGGGCGCCCTGGGACGTTGGTCGGGACAGGTGTCGGTGTTCGAAGGCCGCCCCTGCTACCAATGCCTGGTGCCCGAGATTCCGCCCGACGCCGAGACCTGCGCCCGCGTCGGCGTCATCGGCGCCCTGGCGGGCGTCATCGGGGCCATGGCGGCGCTGGAGGCGATCAAGCTCATCACGGGAGCGGGCGAGCCGCTGACCGGCCGGCTGATGCTCTACGACGGCCTGGCGGGCGCCGGCCGGGTCGTGAAGATCGCCGCCGACCCGGCCTGTCCCGTCTGCGGATCGGGGCGCCCCTAGAGCATTATTCCGGAGCGAATATCTGAGCTTATTTGGACTTGCATCCAACTAAACCGATTTCGCTCTAGAGCATCGCCGGGATGACGCGGTCGGGCGGGCGGTGGCCGTTCTGATAGGTCATGATGTTGGCGATCACCCGGTCGCCCATGTCCTGGCGGGCCTCGATGGTGGCCGAGCCGAGGTGGGGCAACAGCACCACGTTCGGGCGTCCGATCAGGCCGGGATGCACCTTGGGCTCCTGTTCGAACACGTCCAGGCCGACGCCGAACAGGGCGCGGCGGTCCAGGGCCTCGACCAGGGCGGCCTCGTCGATCAGTTCGCCGCGCGCCGTGTTGACGACGATGGCGTGCGGCTGAAGCCGGGCCAGGCGCTCGGCCGACAGCAGATGATGCGTCTCCTTCGTCGCCGGGCAGTTCAGCGAGACGACGTCCATCCGCGCCAGCATCTGGTCCAGGTCGTCCCACCAGGTGGCGCCCAGCTCCTCGGCGATCATGTCCGGGACCGGCTTGCGGTTGTGATAGTGGACCTGCATGCCGAAGGCCCTGGCGCGGCGGGCCAGGGCCTGGCCGATGCGGCCCATGCCGACGACGCCCAGGCGCTTGCCCCACAGCTTGCGCCCGCACATCCAGGTCGGGCTCCAGCCCTCGAAGCGGCCCTCGGCCACGACCTCGGCGCCTTCGACGATGCGGCGGCTGACGGCCAGGATCAGGCTCATGCCCAGGTCGGCGGTGTCCTCGGTCAGGACGCCCGGCGTGTTGGTGACGATGATCCCGCGTCCCACGGCGGCGTCGATGTCGATGTGATCCACGCCCGCCCCGAAGTTGGCGATCATCTTCAGCTGCTCGCCCGCGCCCTCGATCAGCGCCGCGTCGAGATGGTCGGTGATGGTGGGGACCAGCACCTCGGCCCGTTGCAGGGCGGCGGCCAGGTCGTCGCGCGACATCGGCCGGTCGGCCAGGTTCAACTCGGCGTCGAAAAGCTCGCGCATCCGCGTTTCGACCGCGTCGGGCAGGCGTCTGGTTAATACGACCTTAAGCTTGCGGGAGGACATAGGGGACCTGGGTTTTCAACGGGCGGCGCCCGTTCGGAACGGGTCGATGTCCGGTGTCTAGCAAAGCTGAGGTCAGGTTCAAAAGGGCGCCGCGCGTCGCAGCGGCCGCCGTCCTTCTCATGACCGGGCTTCTGCTGTCGGCGGGCTCGACCATGCCCGACGGCCGCCCGACCCCGACGGGGCTGGAGGTGCCGCGCTGGGTGACGCTGAAATCCTCGCAGGTGCGGGCGCGCCAGGGGCCGGGCCTCGACTATCGCATCCTGTGGGAATACCGCGCCGCCGGCCTGCCGGTCCAGGTGATCGCCGAGACGCGCGAGTGGCGCAAGATCTGCGACCCGGACGGCGCCGTGGCCTGGATCCACCGCACCGTCGCCTCGGGCCGCCGCAGCGTCTTCAACCGTTCGGACGAGGTCGTGCCTATCCGCTCGGGTCGGTCCGAAACCGCCTCCATCCGCGCCCTTCTGTCGCCGCACGCCCTGGTCGCCCTGGATGAATGCGAGGACGGCTGGTGCCGGGTGCGGGCGCGCAAGCTGCGCGGCTGGGTGCCCGAGCGCGCCGTGTTCGGCACGCAGGCGCGCGCCCTGTGCAACGCCGACCGGCCCGCCGGAGCCGGCCGCGCCTCCTGACCGGGATATGCTGACGCATGGTTGAGCGCGGACGCCGGGTCGTGTAACCCGCCAGCAACACCTTTCGGAGCCGATTTCCTTGAGCCAGTCGCAATATCCGTCGTCGTTCGATCACGAAGGCCTGCTGGCCTCGGGCCGGGGCGAGCTGTTCGGTCCGGGCAACGCCCAGCTGCCGGCGCCGCCCATGCTGATGTTCGACCGGATCAAGACCATCAGCGCCGACGGCGGCGACTACGGCAAGGGCTATGTCGAGGCTGAACTCGACATCAACCCGGACCTCTGGTTCTTCCAGTGCCACTTCATCGGCGATCCGGTCATGCCGGGCTGCCTGGGCCTGGACGCCATGTGGCAGCTGGTCGGCTTCTACCTCGGTTGGATCGGCGGACCGGGCAAGGGCCGCGCCCTGGGCGTCGGCGAGGTCAAATTCACCGGCCAGGTGACGCCGGACGTCAAGAAGGTGGTCTATAAGGTCCACCTGAAGCGCGTCATCAACCGCAAGCTGGTCATGGGCATCGCCGACGGCGTGCTCGAGGCCGACGGCGAGGTCATCTACACCTGTCAGGACATGCGCGTCGGCTTGTTCGGCGGCGCGGCGCCGGTGGAACCGAGCGCCGCCTGATCCCACTTTTTATCCAGACCGCGGCCAACGCGGCGCCTGAAGACTGAATGATAGGAAACACCATGCGGCGTGTCGTCGTCACCGGACTGGGCATCGTCTCCTCCATCGGCACCGGACAGGACGAGGTCGCGGCCTCCCTGCGCGACGCCAAGTCGGGCGTCCGGCACGCCGCCGATCACGCCAAATACGGCTTCCGCTCCCAGGTCTGGGCGCCGCCCGCCCTGGGTCATGCGGCCGAGGACTGGGCGCCGCTGGTCGACCGCCGCGCCGCGCGCTTCCTGGCCAACGGCACGGCCTGGGCCCACATCGCCTTCGAGGAGGCGCTGAAGGACAGCGGCCTGACCGCCGAACAGATCAAGGACCCCCGCATCGGCCTGATCGTGGGCGAGGGCGGCCCCTCGACCCAGGTCATCCTGCAGGCCGCCGCCACCACCGTCGAAAAGGGCTCGCCCAAGCGCGTCGGCCCCTTCGCCGTGCCCAAGGCCATGGCCTCCGGCCCCTCGGCCGTCCTGGCCACCTGGTTCGAGCTGAAGGGCGTCAACTATTCGATCAGCTCGGCCTGCGCGACCTCGGCCCACTGCATCGGCGCGGCCGCCGAACAGATCGCCTGGGGCAAGCAGGACGTGGTCTTCGCCGGCGGCTGCGAGGACATCGACTGGTCCATGTCCAACATGTTCGACGCCATGGGGGCCATGTCCTCCAACTTCAACGACACGCCCTCGGTCGCCTCGCGCGCCTATGACGCCGGCCGCGACGGCTTCGTCATCGCCGGCGGCGCGGGCATCGTCGTGCTGGAGGAGTACGAACGCGCCGTGGCGCGCGGCGCGACCATCTACGCCGAGGTCACCGGCTACGGCGCCAACTCGGACGGCTACGACATGGTGGCCCCCTCGGGCGAGGGCGCCGAGCGCTGCATGAAGATCGCCCTGGAAATGGCGGGCCATCCGAAGATCGACTACCTGAACCCGCACGGCACCTCCACGCCAGTCGGCGACAGCAAGGAGATGGGCGCCGTGCGCAACGTCTTCGGCGACGCCATGCCGATGATCTCCTCGACCAAGTCGCTGACGGGCCACTCCCTGGGCGCGGCGGGCGCGCAGGAAGCCATCTACTGCCTGCTGATGATGAAGCACGGCTTCGCGGCCGAAAGCGCCCACATCGAGACCCTGGACCCCGAGTTCGAGGGCATGCCGATCCTGCGCCGACGCCACGACGGCGAACTGAAACACGTCATGTCCAACTCCTTCGGATTCGGCGGCACCAACGCCACCCTGATCCTGTCGAAGGTCTAAGCTTCACCGACCGGGAAAATCCGAACCGACACGAAAAGGCCCCCATTCGGTCCTTCGCCCGCCCGGAAGGGCGCGCACACATGCATCATCGGCCTGTCGGAGTTCGGAAACGTCCCGGATCCTGAACAGCCCCCCCCAGCCCCCTGGATTTTTCCGCTCAGGGCTTCGGCGGGCCGATGCTTCCTCCAAGCGACGCCCGCGCCAGCCCCTCCTCCCCCTCCCGGCGGCGCGGGCGTTTTGCTGTGCGCTTCCCGCCAGACGCACAAGACTTCGCCCGCGCGACGCCGGGTCACGCGGGCGATGCCGTAGAGCTTCAGACAGCGCGGATCAGGCCGGCAGGTCGATCTCGACCCGCTCGTTGTCGCGCAGCACGATGAGCGGCACGACCGCCTCGCCCGCCGCCTGCAGGCGCTGAGCCAGATCCTTCATGTCCGCGATCTCGGCGCCGTTCGCCTGAACCACCACGTCGCCCGCCTGGAAGCCGGCGCCGGCGGCCGACGACCCCGCCTCCACCACCGCGATCTGGGCCCCGGGCCCGGAGGCCGGGTTGCGCACCGTCAGGCCGCGCGCCATGGCCGCCTGGGCGCCCAGGCGCACCGGCGCCGGATCGGACGGCTCGACCGTCAGCCGGGTCGAGGCCTCGCGGCCGTCGCGCAGATAGACGACCGGCATCTGGGTTCCGGCGCGGGCGATGCCGACCGTGGCCTGGACCGAACCGGCGTTGGCCACCGGGCGGTCCTGGATGCGCGTCAGCACGTCGCCGGCCTTCAGCCCCGCCTTCTCGCCCGCCGAGCCCGGCTCGACGTCATAGACCACGGCGCCGCGCACGATGTTCAGCCCGATCTCGCGCGCGCGCTCGGCCGTCAGGGAGCCCAGGCCCAGACCGACGCGGCCGCGCTTGACCTCGCCGGCGGCGCGCAGCTGGTCGACCACGAACATCATGATGCGCGTCGGCACGGCGAAGGCGATGCCGTCGTTGCCCCCGCCGAAGCCGCCCGACAGGATGGCGGTGTTGATGCCGATCAACCGCCCCCGGCTGTCCAGCAGCGGCCCGCCCGAATTGCCCGAGTTCACCGCCGCGTCGGTCTGGATGTAGTCCTCGATGGCGTCGCCCATGCCCGAGCGGTTCAGGCCCGAGATGACGCCCATGGTCAGGGTCTGGTCCAGGCCCAGGGGATAGCCGACCGCGAAGGCCAGGTCGCCGCTGCGCAGGGTGTCGGAATCGACCGTCGCCACCTGCGACAGGCCCGTGGCGTCGATCTTCAGCACGGCGATGTCGGTCGCCTTGTCGGCGCCGATCAGGGTCGCGTCGAACAGGCGGCCGTCGATCAGGTCGACGGTGAATTTCTGGCCGTTCTCGATGACGTGATGGTTGGTGACGATGATGCCTTCGCGCGCGTCGATGATGACGCCCGAGCCGCCCTGCGATGGCTTGGGATTGTTTTCCGAACTGGGACCGCGCGACTGGCCCAGGGTGGTCACCTGCACCACGGCGGGCAGGCTTTCCTCAAGCCCGCTGGCGAAGGTGAAGACCCCGCGCCGGGCGTCATAGGGCAGGCCCTGAACGGCGGACCTCTGGGCCGCCGTCTGGGCCGGCGCCTGGGCCGCGGCCGCCCACGCCCCCATCGGCGCGGCGCTCAGGATCAGGACAAGGGCGGCTCCGGTCGAGGCCGGCAGGCTGTGTCGTATCATGGTCGGTCCCTTTGCTGGCTCCCAGCCTAGCGCGGGAAAGCCGCCATGACGATGCCCGGCGCGAGCGCGGCGGCCGCGTCCCTGTGAACCGAACCGGAGCCGCGCGCGTATTGGGGGGCCGCCCTTTCCGGCTTCGGAAGCATCCTCATGACGTCACGCCGCAGACCCGTGCTTCTCCTTGCGGCGCTGGGCCTGTCCATCGCCGCCTGCGCCACGCCCCCGGAGCCGACGTCGGGCTATCTGTCATCCTACGAGGGTCTGGCGGCGCGGCCGGACAGCCTGCGGGCCTCGGTCCGCCAGCGTCGCGACGACGCCGGGGCGCAGGCGATCGAGCGGATCCACATCGAGCGGGCCGAGCTGACCGCCGACGCAGCCCCGGCCCTCAGCCCCGAGGACTGGACCCTGGTGCTGGGCGAGATGGAGCGTCAGGTCTGCTATGAGCTGAGCGAGCGGTTCACGGTGCTGGACGGCCCGGCGCCCGACGCGGCGCGGGTGCGGCTGGCGGCGACGCGGATCAGCCCCACCGGCCAGGCGGGCTCGATCGCCTCGGCGGCCGCAAGCTATTTCATCCCCGGCCCGATCGCCCTGCGCGCGCCCGGCGCCACCGGCGGCCTGGCCGCCGAGGCGGAACTGCTGGACCCCGACGGCCGACAGGTGGCCGCCATCGTCTGGGCGCGCAACGCCACGGTGATCGGCGCCGAGAACCCCTCCCTGTCGCGGGTCGGCGACGCCCATCAGCTGGCCGAGGCCTTCGGCGACATGGTCGGCGACGCCTTCGCCCCGGCCGACCGCAAGCCGCGTCGCATCGCCGAGCCTGACCCGTGCGCCCGCTTCGGCCCGCGCGTCCGCCCCGAAGGCTTCATCGTGCGCGCCGTCACGGGCCTGTATCAGCCGGAGGTCAGCGGGGGCAGGCCGCCGGCCGGGGTCCCCGCCGCGCCGCGCCCGTCCGACGACGACTGAGGCGTCAGAAAGCGGCTTCGCCGGTGATGGCGCGGCCGAGGATGAGGGCGTGGACGTCGTGCGCGCCCTCATAGGTGTTGACCGTTTCCAGGTTCATGGCGTGGCGCATGACGTGCAGTTCGCCGGTGATCCCGGCCCCGCCGTGCATGTCGCGGGCCTCGCGCGCCACGGCCAGGGCCTTGCCGCAGTTGTTGCGCTTCATCAGGCTGATGGCCTCGGGAACCCAGGCGCCGGTGTCCAGCAGACGGCCGAGCGCATAGGCGCCCTCGAAGCCCAGGAAGATCTCGGTCTGCATGTCGGCCAGCTTCTTCTGCACCAGCTGGCGCGCCGACAGCGGGCGGCCGAACAGGGTGCGCTCGGCCACATAGTCGCGGCTGGCGTGGAAGCAGAACTCGGCCGCGCCCATCGCCCCCCAGGCGATGCCGAAGCGCGCCTTGTTCAGGCAGGAGAAGGGCCCGCGCAGACCCTGCACGCCCGGCAGGATGTTGGCTTCCGGCACGAAGACGTCGTTCAGGCCGATGTCGCCGGTGATCGAGGCGCGCAAGGACAGCTTGTCGCCGATCTTGCCCGTGGTGAAGCCGTCGAAGTCGCGTTCGACGATGAAGCCGCGGATCACGCCGTCCAGCTTGGCCCAGACGACGGCCAGGTCGCTGATGGGCGAGTTGGTGATCCAGTATTTGCCGCCGTTCAGGCGATAGCCGCCGTCGACCGCCACCGCCGTGGTCTTCATCGACGCCGGGTCCGACCCGCCGTCGGCCTCGGTCAGGCCGAAGCAGCCGACCAGTTCGCCCGCCGCCATCTTCGGCAGGAACTTCGCCTTCTGCTCTTCGGAGCCGAAGGCGAAGATCGGGTACATGGCCAGCGACGACTGCACGCTCATGGCCGAGCGATAGCCGCTGTCGATCGCCTCGACCTCGCGCGCGATCAGGCCGTAGGCGACGTGCGACGCTTCGGAGCCGCCGTACTGTTCCGGCAGCATGGCCCCCAGAAAGCCCATCTCGCCCATCTCGGTCATGATGGCGCGGTCGAAGGTCTCGTCGCGGAAGGCGGCGACCACGCGCGGCAGCAGGGCCTCGCGCGCATAGGACCGGGC
>JAFKFS010000076.1 GCA_017308115.1 Bordetella sp.
CCCTTCTCCCCTCGGGGGAGAAGGTGGCTCGCGAAGCGAGACGGATGAGGGGGACGCATCCCCATGCTCAACGTCGCCTGTCGAGCCCGCTGAACCCTACCCCTCATCCGAGCGGCTCCGCCGCCCACCTTCTCCCCCAAGGGGAGAAGGGAAAGGACTACGCATGACCCAGATCACCATCGGCCAAGACCCGCTCACCCTCGCCCAGCTTCGCGCCGTCCTGAACGGTCCGGTCACGGTCAGCCTGACCGACGCCGCCTGGGCCAATGTCGAGAAGGGTGCGGCGACCGTCGCCGCCATCGTGGACGAAGGCCGCACCGTCTATGGCGTCAACACCGGCTTCGGCCTGCTGGCCAACACCAGTATCGCGGCGGAAGACCTTGAAACCCTTCAGAAGAACCTGGTGCTCAGCCACGCCTGCGGCGTCGGCGAACCGCTGAACGAAGACACCACCCGCCTGCTGATGGTGCTGAAGATCGCCAGCCTGTCCAAGGGCGCCTCGGGCGTGCGTCGTCACACGCTGGAGACGCTGATCGGCATGGTCAACGCCGAGATCCTGCCGCTGATCCCGTCCAAGGGCTCGGTCGGCGCCTCGGGCGATCTGGCGCCGCTGGCCCATATGTCGTGCGTCCTGATCGGCGTCGGCGAAGCCCGCTATCAGGGTCAGGTGCTGGACGCCGTTTCGGCTCTGGCCAAGGCCGGGCTGAAGCCGGTCATCCTGGGTCCCAAGGAAGGTCTGGCCCTGCTGAACGGCACCCAATGCTCGACGGCCCTGGCCCTCACCGGCCTGTTCGCGGCCGAAGACGTGTTCGCCGCCGCCATCGCCGCCGGCGGCCTGTCGGTCGACGCCCTGCTGGGCTCGGACGCGCCGTTCGATCACCGCATCCACGCCCTGCGCGGCCAGCCGGGTCAGATCGACGTGGCCCGTCGTCTGCGCGAACTGCTGAGCGGCAGCGCCATCCGCGACAGCCACCGCCACGACTGCGCCAAGGTGCAGGACCCCTACTCCCTGCGCTGCCAGCCGCAGGTGATGGGCGCGACCCTGGACGTGCTGCGCAACGCCGCCGCCATGCTGGAGCGCGAGGCCAACGCCGTGACCGACAATCCGCTGGTCTTCATCGAGGACGGCGACGTCATCTCGGGCGGCAATTTCCACGCGGAACCCGTCGCCTATGCCGCCGATCAGATCGCCATGGTCCTGTGCGAGATCGGCAATATCAGCGAGCGCCGCACCTCCATCCTGGTCGACCCCAAGATGACCGACCTGCCCGCCTTCCTGGTCAAGGACAGCGGCGTGAACTCGGGCTTCATGATCGCCCAGGTGACGGCGGCGGCTCTGGTGGCCGAGAACCGCATGGTGGCCCACCCCTGCGTCATCGACACCGTGCCGACCAGCGCCAATCAGGAAGACCACGTGTCGATGGCCACCCACGGCGCGCGGCGCCTGCTGGACATGGCCGCCAACACGGCGGCCGTGGTCGGCATCGAGCTGCTGGCCGCCGCTCAGGGGATCGAGTTCCGTCGCCCCCTGACCTCCTCGCCTGAACTGGAGCAGGCCTACGCCATCGTGCGCGAGGCGGGCGTCGCCTATACGGAAGACCGCTACTTCGCGCCGGACATCGCACGGGCGACCGAGGGGGTCCGCGCGGGCCGTTATCGCGCCTTCGCCGGCGATCTGCTGCCTTCGGCTTGAACCGGACGGCGGTTTGGCGCTTTCGTATGGCGACCAACGCAGGACGCCGCCGCTGATGAACAGAAACGCCCTCAGCCTGGCCTGCGCCGCCCTGGTCCTGACCGGACTGGGCGCGGCGGGCTGGGCCGCCTGGAGTTCGACCTCATCGGCGCACCGCGCGCGGGCGGCCGGACCGGCCGTCGCCATCGACCTCGTGCCGCCGGTCGAACCGGACCTGCCGCCCGGCTCCATCATGGCGGTCGGAGAATTGCGGGACGGCTATGAACATGATCCCGAGCGGCTGGCCCGTCCCTCGGATGAAGAGCCCTATGTGGAGAGCGCCTGGCTGGAGCTGACGCCCGCCCCGCCGCCGCCAGGGCAGGCCGACGCGCCGCTGACGATCGTCCGCCCCGCCGCGCCTCGGCTGGAGCGAGAAGACTACGGCTTCGGCTTCGACACGCCCCAGCCCGACTACGCCGCAGAACGCCAGGCGCGCCAGTCCGCGTTCAAGGATTCGCCGCCGACCGGGCGGCCCGCAGCGGACCGTCTCTCCTATTGAAAAAGGCCCCGGCGAACCGGGGCCTTTCCTTGTCAGCGCCTCGTCGTGACGGAGACGGAATAGTCGCCTTCCTGCGCCGCGCTGAGACTGTTGGCGCGGAAGGAATAGGACCCGGGACGCAAGTTCTCGGTGATCAGGGCGCTGGTGCCGCCGCCGCTGTCGTCGTCCGAGGCCAGGCTGGCGCCGTCGCACTGCGGCCCCTCATGCAGCGAGAGATAGGCGTCGAACTGCGCCGAATCCATGCGGACCGACACATTGCCCCCGCGCGTGACGTTCAGCGCGTAGCAGTCGTAGAAGGAGCCGTCGTCGGCCTGGCGGTCGCTGAATTCGAGGCGTCCCTGGCTGCTTTCGCCCACCGAGATCGGCACGACCTGGGTGGTCGGGCGCAGGCGCTGGCCCTCCGAGACGCTGAGACGGAAGGCGCCGGTCTCGCCCTCGCTCAAGGTGTTGGCGCGGATGATCCAGTTCCCGCCGTTGGAGACGAAGCGCAGCTGTGAATCCGTGCCCATGTCCGGGCCGTCGTCGTTCGTGACGGAGGTCTCATCGCAGTCCGTCCCCGCGCCCGCCATCAGGAAGGTGTCGAAGTCGTCCGACCGCATCGTCACCGTATAGGCCTGACCCGCCTGGGTCTGGACGACGTAGCAGCGATAATGGGACCCGTCGTCCATGCGGGCGTCCTTGCTGCTGAAGTTGCCGGTCACGGTCTGGCCAGGCCGGATGGAGCTCTGGGCCGCGGCGGCGCCGGCCAGAATCAGGGAGGACGCCAGGACCGACGTCATCAACAGGGCGCGCATGGGAATCTCCTTGGGTGCGACGCTAAAATCGTTAGGGCGGAAATGCCCAGCTTACTTGGCGAGAAGCAACGGTACTCTTTTCAGCGCCGCCAAATTCGCGGCGTTCACGCAAAAACAGACGGTCCGCAGTTGCCGAACGACGAGCTGGAACCGTTCCACGACCGCCTCGGTCGAGACGGTCGCCGCCTGGATGACGCCCGAGGCCATGCCGACCACATCCGCCCCCAGGCGGATCGCCTTGGCGACGTCCGCCCCGTCGCGCACGCCGCCCGATCCGATCAGCACGGCGTCCGGCAGGGCGTTGCGCGCCTCGGCCAGGGCGCGCGCGGTCGGTATGCCCCAGTCGGCGAAGGTCAGGGCGTGCGCCTTGTCCGACGGATCGGCCGCCCTTTCGCCTTCGATCAGGCCCCAGTTGGCGCCGCCCGCCCCGGCCACGTCGACCCCGGCGGCGCCCATGGCGATCAGGCGCTGGGCCGTGACGGCGGAAATCCCGGCGCCCGTCTCCTTGACGATCACCGGCGCGTCCAGGTCGCGGATCAGGGCCTGAAGCGCGGCGCCCACGCCCCACCAGTCCCGGTCGCCCTCGGGCTGGCAGGCCTCCTGAAGCGGGTTCAGATGGACGACCAGGGCGTCGGCCCCGATCATGTCCATCGCCCGGCGCGCCTCGTCCCGGCCGAATCCGCGCGTCAGCTGGGCCGCGCCTATATTGGCCAGGATCGGCGTGTCCGGCGCCTTCAGCCGCAGCGAGAAGTCCAGGCCGCCCGCCGCGCCGCCTTCCAGCGCCGCCCTTTGCGATCCCACCGCCAGGGCGATGCCCAGATGCTGGGCCGCCTCAGCCAGGCGGGCGTTGATGGCCTCGGCCCGCGCGGGACCGCCGGTCATGGCGCTGATCAGCAAGGGCGCCTTCAGCCGCCGCCCCAGGAAGTCGACGCCCAGATCGATCCGGGCGTGATCCAGGTCCGGCAGGGCCTCGTGCACGAAGCGCCAGTCGTCGAACCCGGCCGACAGCGCATGACGCCCGCCGCCGGCCAGCACCACGTCCAGGTGCTGGTCCTTCCGGCCCAGGATCAGGGCCGAAGCCGCGTCGTCGCCGGGTTCGCTCAGGGTTGGCGCTCCGTCATCAGCACATAGTCGCCGGTCGAGTTGGCGCCGAAGCTGCGGGCGCGCAGGACATAGGTCCCGTCGCGCGGCGCGGTCCAGTTCAGGCGGGCGTGGGTGTCGGACAGGCTGTCGTCGTCCTCGTCCAGCTTGAAGTAGTCGCCGTCCTTCTCCTCCCCGACCTCGCGATAGGCGTCGTAATAGACCCCCTCGTCCGTGATGCTGGCGCGCTCGGTCAGGCGGCCGCGCACCGTCGCGCCGATCAGCAGGCTGCCCGGCGAAGGCTCGCCGCCCAGGTCCTGAAGCTCCAGCGAATACAGCCCCTTGGCGTCACGCGACCACGACCGCGCCCGGAGCGCATACTCGCCGGTTTCCGGCAGGGTGAAGATCAGGCGCGCATCCGTGCCCTGGCCCAGGCCGTCGTCGTCGCTGGCGATCTCGCTGAATTCGTCTCCGTTCAGCCCCAGTTGCAGATAGGCGTCGAAATCGCCGGACCGCATGACCGCCTGGATGCGCTGCCCCTCCGTCCCGCTGAAGACGAAGGCGTCGTACAGGCGACCCTCGTCGTCGGTAGCGGCGCCGCCAGTCAGTTCGCCCTCGACCGTCTGGCCCAAGGCGATGGCCGAAGGCGGCGGCGGCGGCGCGATCTCCTCGATCTTCAGCGTGTAGGGGCCCTCGCCGCTGGAGAAGGCGCGGGCCTCGATCAGGTAGTCGCCGTCCTCGGCCAGGGTGTGCGTCAGGCGGGCGTTCAGGTCGCCGGCGCTGTCGTCGTCGCTGGCCAGGCTGTTGTGATTGGCGTCGAACAGCTCCAGGTAGGTGTCGAAGCCGTCGGCCTTCATGGTGATGGCCAACCGCTGCCCGGCGCGGCCGCTGAAGCGATAAAGGTCGGCCGGAGCGCCCGAATCGCTGGTCGCGCTGTCCGACGCCAGGCGGCTGCGCGTCTCTTCGCCGATGGCCGTCGGCGTCGCGGTCGGGGCGGGCGGCCCCTGCTCGAGCTGCAGCCTGTAACCGCCGCGGGCGGAACTGCTGAAGGAGGTGGCGCGGATCAGATATTCCCCCGCCTCAGGGGCCGTGAAGACCAGGCGGGCGTTCAGGCTGTCGCCGCCGTCGTCGTTCTCGGCCATCTGGACGAAGGCTCCGTTGACGATGCGCCCGACGCTCAGGAAGGCGTCGAAGTCGTCGGATTCCAGGTCGATCTTCACCCGCTCGCCCGCCGAGGCGCGGAAGGCGTAGGCGTCGTAACGCTTGCCGTCGTCGTCCTCGGCGCTGCCGGAGCCCAGGCGGGCCGAGACGTCGCGGCCGACGGCGATGCGCCCCGGTCGCGGCATGCGGGGCGCGACCCGCTCCCTCAGCGACAGCTGATAGTCCCCGGTCTCCAGGCCCGAGAACGGGCGGGCGCGCACGATATAGGCTCCGGCTTCCGGCGCGGTGAACAGCAGGCGGGCGTTCAGTTCGCCCGCGCCGTCGTCGTCGCTGGCCAGCGACTGACGCATGGAGCCCTGGGCGTAGACTTCCAGATAGGCGTCGAAATCATCCGAGGTCAGCTCGGCTTCCAGCCGCTGCCCGGCGCGCAGGTTCACGCGGTAGTCGTCGTAACGATAGGTCTCCGCGCCGCGCGTGCGGGCGTCGCCCTCCTCCAGCCGTCCGCGGATGTTGTCCCCCAGCCGGGCGTCGGCCGCCGATTGAGCCCCGGCGGCGCCGGCGGACAGGAGGGCGACGACGCTGGCCGCCACGAACAGGGAGTAACGCATAAAAACCTCTTTGCTGACGCCATCATAGACGCCGAACCGCAGCGCCTGTAAATCGCGGTTTCGCTTTCCAGTTCCCGGCAGATGGAGCCGACTATGGCTGTCGAACCCGCCCGCGCGTCCCTGATCGACGGCAAGGCCTTCTCCCAGACCCTGGTGGAGCGCGTCGCGGCGGCCTCCGCGCGGCTGGAATCCGCTCACGGCGTCAAGCCCGGCCTGGCCGTCGTCATCGTCGGCGAAGACCCCGCCAGCCAGCTCTACGTCCGCAACAAGGGCGAGACCACGCTGAGGGCCGGGATGCGATCCGACACCCACCGTCTGCCGATCGAGACGACTCAGGACGAACTGCTGGCGCTGATCGCGTCCCTGAACGCCGATGCGGGCATCCATGGCGTCCTGGTGCAGCTGCCCCTGCCCGAGCATATCAATTCGGCCGCCGTGCTGGACGCCATCTCTCCGGACAAGGACGTAGACGGCTTCCACGTCGTCAACGCCGGGCGCCTGGCCGTCGGCCTGCCCGGCCTGGTGCCCTGCACCCCGCTGGGCTGCCTGATGCTGCTGAAGGACCAGCTGGGCGACCTGTCGGGCCTGAACGCGGTCATCGTCGGCCGATCCAACATCGTCGGCAAGCCGATGGCCCAGTTGCTGATCGGCGAAAGCTGCACCGTCACCGTGGCCCATTCGCGCACCCGCGACCTGCCCGCCCTGTGCCGCACCGCCGACATCCTGGTCGCCGCCGTCGGCCGCCCCGAGATGATCAAGGGCGACTGGATCAAGCCCGGCGCCGCCGTCATCGACGTGGGCATCAACCGCGTCCCCTCGCGCGATCCGGTCAAGGCCGCCGAGGGCAAGACCCGCGTGGTCGGCGACGTGGACTTCAACGAGGCGGTCGAGGTGGCGGGCCGCATCACCCCCGTCCCCGGCGGCGTCGGCCCCATGACCATCGCCTGCCTGCTGGCCAACACCTACGCCGCCGCCTGCCGCGCGGCGGGAGTCGAGCCGGAAGACCTGAATCAGGTCTAAGCCCTCCCCCTCGATGGGGGAGGGTTGGGAGGGGGTGCAGGCTATCGATTTCCAGTCGGGTTCGGAGACTCCGACGCGCGTCTCCCTTGCTGTCGCGGACAGAATGGCGTCCGCACCCCCGTCCCCGACCTTTCCCTCATCGAGGGGGAAGGGAGGCCCGGTTGAAATTGCGGCCTTGAAGCGGAGCCTTTCGGCCCCGATAGTCTTTAGCGATCAGCGGTCCCGACGACCGCCCGCAGGAGCGTCCTTCATGGCTGGTTTCTCGCCTCGTATCGCGGCCGTCGCCGCTGTCGTCGTCCTGGCTCCCGCCGTGGGCGCCTGCGGCTACAACACCATTCCGACCAAGCAGGAGCGGGCCGAGGCCGCCTGGGCCGACGTCCAGAGCCAGTATCAGCGCCGGGCCGACCTGGTGCCGAACCTGGTCGCCACCGTTCAGGGCGCGGCCATTCAGGAACGCACCACCCTGACCCAGGTGATCGAGGCGCGGGCCAAGGCCACCAGCGTCAACATCGACGCCTCCAACCTCGATGACGCCGCCGCCTTCCAGCAGTACCAGCAGGCCCAGGGCGAGCTTTCCAGCGCCCTGTCGCGTCTCCTGGTGACGGTCGAGGCCTATCCCCAGCTTCAGGCCAACCAGAACTTCCTGACCCTGCAGTCGCAGCTGGAAGGGACCGAGAACCGCATCGCCGTGGCGCGCCGCGACTACAACGAGGCCGTGCGCGACTACAACACCACCCTGCGCACCTTCCCCAATGTGATCTGGGCCAAGACCCTGCACGGCGGCTCCAAGCCGATGCAGTTGTTCACCGCCACGGCCGAGGCCCAGTCGGCGCCCGCCGTCAACTTCAACCTGGGCGTCCAGCCCGGCGGCGGCGCCCCCGCGACCACGCCCGGCGCAGCGCCCGGTTCGACGCCGCCCGCGGCCGCGCCCGCTCCGGCGGCGCAGTAAGCCTGAAATGAGCCCTTCCGCCCTCGCCCTGAGGGAAGGCGCGGCGCGGGGCCTGCTTCCCGCGCTGATGCTGGGCCTCGTCCTGTGGCTGGCCGCCCTGCCCGGCCCCGGTCAGGCCGCCGAGATCAGGTTTCCGGCCCTGACCGGGCGGGTGGTCGACGACGCGCAACTGCTGACCCCCGAACAGGAACAGGCCCTGACGGGCAAGCTGGCGACGCTGGAGCAGCAGACCGGCGACCAGTTGGTCGTCGTCACCCTGCCCTCGCTTCAGGACCAGGAGATCGAGGACTTCGGCTATCAGCTGGGCCGTCACTGGGGCATCGGCCAGAAGGAGAACGACGGCGGCGCCCTGCTGATCGTCGCGCCCAATGAACGCAAGGTGCGGATCGAGGTCGGCTATGGGCTGGAGGGCGTGCTGACCGACGCCTATTCGTCCATGATCATCCGCAACGACATCCTGCCGCCCTTCCGCCAGGGCGACTATGCGGCGGGCATCATCGCCGGGACGGACGCCATCATCGCCCAGCTGACCGCCGATCCGGCCGAGGCCCAGGCCCGCGCCGAAGAAGCCAGGAGCCAGGCGTCACAGACGACCAAGCCGGTCCTGCCGGCCATCGTCATCCTGCTGGTCTTCGCCTTCATCTTCTTCAGCATGATCCGAGCGGCGGCGGGCGGCCGCAAGCGACGCGGACGCGGCGACGGCCTGTCGCCCATCCTGATCTGGGCCGCCGGCGAGGCCTTGCGCAACCGCGATCGGAACGACCGCGGCGGCTGGGGCGGCGGAGGCTGGGGCGGCGGCGGCGGTTTCGGCGGCGGCGGCGGCGGCTTCGGCGGCGGCGGCGCCTCGGGGGGATGGTGATGCGTTTCACGACAGACGATCATGCGCGCGTGGCCGCGGCCATCGCCCAGGCCGAGGCGAACACCTCCGGCGAAATCTTCTGCGTCGTGGCGCGGCAGGTGTCGTCCTATCGCGACGTCAGCCTGGGGTGGGCGGCGGCGGCGGCCCTGCTGGCGCCGCTCGGCCTGATTCCCCTCGGCTTCAACGGCGACTGGCTGGCGTTCGGCGGCGGATGGGAGATCGCCCACGCCCCGGCCGCCTCGGCCGGGATCGGGCGCGCCCTGGCGGCCTATGCTCTGGTGCAGGCGGGCGTCTTCCTGGCCGTCTTCCTGCTGTCGCTGATCCCGGTCGTGCGCAGGCTGCTGACGCCCGCCGCCCTGCGCCGCACGCGCGTCCGCCGCGCCGCCATGCAGCAGTTCCTGGCCCACGGCCTTCACGTCACCGAGGCGCGCACCGGCGTCCTGATCTTCGCCGCCCTGGCCGATCATCAGGTCGAGGTGGTGGCCGACCAGGGCATCCATTCCTGCGTCAATCCCGAGGTCTGGGCCGACGCCGTGGCCGCCCTGACCGCAGCCCTGCGCCGCGACCGGCCGGTCGAAGGCTTCGAGAAGGCCGTCGCCCTGTGCGGTCAGGTGCTGGCGGAACGCTTTCCGCCCAAGCCCGCTGATGAAAATGAGATCCCCGACAAGCTGGTTGTCATCTAGTCCGGCTATCAGGGCCTCGCGGCCGCCGCATTGAGCGGCGACGGTCGCTGCGATCGCGGGCAAGGAATTCATGCCGAGACTTCTGACCTATAACGTCCACCGCTGCGTCGGCGTCGATCGCAGGCTGGACGTGCAGCGCATCGCCGACGTCATCGCCGAGCACGAGCCGGACGTCGTCTGCCTGCAGGAGCTGGACGTGGGCCGCGCGCGCACCGGCTGGGTCGATCAGGCCGACGCCATCGCCCAGCGCCTGGCCATGAGCGTGCAGTTCCACCCCGCCATGAAGGTCGAGGCCGAACTTTACGGCGACGCCATCCTGACCCACCGGCCCGAGCGGCTGGTGCGCGCCGCCGCCCTGCCGACCCTGCCCGGCCTCAAGGGACTGGAGCCGCGCGGCGCCCTGTGGTCGGCCGTCGATTTCGACGGCGTGGTCGTCAACATCCTGAACACCCACCTGGGCCTGGTCCCGCGCGAACAGCGGCTTCAGACGGCCGCCCTGGTCGGCCGGGAATGGCTGGGCGATCCGATGTGCCAGGGGCCGACCATCCTGACCGGCGACTTCAACGCCACCTCCATCACCCGCCCCTATCACGCCCTGACCAGGCGGCTGGACGACGCCCAGCGACGCCTTGGGCTGAAGCCGTCGATCAAGACCTTCCCGTCCAGCTTCCCGGCCATCCGCATCGACCACTGCTTCGTCAGCCGGGAGATCCGCGTGACCGGCGCGGGCGCGCCGTCTTCGCCGCTGGCGCGGGCGGCCTCGGACCACCTGCCGCTCATCATCGACTTCGAGATCGATCCGCCAGAGGCTCAGCCCGGCGCCTGACCGCCTTCCGACCTGGGCCGGGTGCGGTGCGAGCGATTGAGCCGCTTCCACGGACGCCAGGCGTCCGTCGACGACATCGGATCGCCGAACTGCCACTCGGCGAACATCCGCTCCACGCGCGTCGGCTCGGCCGCGCCCAGCGGCTTCATCCGTTCCTGGCCGAAGGTCTGGATCGCTTGGCCGACCGAGCCCAGTAGGGTCTCGGCCTCGGCGAAGGCCTCGCCCGACACGCCGATGAAGTGGCCGAGCGAATGACGGCGGAAGCGGCGGATCACGTCCTTCTGCTCTTGCGTTTCCGCCTCGACCGAGACGTCGCATTCCGTATCCAGTCCCATGGACCGATTGTTCAGATTGCTGGACCCGATCCGCAGCAGCCTGTCGTCGATGATGGTCATCTTGGCGTGGACGATGATCCGCTCGCCCTCGTCCGTGACGGGATAGAAGGCGGTGAAGCGATCATGGCGATCCGCCTGCTCCAGCCGATACAGGACTTCGGCGCGGGCCGTGTCCATCGTCAGGCCGTCGAACCAGCTGGGGCTGCGCCCGGTCGAGACCAGCACCACCTCCGGCCCATCCGGCTCGGCCAGCCGCTCGGCCAGGGCCGCCGCCAGCAGGGGCGAGGTGAAGTACTGATTCTCCATATAGATCAGCGCCCGCGCCCGCCGGATGGCCTCAAGGTGCAGGGCCTCGTTCTCGCGCACTTCCGGGCGGCCGCGCACCTTCGGCTCGGTGCGGGAGACGCCGACCTGAACGCCGGTCATCGCCGGCGTTACGCCTTCCGGCCAGGAATCCGCGCGACTGGCAGTGATCGGCGCGATCACCTCGCCGGTCGCCCGCCGCCACCGCTCGCGCGCGAGATCGCCCAGGGCCTGGGCCGCCGGCCCGTCCATCACGCACATGACTTCATGGCGGGGCGCGGGGATGACGCCGGTCGGCTCGCACCGGCGCGGATCGCCCGAAAAGTGCTCTTCGGTGTCCCAGCGGTCGGTCGAGATGTCGCCGCCGCCGCAGAAGGCGATCTGGTTGTCGATCACCACCACCTTCTGATGGTGGCAGGCGCCCAGTATGCCCGGCCCGTCCAGGCGGAACTCGACGATGCGGCGCCGGAACCAGCGTTGCGCCTTGTGCGGGTAGAAGCCCTGCGAGGCCGCGATCAGCAGCGGCGAGCGCCAGATCAGCAGGCGCACGTCCAGCTCCGGCTTGTGCCGCACCAGGGCCTTCAACTGATGGCCGATCTCGGCCCGCCGATCCGTCAGGGGCCCCTCGGGGTCCAGGCGCGTGCGCGGGTCGAACTGCCAGCCGAGAATCAGGATGGAGCGCTCGGCCTTGTGCAGGGCCGACGCCAGGGCGTCGAAATAGGCCTTGTTCTCCATCAGGGGAGCGAACCGATGCGCCGTCGCGGACCGCCACACCCCGGTGGCCGTCTCCAGCAGGCTGCCCTCGTAAAACCGGTCTGCTCGCATGCCCCCCGCAATGGCTGATTCGCGTGACGGCCCGATGGGCGTCCTGGACTCATTCAGACGCCGGCGCGGGCGGATCGTTCCATTTTCGCATCAGTCGGGTCAATGGCGGCGCTTCATCTGTTCGCCGCATTGTCGCCCGAAGACGTTTCCGGCATACTGGCGTCATGCAAGCCCTGATCGAGATGCTGATCGGCCTGATCGCCCTGCTCGCCGCAGCGGCGCTGTCGCAATTCGGCGTCGATCTGAACACGCCGCGCAAGTCGGACCGCGAGATTCAGCGCGTGAAGGATTGCGGCGAGGCCAAGCCGGCCGCCGCCGTCCCCGTGGGCGCTCCGCCGTCCTGCTGATCCACAGATCACCCTGATCGCCGTCGGCAAACGGCGACCTAATGCGCGCTCGAGCCTTTTCGCCTTACGATCCAGCCGTTAGGGTCCAGACCCTGCGCCCTTCGCCGCCTTCCCCGGCGATCAGTGATCGAGATCGACGCCCATGAAATCCCGCCATCGGCCGCCGCTCAACCTGACCGACTCCGAGCCCCCCTCGCCGGAGGTCGCGCCCGATGCGGCCGAGACCGAAGAGACGGCCGCCTCGGCCGCGTCCGATCCGACCCTGGCGCCCCTGTCGGAAGCGCCCGCGCGCCCCATGTCCGAACGCCAGCGCCGCCGACTGGCCGAACAGCAGGCCCTTGCGGAACAGCGCGCCGCCGAGGCCGACAAGGCCGCGCGCGCCCTGTCGCCCTTCGCCGAATCCGCCGACGCCCCTCCCGCGATCGCGCCCGTCACCGCCCCGGCCAGGACGAGCGCCGAGCGCCGGGGCGGCGGCTCCGCCTCGAACGGTTCGGGCAACGCCTATCTGATCGCCGGCGTCGCCTCGGCCCTTTGGGTCGGGGGGCTGGCGTCCTGGTTCGCCTACGAACTGGGCTCGGGCATGATGGAGCTCGATCCCCTTCGGCTGGCGGTCTACCTCCTCATCCTTCTGGCGCCGGTGGGCCTGTCGGTCCTCCTGGCGCACGCCGTCCGCCAGGGCGCGGGACTGGCCCGTGAGACGCGGCGCGCGCGCGAGATGGCCGACGCCCTGGTCGGTCCGGCCGCCCTGGCCGCCAATGAGGCCGGGCAGGTGCTGAACACCCTGCGCGAAGACATCGACCGGGCGACCCAGTCGGCGGAACGCGCCCGCGACGACCTGGCCCTGCTGCGCCAGGCCCTGGCCAAGGAGTCCGGCCTGCTCAACGAGGCGGCGGATTTGGCGGGCGAGACGGCGCGCCGCCTCGCCGAACAGTTGTCGCGCGAGCGGGATCAGATGGGCGTCCTAGGCGGAACGCTGGAAGGCCAGGCCTCGGCCGTGGTCGAGACCATCGAGCGCCAGTCGCGCATGGTGGCGGACGCCTCGGACCTGGCCCAGACCCAGTTGCGCGAGGCCGAAGCCGCCCTGGCCGCCCGCGCCGCCGATCTGGCCGCCGCCGCCAGCGAGGCCCAGGAAGCCGCCCGCGCCGCCTCCGACGACCTGGCCCGCCAGACCCTGCGGCTCGAGACCGCCGGCGCCGGCGTCGCCGAACAGATTCAGTCGGTCGAGGAAGGCCTGGGCCAGCAACGCGCCGCCCTGGTCACGGCCGCCTACGCCCTGCGCACGGATCAGGAGGACTTCTCGGCCCAGCTCGAGAGCCAGCGCGCCCAGCTTCTGGATCACCTCTCCCAGACCCGCGCCGTCGCCGACGAGCTGAACCAGCGCGGCGACGCGGCCGCCTCCGCCATCAAGGGCCAGGTGGAAGCCGTGGTCGACCAGTTCCGGGCTCTGGTGGAGATGTCGCAGCGCGAGGCCGACGGCTTCGACCACGCCACCAAGCTGTCGCTGGACCGCTTCGAGAGCCTGGCCGCCGAATCCCGCGACCTGCTGGTCGAGGAGACGCGACGCGCGCTGGAGGTTCTCCAGGCCACGGCCGATGAGCAGCGCGCGGCCGCCCAGGCCGCGATCGAACAGGCCCAGATTCGCGCCGACCGCCTCGGCGAATCCCTTTTCGACGCGGCCCGAAAGGCCGACGAGGCCGCCGAGGCCCGCATCGAGGGCGCCCGCCGCATCGTCGTCCAGACCGCCGACATGGTCGATCTGACCGGCCAGAAGCTGATCGACAGCGTGCAGGCGACCCTGGCGCAGGTCACCGACGCCCTGGCCTCGGTCGAACAGGCCGTCGCCGAAATGGACCAACGCGCCGCGCGCCTGCCGGATGAAGCCCGCGCCCGCGTCGAATCCGTGCGCTCCACGATCGAGCAGGGCCTGAGCGCCCTGACCGCCGCCTCTCGCAAGGCCGCCGAGGACACCGAGGCCCTGGACGCCGGCTTCCAGGACCGGGTGCGCCGCAACTATGAGATGCTGACGGAGGCGGTGCGCCTGATGGGCGCCGTCTCGGGCGAGGGCGGCGTCCGTCGCCGCCCCGCCGCCGCCGCGCCGCACGAGCCCGCCCCTGCGCCCGAGCCGCGTCGTGCGGCGGCCTCGCCGGGCCTGGCGGCGGGCCAGGGCGCGGACCTGCGCGGCCGACTGCGCCCCGAACCGACGCTCGCGCCTGAGATCGAACCCATCCCCGCCGCCCCAGTCCCGAACCCGAGCCCTAGCGTGAACCCGGCCGCGGCGCCGGCCCGCGCCCCGGCTTCGGCGCCCCCGCCGCCCC
>JAFKFS010000077.1 GCA_017308115.1 Bordetella sp.
TGTCGGCACCCGTATCTTCGGCCCGGTTCCGCGCGAGCTGCGCGCCAAGAACCACATGAAGATCATCTCGCTGGCTCCGGAGGTTCTGTAACCATGGCCGCCAAGATCAAGAAGGGCGACAACGTCGTCGTCCTGACCGGCAAGGACAAGGGCCGCACCGGCCAGGTGCTGCAGGTCCTGCCGACCGAGAACCGCGTCGTCGTGCAAGGCGTCAACATGGTCCAGCGCCACACGCGCCCGACCCAGGCTGACCCGCAGGGCGGCATCAAGCACAAGGAAGCCTCGCTTCACCTGTCGAACGTCGCCGTCGTCGACGCCAACGGCAAGGCGACCCGCGTGGGCTTCAAGGTCGAAGGGGACAAGAAGGTCCGCTTCGCCAAGTCGACGGGAGACGTCATCTGATGGCCGACGCCAAGTATACGCCGCGTCTCAAGACCGACTATCAGGACCGCATCCGCGGCATCCTGAAGGAAAAGTTCGGCTACACCAACGAGATGCAGATCCCCAAGCTGGACAAGATCGTCCTGAACATGGGCATCGGCGAAGCCGTGGCCGACTCCAAGAAGGCCACCGCGGCGCTCAAGGACCTGACGGCCATCGCCGGCCAGAAGGCCGTGCCGACCAAGGCTCGTAACTCCATCGCCGGCTTCAAGCTGCGCGAGGGCATGGTCATCGGCGGCAAGGTTACGCTGCGCGGCGCCCAGATGTACGAGTTCCTGGACCGTTTCATCACGATCGCCCTACCGCGCGTGAAGGACTTCCGGGGCCTGAAGGGCACTTCGTTCGACGGTCGCGGCAACTACGCCACCGGTCTGAAGGAGCACATCGTGTTCCCGGAGATCAACTACGACCAGATCGACCAGATGTGGGGCATGGACATCGTTGTCTGCACCACGGCCAAGACCGATGAGGAAGCCAAGGCTCTCCTCACCGAGTTCAAGTTCCCGTTCGTGAACTGATCGGGAAGGGAAGAGAACAATGGCTAAGAAAAGCGCCGTAAACCGCAACGAGGCCGTCAAGGCCCTGGTTGCGAAGTATGCCGCGAAGCGGGACGCCCTGAAGGCGATCGCCAACGACGAGAGCCTGCCGCTGGAGGAGCGCTTCGATGCGCGCCTGAAGCTGGCGGCCCTGCCGCGTAACTCCGCCCCGACCCGCATTCGCAACCGCTGCGAAGTGACGGGCCGTCCGCGGGCTTACTACCGCAAGCTCAAGATGAGCCGTGTCGCCCTGCGCGAGCTGGGCAACATGGGTCAGATCCCCGGCCTGACGAAGTCGAGCTGGTAAGGGGAGCGAACAGACATGATGATCAACGATCCCCTGAGCGACATGATCGCTCGCATCAAGAACGCGGCCACCCGCAAGCGTTCCTCGGTGCTCACCCCGGCTTCCCGCCTGCGCCAGCGCGTCCTGGACGTGCTGCAGGACGAGGGCTACATCCGCGGCTACAGCCTGGTTCAGAACCCGGGCGAGTTTCCGCAGTTCGAGATCGAGCTGAAGTACTTCGACGGCCAGCCGGTGATCGCCGAGATCGCCCGCGTGTCGAAGCCCGGCCGCCGCGTCTATTCGGCCATCAGCGATCTGAAGCCGGTCAAGAACGGCCTCGGCATCTCGATCCTTTCGACTTCGAAGGGCGTCATGTCCGACGCCGCCGCGCGCGACGCCAACGTCGGCGGCGAAGTCCTCTGCAGGGTCTACTGATATGTCTCGTATCGGCAAGAAAACCATCGCCGTGCCGAAGGGCGTGACCGTCACGCTCAACGGCCAGGCCATCACCGTGAAGGGTCCGAAGGGCGAACGCTCCTGGACCGTCGCCGAAGAGATCGAAGTCAAGCAGGAAGGCGACGAACTGTCGCTGACCCCGCGTTCGGACACCCAGCGCGCTCGCGCGATGTGGGGCCTGTCGCGCACCCTGGTCTCCAACATGGTGACCGGCGTGACCGAAGGCTTCGAGAAGACCCTGGAACTGGTCGGCGTCGGCTACCGCGCCGCGCTGAAGGGCAAGGATCTCTCGCTGCAGCTCGGCTTCTCGCACGATGTGGACATCGTTCCGCCCGAAGGCATCACCTTCGTCGTGCCGAAGCAGACCGAGATCAAGATCTCGGGCAACGACAAGCAGGCCGTCGGTCAGATCGCCGCCGTCATCCGCAAGATGCGTCCGCCGGAGCCCTACAAGGGCAAGGGCGTGCGCTACCAGGGCGAATTCGTCCGGCGCAAGGAAGGCAAGAAGAAGTAAGTCATGGCTCTCTCTCTTCAACAACAAGCCAAGCGCCGCGCCGAGCGCACTCGCCGTCGCCTGAAGGCGGTCGCGAACGGTCGCCTGCGTCTGTCGGTCCACCGTTCGGACAAGAACATCTCGGCCCAGATCATCGACGATTCCAAGGGGATCACGGTGGCCGCGGCCTCGTCGCTGGAAGGCGGCAAGGGCTCGAAGGGTTCGGACGTCGCCGCCGCCGCCAAGATCGGCAAGCTGATCGCCGAGCGCGCCATCGAGAAGGGCGTCACGGACGTCGTTTTCGACCGCGGCGGCTACATCTATCACGGCCGGGTCAAGGCGCTGGCGGAAGCCGCGCGCGAAGCCGGCCTGAACTTCTAAGGGAACGGCAAGCATGGCTCGTGAACCCCAACGCGGCGGCGGCGATCGCAACCGTCGCGACAACCGCAACGCTCCCGTCGAAGGTCCGGATTCGGACATCATCGAGAAGCTGGTGCACATCAACCGCGTCGCCGCCACCGTGAAGGGCGGCCGCCGGTTCTCGTTCGCGGCCCTGATGGTCGTCGGCGACGGCAAGGGCCGCGTCGGCTTCGGTCATGGCAAGGCGCGCGAAGTGCCGGAAGCCATCCGCAAGGCGACCGAAGAAGCCAAGAAGACCATGATCAAGGTTCCGCTGCGCGAGAACCGCACCCTGCACCACGACGGCTCGGGCCGTTGGGGCGCTGGCAAGATCATGATGCGCGCGGCCCCTCCGGGCACGGGCGTCATCGCGGGCGGTCCGATGCGCGCGGTCCTCGAAACCCTCGGCGTCCAGGACGTCGTGGGCAAGTCGACCGGTTCGTCGAACCCCTACAACATGATCCGCGCCACCTTCGAAGCTCTGAAGGTCCAGTCGTCGCCGCGCCAGATCGCCTCCAAGCGGGGCAAGAAGGTGTCCGACCTGATGGGCCGCCGCAATGACGGCGCTTCGGCGCCGGAAGCCGTGGAGGGCTGATAGATGGCCAAGACCGAAAACAAGACCGTGACCGTCCGTCAGACGGCGAGCCCGATCCGCCGCAAGTCGGATCAGCGCGCCACCCTGGTGGGCCTGGGTCTGAACCAGATCGGCCGTGAGTCGACCCTGGAAGACACCCCCTCCGTCCGCGGGATGATCGCCAAGGTCGCCCACATGGTGGAAGTGGTCGAGAAGTAAGACGGTTCGCCCTCTCCCGTTCGCGGGGGAGGGCGTTTCGCTTTATGAAGAAGCATCTTGCGATGCTGACGCGGGTCGCCTAATCAGCGGCCCTTCAATTTTTCCAACGCCGAGTCAGGGCCGCCTGGCGGACCTGGCGCTAGAACCCGAAAGGATCAGGCTATGAAGCTGAATGAAATCCGTGACAACGAAGGCGCCTCCAAGAAGCGCATGCGCGTCGGCCGCGGCCCGGGCTCGGGCAAGGGCAAGACCGCCGGTCGCGGCGTCAAGGGTCAGAAGTCGCGTTCGGGCGTCGCCATCGGCGGCTTCGAAGGCGGCCAGATGCCGCTGTACATGCGTATGCCGAAGCGCGGCTTCAACGTGCCGAACGCGCCGAAGCTGGCTGAAGTCAATCTGTGGCGCCTGCAAGAGGCCGTCGACGCCGGCAAGCTGGACGCCAAGGCCGAGATCAACGGCGCGGCCCTGGTCGCCGCCGGCGTGATCCGTCGCGTCAAGGACGGCGTGCGCGTCCTGGGCGAAGGCGAACTGAAGGCCAAGCTGAACCTGGTCGTGTGGTCGGCCTCGTCGGGCGCCATCAAGGCGATCGAAGCCGCCGGCGGCTCGGTGACGCAACAGCGCATCGAAGCCGAAGCCAAGGCTGCGGCCCGTCTCGAGAAGCGCAACGCCGCTCGCGGCAAGGCGCCGGCTCCCAAGGCTCCGCTGGGCGACGCCAACAAGATCTCGGCTCGCGCCAAGCGCACCGCCGCCAAGGCCTAAAATCCGATATCGTCATCCCGTCGGAGCGCGGCTTCGCGCCTCCGCCGGGATCGTCCGGACAGGGATGACGATTTTCCGAAAGCGGCCCTCGCAAGAGCGCCGCTTTCCGCCTATCTGACCACGGGCATGATTTATGGTGACCGTGTGGGGAGCGCCTGATGGCTTCGGCCGCTGAACAACTTGCTGCCAATATGAACATGGGCTCGTTCGCCAAGGCGACCGAGCTGCACAAGCGCCTGCTGTTCACGCTGGGCGCGCTGCTGGTCTATCGGATCGGCACCTATGTTCCGATCCCTGGGATCAACGGCGAGGCCTTCCTGGCCTTCTTCCAGAACCCGGACGGCCAACGCGGCATCCTGGACATGTTCAACATGTTCTCGGGCGGCGCCGTCGAGCGCATGGCCGTGTTCGCGCTGAACGTCATGCCCTACATCTCGGCGTCGATCATCGTCCAGCTGATGGGCGCGGTGTATCCGCCGTGGGAGAAGCTGAAGAAGGAAGGCGGCGAGTCGGGCCGCAAGCAGCTGAACCAGTACACCCGCTATCTGACGGTGTTCCTGGCCCTGGCGCAGTCCTTCGGCATCGCGGTGGGGCTGAACGCCCAGCCGGGCCTGATCGACCAGCCGGGCCTGTTCTTCATCATTTCGACGGTCACCGTCCTGACCGGCGGCACCATGTTCCTGATGTGGCTGGGCGAGCAGGTGACGGCGCGCGGCGTCGGCAACGGCATCTCCCTGATCATCTTCGCGGGCATCGTGGCGGTCCTGCCGTCGACGGTGGCGCGGATGCTGGGCCTGGCCCAGCAGGGCCAGATGTCGGCCTTCACCCTGCTGTTCATCGCCATCATGGCGGTGGCGGTCATCGTCTTCATCGTCTTCATGGAACGCGCCCAGCGCCGCCTGCTGATCCAGTATCCGAAGCGCCAGGAAGGCAACCGCATGACCGGCGGCGAGCGCAGCTTCCTGCCGCTGAAGGTCAACACCGCGGGCGTGATCCCGGCCATCTTCGCCTCGTCGCTGCTGATGCTGCCGACGACGGTGGCCCAGTTCACCGCCAATGCGAACCTGCCGGACTGGATGAGCTGGCTGCCCCTGGTGACGGCCCAGCTGACCCACGGCCAGCCGGTGTTCATGATCCTGTACGCCGTCCTGATCGTCTTCTTCTGCTTCTTTTACACCTCGATCACCTTCAACCCCGAGGACACGGCCGAGAACCTGCGCAAGTACGGCGGCTTCCTGCCGGGCATCCGTCCGGGCAAGCGCACGGCCGAGTATCTGGACTATGTCCTGACGCGCCTGACGGTGATCGGCGCCGCCTACATCACCGCCGTCTGCCTGCTGCCGGAGTTCCTGGTCAGCAGCCTGGGGAACAGCCTGTACTTTGGCGGAACGTCTATCTTGATCGTGGTCTCGGTGACGATGGACACTGTCGCCCAGATTCAGTCGCACCTGCTGGCGCACCAGTACGAGGGGCTGATCAAGAAGGCCAAGTTGCGCGGTCGTGGCCGGGGCGGTTCCGCTCCTGCCCGTCGCTGATCGGGTAGGGGAGCCCGCAAGATAAGATGAACCTGATCCTGTTCGGGCCGCCTGCGGCCGGCAAGGGCACCCAGGCCAAGCGGCTGGTCGAGGAGCGGGGCATGGTCCAGCTTTCGACCGGGGACATGCTGCGCGCGGCCATCGCTTCGGGCTCTGAGCTCGGCCTCAAGGTCAAGGACGTGCTGGCGCGCGGCGATCTCGTCACCGACGAGATCGTCATCGCCCTGATCGAAGCCCGCCTGCCGGAGGCCGAGGCCGCCGGCGGCGCCATCTTCGACGGCTTCCCCCGCACGGTGGCCCAGGCCGAGGCCCTGGACGCCATGCTGGCCAAGCGCGGCGCCCGGATCGACAGCGTCATCCGTCTGAAGGTGGACGACGCCGCCCTGACCGACCGCATCGGCAAGCGGTTCGCCGAGCAGGGGCGGCCTGACGACAACCCCGAGACCTTCAAGGACCGTCTGGCCGTCTACAACCGCCAGACCGCGCCGCTGCTTCCCTACTATGAAGGCCAGGGCAAGCTGACCGAGGTCGACGGCATGGGCGACATCGCCGCCGTGGCCGCCGCCATCGACGCGGCGCTGGACGCCTGATCGAGCGCGCGGTCTGATCCCCTCGACTTCTGAAGCGTTGGCGTTCGGAGGCCTTTGCGGGAGAGGCGGTTGCGACCGGAACGAATGAAACAATGGCGCTGGGGCGCGGCGGGGCTTGTGGCTCTTCTGCACCTCGGCGCCTTTGTGCTTTTGGGCGTAGGGCGGCCTGAGACACCCTGGGACCCGCCGCCGCCGCTCATCATTGTCGATCTGGTTCGGTCTGAGCCCATCGTCCCTCCGCCGCCCCCGCCGCCGCAACCGGCGTCGTCCCAAGGGGGCGGCGCCCCGGCCGCGCCCTCGGTCGTACGCCCCCCGCGCCCACGTCCTGAGCCGCCCAGGCCGGAGGTCACGCCGCCGCCGAGTCCGGCTCCGGAGCAGCCTCTGGTCGTCGGGATCGCGCCTGAGCCCGGTCCCACGCCCGGCCCGGGTCCGGGCGGGCAGGGGACGGGCGGCGGCGGGGGCGCCGGCTCCGGCGTCGGACCCGGCGTCGGCGACGGCCTGCCGCGCATCATCCGGGGGCCCACCGTGGGCGAACTGCGGGCGCTGCATCCGCGCGAAGCCTTCCGTCAGCGAAGGGGAGGGCAGGCGACCCTGGCCTGTCGCGTGCGGCTGGACACCTCCCTGTCCGACTGCCGCCTGGTGGACGAAACGCCGCCGGGGATGGGATTCGGCGAGGCGGCCCTTGCGGCCGTTCGATATTTCCGCTTTCGTCCTGCGACGCAGAACGGAGCGCCGATTGATGGTCGAGAGGTCCGGGTGGGGGTCGAATGGCCCTGAGCCAGCCTGCTCACGGCGCTTGCCCGTTGACGCATCGGGAATCCCCTGTATAAGGGCGGCCTTCCGCGAAGGGCGTACACGCTCCTGGTCTGTTGACCGGAGCGATTTCTGCGTCTGATTAACGCGTACTTGGAGAATTTCGTGGCCCGTATCGCAGGCGTCAACATTCCGACCAACAAGCGCGTTGAAATCGCGCTTCAGTACATCCACGGCATTGGCGCGCACAACGCCAAGGAGATCACGGCCAAGATCGGCATCGAGCCGGCTCGCCGCGTGAACCAGCTGACCGACGCGGAGATCCTGCAGATCCGCGAAACCATCGACCGCGACTACACCGTCGAAGGCGACCTGCGCCGCGAGACGTCGATGAACATCAAGCGTCTGATGGACCTGGCCTGCTATCGCGGCCTGCGTCACCGTAAGGGCCTGCCGGTCCGCGGCCAGCGCACCCACACCAACGCTCGCACCCGCAAGGGTCCGGCCAAGCCGATCGCCGGCAAGAAGAAGTAAGAGAGAGGCCTGACCGATGGCTAAGGAACCGGGTCGCGTTAAGCGCCGCGAACGTAAGAACATCACCTCGGGCGTGGCCCATGTGAACGCTTCGTTCAACAACACCATGGTGACCATCACCGACGCTCAAGGGAACGCGATTTCCTGGTCGTCGGCTGGCCACATGGGCTTCAAGGGCTCGCGCAAGTCGACGCCGTACGCCGCTCAGATGGCTGCGGAAGACGCCGGCAAGAAGGCCGCCGAGCACGGCGTCAAGACGCTGGAAGTGAACGTCTCGGGTCCGGGTTCGGGCCGTGAGTCGGCCCTGCGCGCCCTGCAGGCCGTCGGCATGACGATCACGACCATCCGCGACGTGACGCCGATGCCGCACAACGGCTGCCGTCCGCCGAAGCGCCGTCGCGTCTAAGGTTCACGCCGCCTACCCCTTCTCCCGACGGCTCCTGTTGTTCTGAACGTGAGGACACGGAGCCGTCGAAACCCGTTCGAGGGACTTTATGATCGAAAGAAACTGGCAAGAGCTGATCCGTCCCGAGAAACCGCAAGTCGAGGGCGGGTCCGACCCGCAGCATAAGGCGCGTCTGATCGCCGAGCCCCTCGAGCGCGGTTTCGGCGTGACGCTCGGCAACGCGCTTCGTCGCGTTCTGCTGTCTTCGCTTCAAGGCGCGGCGGTCACGGCCATTCAGATCGACGGCGTGGTTCACGAGTTCTCGTCGCTGGAAGGCGTTCGCGAGGATGTCGTCGACATCGTTCTGAACATCAAGCAACTGGCCCTGCGCATGCATGCGGAAGGTCCGAAGCGGATGACGCTGCGCGCCACGGGCCCCGGCCCGGTGACCGCGGCCCAGATCGACCTGCCGGCCGACATCGAGGTGCTGAACCCGGATCACGTGATCTGCACCCTGGATGACGGCGCTTCGGTTCGCATGGAGCTGACGGTGCAGAACGGCAAGGGCTACGTCGCCGCCGAACTGAACCGCCCGGAAGACGCCCCGATCGGCCTGATCGCCGTCGACGCCCTGTACTCGCCGGTGAAGCGCGTCGCCTATCGCGTCGAGCCGACCCGTCAGGGCCAGTCGCTGGACTACGACAAGCTGATCCTGGAAGTCGAAACCAACGGCGCGGTCTCGCCGGTTGACGCCGTGGCCTACGCCGCGCGCATCCTGCAAGACCAGCTGCAGATCTTCATCACCTTCGATGAGCCGACCAAGGCTGTCGAGCAGTCGGACGGCAAGCCCGAACTGCCCTTCAACCCGGCCCTGCTGAAGAAGGTGGACGAGCTGGAGTTGTCGGTCCGTTCGGCCAACTGCCTGAAGAACGACAACATCGTCTACATCGGCGACCTGATCCAGAAGACCGAGGGCGAAATGCTTCGCACCCCGAACTTCGGCCGCAAGTCGCTGAACGAGATCAAGGAAGTTCTGGCGTCCATGGGCCTGAGCCTCGGCATGGACGTGCCGAACTGGCCGCCGGAAAACATCGAAGATCTGGCCAAGAAGTTCGACGACCAGATCTGATCATCAACCCTCCGCCCAGGTCCGTTGGATCGGTTGGGGCGGTTAGAATGAGAGGCCCCAGGTCTCGTCCGGCAAACAGGGACGGGAAACCAGGGTTGAGTAGGAGAGACCCCGATGCGCCACGGCGCCGCCTATCGTAAGCTCGGCCGCACGGTCAGCCACCGCCAGGCCATGTTCGCCAACATGGCCGCCTCGCTGATCAAGCACGAGCAGATCACGACCACCCTGCCGAAGGCGAAGGAACTGCGTCCCTTCGTCGAGAAGCTGGTCACCCTCGCCAAGAAGGGCGACCTGCACGCTCGTCGTCAGGCCATCAGCGCCGTTCGCGACGTGCCGCAAGTCGGCAAGCTGTTCGACACGCTGGCTCCGCGTTACGCCGAGCGTAACGGCGGCTACATCCGCATCATGAAGGCGGGCTTCCGTCACGGCGACAACGCCGCGATGGCCGTGATCGAGTTCGTCGATCGCGACGTGGCCGCCAAGGGCCAGGACTCCGGTCCGGTCTTCGCCATTGAGGGCGACGACGAGGCCTGATCGGACCTTTCGGTCTGACCAAGATTAAAGGGCGGCTGGAGCGATCTAGCCGCCCTTTGTCTTGCGCGACGTTCGGCAGCGGCGCCATACAACGGCGCATGAGTGAGCCAGTGTTCCGTATCGTTGAGTTTTCGCCCGCCTATGCCGAGGCCTGGCGCACCCTGAACGAGGCCTGGCTAGCCGAGGGCGGCTTCGCCATCGAGCCGAAGGACCGCAAGGTGCTGGACGACCCGCAGGGGCAGATCCTGACGCAGGGCGGCCGCATCTACTTCATCGAGCGGGCGGGCGAGGCTGTGGGCTGCTGCGCCCTGATGGCGATGGAAGACGGCGGCTTCGAGGTCGCCAAAATGACGATTGCGCCTGTCGCGCGCGGGCAGGGTCTGTCGCGGCGCCTGCTGGAAG
>JAFKFS010000078.1 GCA_017308115.1 Bordetella sp.
AGCCCGAAGGGCGGTAGCGCCGCTAAAACGCGCTCAAGCAGCCCGAAGGGCGGTAGCGCCGCTAAAACGCGCTCAAGCAGCCCGAAGGGCGGTAGCGCCGCTAAAATGCTTCAGGACCTGAACTGGCGGCTGCAGGCGGCGGCGTTCAAGGGTCTGTTCGGCTTCCTGCGCCTGCTGGGCGTGGAGCGGGCCTCGGCCTTCGGCGGCGGGTTGCTGCGCACGCTGGGGCCCCTGACCGGCACCCACAGGACGGTGACGCGCAACCTGCGCATCGCCTTCCCCGACATGGACGCGGGCGAGCGCGGCCGCCTGGCCGTGGATCAATGGGAGCAGACCGGCCGCACCTTCGCCGAACTGGCGGTCATGGACCGGCTGACGCCCGAGAGCGGCCGCATCGACATCGTGGGTCTGGAGCGGCTGCACGCCATCCGCGACAGCGGCAAGCCCGTGGTGCTGATCTCGGGCCATCTGGCCAATTTCGAGGTCATGGCGGCGGTCATCATGGCGGCGGGGGTGCCGTGCCAGGTGACCTATCGCGCGGCCAACAACCCCTATGTCGACGCCCTGATCCGCCAGAGCCGCGAGCGTTACGGCATCAAGCTGTTCGCGCCCAAGGGCGACGGCACGCGCGAACTGATGGCGGGGATGAAGCGCGGCGAATCCATCGCCCTGCTGGTCGACCAGAAATACAGCCAGGGACCCGTGGTCGAGTTCTTCGGCCGGCCGGTCAACGCCTCGCCCGGCGCGGCGCGCATGGCGCTGAAGTTCGGCACGGTGATGCAGCCGCTGTCGGTGGTGCGCCTGCCCGGCGTGCGCTTCCGGGTCACGGCGCACGAGCCCATCGCCGTGCCCGACACCGGCGACAGGGCCGCCGACGTGCGGGCGGGCGTGCAGGCGGCCAACCGCTTCGTCGAGGATCGGGTGCGCGAGCATCCGGTGGACTGGTTCTGGGTCCACAAGCGCTGGCCGCCCCAGGTCTATGAGGCGCTGCGCTCGGCCGGGTCCTAGTCGAAGGACCGCGTCTTCGGCGCGGCGGAGAGGGGGTCAGCGTCCCTCGGCCGCCAGATATTCGCGTGGGCCCGCATAGGCTTCCTGCCGCTCCACCGACCAATAGCGCAGGGCGGCCAGGGGGATGGCCGCGCCGCTGACGGCGCAGCGCACATGGGCGCCGGCGGACAGGACCGCGAACTCGCCGTCGCCGTAGTGCAGGCCGGCGATCGGACCTGCGGCCGGGCCGGGGTCGCGGGGAGAGGATGGCGTGTTCATGCGGCCATCATAGCGCGAGACCTGTGCGGGACGAGAGGCGAATCGCCGTCATCTGACCGTTCCTCGTCCATGATCCCGGATGTCTCATGTCTCGATCGCCCGCCGACCTCCTCGCCGCCGCCTTGTCCGCCGCCGTCCTGGCCGCTGTTCCGGGCGTCGCGCCCGACGCGGTCGCTCAGGAGGCCCAGGGCCCGCGTCCGACCCTGCGCGACCTGGGCCGGGCGCCGGGCGTTCTTTCGCCGGGGCTGCTGAACGCCATCACCGACGTGGCGGGGGTCAAGGTGGGGCAGGTCACGCTGCGCTCGGGCGACAGCGTCCGCACCGGCGTCACCGCCGTCCTGCCGCACGGCGGCGACCTGTTCCGCGACAAGGTTCCGGCAGGGCTGTCGGTGGCCAACGGCTTCGGCAAGCTGGCGGGCGCGACCCAGATTCGCGAGCTGGGCGAGATCGAGACGCCCATCGTCCTGACCAACACCCTGTCGGTGGCGCGGGGCGTCGACGGAATCCTGGACTGGACGCTGAAACAGCCGGGGCATGAGGACATCCGCTCGGTCAACGCCGTGGTGGGCGAGACCAACGACGGCGGGCTGAACGACATCCGCGCCCGCGTCGTCACCGCCGCCGATGTGGTGCGCGCCATAGAGACGGCGACGCCGGGGCCGGTGGAGCAGGGGGCGGTCGGCGCCGGGACGGGGACCATCGCCTTTGGTTTCAAGGGCGGGATCGGGACCAGTTCGCGCCGTCTGCCCGCCCGCCTGGGCGGCTTCACCGTGGGGGTGCTGGTGCAGTCGAACTTCGGCGGGGCGCTCAGCATCGACGGGGCGCCGGTCGGGGTGCGGCTGGGCCGCTACTATCTGCGCGAAGAGGTGGAGAAGGAGCGCGCCGACGGCTCCATCATGATCGTCGTGGCCACCGACGCCCCCCTGTCGGACCGCAACCTGGAGCGGCTGGCGAACCGCGCCTTCGCCGGACTGGCGCGCACCGGGGCGGCCTTCTCGAACGGGTCGGGCGACTATGCGATCGCCTTTTCCACGGCCGAGGGCGTGCGGCGGACGCCCGAGCGCCGGGCGGGGCAGGCGACGGTCGCGGACTGGCCCAACGACCGCATGTCGCCCCTGTTCGTCGCGGTCGCCGAGGCGACGGAGGAGGCCATCCTCAACTCCCTGCTGAAGGCGCGGACGACGACCTCGGTGATCGACGGCGAGACGGTGACGGTCGAGGCGCTGGATATCGAGGCGGTGAAGGCGGTGCTGGGCGCTGGGCGCTGATTTCTCCTCCCCACAAAGTGGGGAGGTGGATCGGCGGCGCAGCCGCCGAGACGGAGGGGCCGCTTGGTTCCGCTGCCCCTGTTTTCAGGCAGGAGGGTGGGGAAGGCCCCTCCACCGCTTCGCGGTCCCCCTCCCCATTGCATGGGGAGGAAAGAAGTCAGAACAGGTCGCCCTGACCCGCAGGCGGGGCTTTGGGGCGCGAGGCAGGCTTAGGCGTCGGACGCGGCGCGGCGCCCTCGCCGTCGATGGTCGCGCCTCTGGCGCCGTCGCCGAAGACGATGCGCACCGCCTGCCCCGGCGACAGGGCGGCGGCCGAGGCGATCATGGCGCCCTCGGCGTCCTCGATGCGGGCGAAGCCGGGCTTGGGCGTCTTGGGATTCAGCGTGGTCAGGGCGCGGGACAGGGCGGAGAGGCGATCCCCGGCGCGCTCCAGCCGACGCGGCATGACGCCCTCCAGACGCACGCCCAGCGCCTCAAGCCGCGCCTGACGCTGGTCGAGGCGATGATGCAGGGGCGCGGGGCTGAGGCGGCCGGCCGTCTGCAGCAGGCGGCGCTCGTTGCGGGCGACGCTCGCCTGAAGCGCAGAGCCCAGGCGGTCGGCGGCGCCGCGCAGGCGGTCCTGGCCGCGCTCGACGCGGGCGCGCAGAAGGCCGGGCGTCAACCGTCCCGCCGCCACCGCCAGTTGCCGCTCATGCACGGCGACGTTGCGGTGCAGGCCGGAGCCGAGGCGGCTGGCGGCGTGGTCCAGCCGCTGCTGCGGCAGGGCCAGCAGGTCCTCGGGCCGGGCGGGCAGGCCGCGCGCGGCGGCGCGCAGGCGGGTGCGGCGATCCTCCAGCATCCGCGCTCCGGCGCGCGACAGGCGGCCTTCCAGATCGCTGAGCGCCCAGCGCAGGTCGGCCAGCACCGGGGTGGCGATCTCGGCCGCGCCGGTCGGGGTCGGGGCCCGGCGGTCCGACACGAAGTCGATCAGGGTGGTGTCGGTCTCGTGCCCCACGGCCGAGATGACGGGGATGCGGGCGGCCGCGACCGTGCGCGCCAGCCCTTCGTCGTTGAAGCACCACAGATCCTCGACCGAGCCGCCGCCGCGCGCGACGATCAGCAGGTCCGGGCGCGGGATCGGCCCGTCCGGCGTCATCTGGTCGAAGCCGCGGATGGCGTTGGCGACCTGACCGCTGGCGGCGTCGCCCTGAACCACCACGGGCCAGACGATGACGCGGCAGGGCCAGCGCTCGGCGATGCGGTGCAGGATGTCGCGGATCACCGCGCCGGTCGGGCTGGTGATGACGCCGATGGTCGCCGGGAAAGCGGGCAGAGCTTGCTTCTTCGCCGGGTCGAACAGGCCCTCGTCGCGCAAGCGGACCTTCAGCCGCTCCAGCTGGGCCAGCAGGGCGCCCGCGCCCGCCGCCTCCATGCTCTCGATCACGATCTGATAGGAGGACCGCGCTGGATAGGAGGTGATCTTGCCGGTGACGATGACCTCCAGCCCCGTCTCGGGCTGGACGCCCAGGCCGCGCACCACGCCCTTCCAGATCACCCCGTCGATGGCCGACTTGTCGTCCTTGAGCGTCAGATAGACATGGCCCGAGGCGTGGCGGTTCACCTTGGAGATTTCGCCGCGCAGCCGCACATGGCCGAAGCGTTCCTCCAGGGTCCGTTTGAGCGCGAAGCTCAGCTCCGAGATCGACAGCGGCGGATTGTTGTCGCGGGCGGGCTGCGGGGCCGCGCCCTCGAAGGCGTAGTCGTCGTCGGAGGTCATGGCGCCACCCTAGCCGCCGCCGCCCCGCCCGCAAAGACGTCCGCAAGGACGCCTTCGGGGACGCCTTCAGGGGCGCCTTCACGGGCGCTGGGCCAAGCGTGGCGGAACGGAGGCGTCCCCGCGCGCGTTCGCCAGACCATGGTGCAGTCCCCAGACACCCTCCCGGACGAGCCGTCGGCAGACGACCTGCCGCCCGACCAGGCGCGCGAGCGCGAACTCGCGCGCCGCAGCCGCAATCCGGCGCTCAGCCCGTGGCTGGTTCTGGGGGTGATTCTTCTGGCCGGCGCCGCCGTCTACGTGGTCTCGGCCCTGATCTAGAGACAGGAGCGTTCGAGGATGAGAATCTTGTTTGTCGCGGCGTGCGCCGCCGCCCTGACGGCGGCCTGCTCAGAGGCGCCGCCCAAGCCGGCCGAGACGCCGGAAGCGTCGCCCGATGCGGCCTCGGCGCCGACCCTGACGACCGCGCCCGCCGCGGCCACGGGCGCCACGGCGCTGGGCCTCACCGTCGCGCAGCTGGAAAAGGCCGACCTCGTCACCCCGGCAGGGGCTGATCTGGGCGATGTCCAGAACGTCGATATCGACGCTTCGGGCGCGATCACCGGCCTGATCGTCGAGCCGGAAGGCGAGGGCGGGCCGCGCTGGGTGCGGATTCCGCTGGAGGGCCTGACGGTCCGCCGCGACGGAAACGACCATGATCTGGTGACGACCATGACGCTGGAGCAGCTGAAGGCCATGCCCGCCTGGATGCCCTGATTTCTCTGATCCTGCGTCCGCCGACCCTCTCCGGCGCTTGACCGGGGCGGCGCGTCCGGCCATTCCGCCCGGATGAACATTCTGCTCGTCGGATCGGGAGGGCGCGAACACGCCCTGGCCTGGAAGATCGCCCAGTCGCCGCTGGCGACGCGGCTCGTCATCGCGCCCGGCAATCCGGGCATGGCCGGACTGGGCGAGATGCGCCCCGATCTGAAGGCGACCGACGCCGAGGGCCTGGCGGCCCTGGCGCGCGAGATGCAGGCGGACCTGGTCGTCGTCGGCCCGGAATCGGCCCTGGCCGAGGGGCTGGCCGACCGGCTGCAGGCGGCGGGCGTTCCCTGCTTCGGGCCGACCCGGGCGGCGGCGCAGCTGGAGACCTCCAAGGCCTTCTCAAAGGCCTTCCTGCAGCGCCACGGCATTCCGACGGCGGGTTATGGCGTCTATGAGGACGTCGCCTCGGCCAAGGCGGCGCTGGATCGCTATTCGGCCCCCTATGTCATCAAGGCCGACGGCCTGGCGGCGGGCAAGGGCGTGGCCATCAGCCCTGATCGCGCCGACGCCGAGGCCGAGATCGAGCGGATGCTGGGCGGCCGGTTCGGCTCGGCCGGGTCGCGGGTGGTGATCGAGGAGTTCATGGACGGGGAGGAGGGCTCCCTCTTCGCCTTGTCGGACGGGACGCGGGCCGTGCTGTTCGGCGGCGCCCAGGATCACAAGCGCGCCTTCGACGGCGATCTGGGCCCCAACACCGGCGGCATGGGCGCCTATTCGCCCGCGCCCGTCTTCACGGCGGAGTTCACCAGGGCCGCCGATGAGCGCGTCGTCCAGCCGACCATCCGCAAGATGGCTGAGGAAGGCGCCCCCTATCGCGGCGTCCTCTATGTCGGCCTGATGGCGACGGCCGAAGGCCCCAAGGTGGTGGAGTTCAACGCCCGCTTCGGCGACCCGGAGTGCCAGGTGCTGATGATGCGGCTGGACGGGGACGTGGTGCCGCTGCTGCTGGCCTGCGCGCGCGGCGACCTGACCCAGGCGCCCGCCCCGGTCTTCAAGCCGGGCGTGGTCATCTGCGTGGTGCTGGCGGCCAAGGGCTATCCCGACAGCCCGCTGGAAGGCTCGGTCATTCGCGGCGCGGATCAGGATTTCGGCCCCCACGTCCAGGTCTTCCACGCCGGGACCAGGCTGCGCGACGACGGCGCCCTGGCGGCGGCGGGCGGCCGGGTGCTGAACGTCTGCGCCTATGGCGACGACGTGGCCCAGGCGCGCGAGCGCGCCTATGAGGCGATTGCGAAAATCGACTGGCCGGGCGGATTCCACCGCACCGACATCGGCTGGCGGGCGCTGGAGCCGCGCTAAAATCACGTCACCCTCGGGCTCGTCCCGAGGGCCCATGGCGGCCGTTAGGCGCGGCGGTTGGTTCTTATGACGCGCTCTTAAGCCCGATGCGGCGCCTGTAGAACGATAGGCCCTCGGAACAAGTCCGAGGGTGACGATCGTTATGTCAGGTCATCGCAAACAACAGCCGGCCTTCGCCCATGCGTTCGCGCAAGGGAACCAGGTCGGCGTGGGACACCGAGAAGCAGCCGTAGGACCGGCCCAGCTTGCCCTGGCGCGCCAGGAACTCGGGATCGGCGTAGTCGGCGCCGTGGATGATGATGGCCCGCTCGCGCGCCAGGTTGTTGGAATACTCCAGCCCGTCCAGCAGGACGTTCGGCCCCTGCTGACTGCCCCAGCCGGCGCCCGCCGTGGCGTAGGCGCCGACGGACGACATATGGCTGTCGGGCCGGTTCGAGAACTGCTGGGCGAAGCCTGAGTGCGCCGGGTCCGAGCCGCGCCCGTGGCTGGTGCGGTAGGCCGTGACCCAGCCGCCTTCCAGATCGACCTCGTAGAGGCGGTCCTCGCCCGAGAACTTCTGGAAGTCGACCAGATACATCCGGTCGCGCCTGGAGATCCTGTGGCCGTGCACGTCCATGGCGGCGCGGGCGCGCGCGATCAGGTCCCGGCGGACGACGCCGTGGGGATCGATCGTCGTCCCGGCGTCCGCGACCTGGACGTGGGCGGTCGTCGGTCGGTCGGGAAGGGTCGGAAGGTTTGGAGCGACGGCTCCGGCGAGCTGGAGGCTGGTGGTGGAGGCGGCGGAGGAACACCCCGCCAACAGGGCGGAACCGCCCAGGATCAAGCCACGTCTGGAAAGCCGCATGCGACGCCCCTCGCACGGTTAAACAACTGTATCAACTTGTTTCATGAACCGTCATGGGAAGGCAACCTTGGCCTTGGCGGGAAGATTGGAACGGTTATGTTGCCGGCCTCAGGAACGGGAGGGATAAATGAAAAAGCTTGCCCTGATTGTGACCGCGGCCATTCTGGCCGCCACCGGCGCCCAGGCGCGCCAAGCCTCGGCTCCGCCTTCGGTTTACGCCGAACAGCCGACGAAGTTCGTTCAAGTGGGGCGGCTTTTGGCCGACCCGGCCAGCGGCCGGGTGCTGCGCGATAAAACTCTCGTGATCAGAGGGAACCAGATCGTCGAGATCCGCGACGGCTTCGTCGGCGAGGGGAACGTCGTCGACCTGCGTTCCGCCTTCGTCCTGCCGGGCCTGATCGACAGCCACGTCCACCTGACGAGCGAATCCAGCCCCACGTCCCGCCTCGACGGCGTCACCCAGTCCGACGCGACCCAGGCCATGGTCGGCGCCCGCTACGCCCGCCGCACCCTGAACGCGGGCTTCACCACCGTGGCGGATCTGGGTGCCAGCAACCAGGCCATCTTCGCCCTGCGCGACGCCATCCGGGCCGGCGACGTGCCGGGGCCGCGCATCATCGCTTCCGGCTCCGCCGTGTCCGTTCATGGCGGGCATGGCGACGTCAACGGCTATCGCGACGACATCCTGCATCTCCTGTCGCCCGAGAGCATCTGTTCGGGACCGGAGGACTGCCGCCGCGCCGTGCGCCTTCAGGTTCGCGCGGGCGCCGACATCATCAAGATCACCGCCACCGGCGGCGTCCTGTCCAACACGGCGGCGGGACTGGCGCAGCAGTTCACGCAGGATGAGCTGGCGTCCATCGTCGAGGTGGCCCACCGCATGGGCCGCCAGGTGACGGCCCACGCCCACGGCGTCGACGGCATCAACGCCTTCCTGAAGGCGGGGGGCGATTCCATCGAGCACGGCACCTATCTGGACGATGAATCCATTCGGCTGTTCAAGCAGCACGACGCCTGGCTGGTGCCGACCCTGATGGCGGGCGACTATGTGGCGCGCATCGCGTCCAGCCCCGACAACTTCTTCACCCCGGCCCAGACGGCCAAGGCGCTGGAAGCCGGGCCCAAGATGCTGGACATGGCGGCGCGCGCCCATCGCGGCGGGGTCCGGATCGCCTTCGGCACCGATTCGGGCGTCTCGGCCCACGGCGACAACGCCGGGGAGTTCGCCCTGCTGGTCCGCGCGGGCCTGACCCCGCTGGAGGCGATCCAGTCGGCCACGGTCGGCGCGGCCGCGCACCTGCGCATCTCCAACGAAGCCGGCCGCCTGGCGCCGGGCATGCCCGCCGACCTGATCGCCGTCGCCGGCGACCCGCTGACGGACGTCACCGAACTGGAGCGCGTGCGCTTCGTGATGAAGGGCGGCCAGGTCTTCCGGGCCGACTGACCCGACCGGAAAGAAGGAGGCCGCCGCTCAGCCCTTGTCGCGGGCGGCGGCCTTTTCGGCGCGCTCGGCCTGGCCGCGCCAGCCGTAGCCCTCGCCGTGCTTGCCGACGCTGACGAAGGTGGCTTCCTCGGCCTTGTGGAAATACTGCTCGGACACCATCCAGCCCTTGAAGGGCCGCAGCACCGACAGGCACATGGCCGCCAGGATCGGGAAGGTCACCAGGAAGTGGACCCAGACCGGCGGGTGCGCGCTGAACTCGAAGATCATGAAGGCGACCATGCCGACGACGCCGACCGCGGACATGACGAAGAAGGCCGGACCGTCGGCCGGATCGGCGAAGCCGTAGTCCAGTCCGCACTCGGGGCAGGAGTCGCGCAGGCTCAGATAGCCCTTGAACACGGGGCCTTGGCCGCAGCGCGGGCAGCGGGCGCGAAGGCCGGTCTTCAGCGGACTGATCGGAGGATAGACGGGATCGGACAAGGGACGGTTCCTGGACGAACGATGCCCATGATGTCGGCCGTCCGGGGCGGGGAAGCAAGCGGGTGTTTTGTCCCATCGCCGGACGGGCGCGGCCGGCCCCGCGATCCGGCGCCCGTTAACCGCGATTAAAGCCCTTCGCGCGAGCATGCGCGCGATATGTCCGGGGCCCCCGCCAAGAAGCGCGTTCTGCAGACGACCGTGGCGGCAGCCGCGGCGGGCGTCGTCGTCTTCGCGCCCCTGGCCCCGGCGCCGTCCCTGGCTCAGGCCGGGGCGCCGGTCGAGATCCGCATCGGCGCCAACGCCGGCTTCACCAAGATCGAATTCGCCGGGGTCGTCGGATCGCGCGCGCGGGTGCGCCAGGACGGCCGCACCGTCGTCGTCCGCATCGGCACGACCGCCGCCCCGGACGTCAGCCGCCTGCGTCTGGATCCGCCCAAGGGGCTGGAGAAGATCGAGACCCGCTCCGTCCAGGGGGCGACCGAACTGGTGCTGACCCTGGCCGAAGGGGCGGGCGCCACGAGCGGGAGCGCCGACGGCGCCGTCTGGCTGAACCTTCATGCGCCGGGCGGGCGGGCGGACGGCTCGCGGCCTTCGCCCTTGCCGATCGGCGGGGCGGTGCCGGTGGCGGCCGAGGTCAAGGGCGAGCAGACCGTGCTGCGCTTCGCCTGGGCCGGGCCGGTGGGCGCCGCCGTCTTCCGGCGCGGGCCGGCGGTCTGGGCCGTCTTCGACCACGCCGCCCGCATGGAGATGAAGGGCGAGGAGCTGAACGGCGCCCGCTGGGCCGCCGGTCCCGACTTCACCGCCGTGCGCATCCCGGTCGAGCCGGGCCAGGCCGTGGCCGCCCGCGCCGA
>JAFKFS010000079.1 GCA_017308115.1 Bordetella sp.
CGGGCGCGTCGGTCGGGGCCGCGCCGGCTTCGGTCGCGGCGGCGCCTTCGGCGGCCGGGGCCTCGCCTTCGGCGGCGGCCGGAGCGGCGGCGCCCGGCTGGCGGGCGGGGTCCGGCGCCGGAATGGCGTAGCCGCCCGAGCCCTGGCTGCGCAGCCAGGCGATCAGGTTGATGCGGGTCTTCTCATCGCGGATGCCGGCGAAGGACATCTTGGTGCCGGGGATGTAGCGGCCAGGCGCGTTGATGAAGTGATCCAGTTCGTCGTAGCTCCAGGTCGGAGCCTCGGCCTTGTGCTTGGCCATGGCGTCTGAATAGGCGAAGCCCGCGCGGTGCATGGCGGGGCCGCCGACCACGCCGAACAGATTGGGGCCGATGCCGTCGGCGCCGCCCGAATTGGCGGTGTGGCAGGCCTGGCAGCGGGCGAAGGCGGTCTCGCCGGCGGCCAGATCTGCGGTCGGCAGGACGGTGCCCCAGTCGATCGGCAGGGCGGCCTCGGCCGCGCCCGCAGCCGCTTCATCCGGCGCGTCGACGAAGTAGCCCATCTTCTCAGGCTGCTTGGTGTGGTAGACCATGCCCGAAACCTGCTGGACCACCAGGATCGCAAAGGCGGTGCCCAGGCACGCGCCCATAATCTTGTTCCACTTCAGATCGCCGCTCATTCCGCGTCGTCGCATCCCGTCTCTAGGTGAGCCCCCCGACCGCGAAGCGGCGTTCAGGCGTATTCTTGCGTGGGCGTCTCTTACACGCTAGCGCGACCTTCGCAACCGGCCCGGACGTTTCCGGGCGTTTCAAGGCGTTCGGCGACCATGAATCCGCTGATAATGATACCCGCTCGCATGGCGGCCACCCGCCTGCCAGGCAAACCCCTGGCGGACATCGGCGGCAAGCCGATGATCGTGCGGGCGTGGGCGCAGGCTCGCCTGTCCGGCTTCCGCGTGGCGGTGGCGGCGGGCGACCCGGAGATCGTGGCGGCGGTGCAGGCGGCGGGCGGCGAGGCGGTGCTGACCGATCCCGACCTGCCCAGCGGCTCGGACCGCATCCTGGCGGCGGCCCAGACGGTCGATCCCGACGGCGCCCATGACGTGGTCATCAACATCCAGGGCGACATGCCCTTCGCCTCGCCGGACCTGGCCAAGGCCTGCGCCGAACTGCTGGCGCGCGAATCGGCCTGCGACATCGCCACCCTGGTCGCGGCCGAGGCGGACGTCTCGGACCGGACCAATCCCGATGTGGTCAAGGCGGTGCTGGCCCTGCCGGACGGCGGGACGAGCGGCCGCGCCCTCTATTTCACCCGTTCGACCCTGTACGGCGACGGCCCCGTCTGGCGCCATGTCGGCATCTACGGCTATCGCCGCGCGGCGCTGGAGCGGTTCTGCGCCGCCCCGCCGTCGCCGCTGGAGAAGCGCGAGAAGCTGGAGCAGCTGCGCGCGCTGGAGATGGGACTGCAGATCTGGGCCTCGGTGATCGACGAAGCGCCCCTGTCGGTGGACAATCCGGCGGACCTGGAGGCCGCGCGGGCGCTGGCCTGACTATACGCTCCGTCACCCTCGGGCTTGTCCCGAGGGCCCAGGGCGGAGCCAGCCGCGATCGTGGCCGCATTGACGCCGTGCTCAAACGTTCAGACGTCGGCGGCATGCCCAACGATGGGCCCTCGGGACAAGCCCGAGGGTGACGTGGAAAGGGGATCAGTCGTCCTCGGCCTCGCCGTCGTCGGGGATGGCGGGCATCTCGACGGCCGGGGCCAGGGTGACGATCTCCTTGATCTCGGCGCCGGGGAAGGCCTGCATGATCGACACCACGAAGGGGTCCGCCTCGACCGCCGCGCGGCGGGCGGCGCGGGCCTTCTTCTCGACCTCGATCAGGGTCTCGCCGCCACCCTGTCCGTTGGCGGCGATCAGCCAGGTGCGGCCGGTCCATTCCTTGAGCCGCCCGGCCAGACGCCGCGCCAGATCGTGGGGCGAGCCCTCGGCCGGTTCATAGGTGATGGCGCCGGGGCGGAAGCTGACCACGCGGACGTAGCGCTCCACGTCCATCTGCAGGGTGATCTCGCGCTTCTCGCCGATCAGGGCGACCACGGCCTCGAAGCTCTGCGGATCGGGCAGGGCGGGCGCCGCCATCGGCCGCGCCGCCAGCATGGCCGAGGCGCCGCCGCCTCCGCCGCCTGAGCCGCCGCGAGGCCCGCCCACGCCGCCGCCGGGGACGCCGCCCGACTGGATGGCCTTCAGCGCCTCTTCCGGTCCCGGCAGGTCGGCGGCGTAGGCCAGACGCACGATGGCCATCTCCACCGCATCGGCCGGATTGGGCGCGCGCCGCACCTCGTCCAGCGCCTTCAGCAGCATCTGCCAGGTCCGCGACAGCGTCCCGGCCGAGATGGCCGCGCCCAGCGCCGCCAGCTTCTGCGCCTGATCGCCGGGCAGGCGGGTGGCGTTCGGCCCCAGCATCTTGGCGACCGAGGCCGCGTGGCAATGCTCCAGCAGGTCGTTGGCCACCTGCACCGGATCGGCGCCGTAGCCGTAAAGGGTGCGGAAGGTCGTCAGGGCCTCGGCCGTCTTGCCCGCCATCGTCTGCTCGAACAGGGCGATGGTCTGGGTGCGGTCGGCCAGACCCAGCATGTCGCGCACCGTGGCCGTCTCGACCACCGCGCCGCGCTCGGCCTGAACCAGCGCCTGATCCAGCAGCGACAGGCCGTCACGTACGGACCCTTCGGCCGCACGGGAAATCAGCGCCAGCGCCTCCTGCTCGATCTTCATGCCTTCGCGATCGGCGACGCGGCCCAGATGGCCGACCAGAACCTCGGGCTCGACCCGGCGCAGGTCGAAGCGCTGGCAGCGGCTGAGGATCGTCACCGGCACCTTGCGGATCTCGGTGGTGGCGAAGATGAATTTGGCGTGGGGCGGCGGCTCCTCCAGCGTCTTCAGCAGGGCGTTGAACGCCTGCGTCGACAGCATGTGGACCTCGTCCAGCACATAGACCTTGTAGCGGGCCTCGACCGGGGCGTAGCGGACGCTCTCCAGGATGTCGCGGATGTCGTTGACGCCGGTGTGCGACGCCGCGTCCATCTCCATCACGTCCATGTGCTGGCCCGCCATGATGGCGGCGTCGTGCCGCCCCGTGGGGCTCAGGGCCAGGGACGGCCTGTCGATGGTCTCGGTTTCGTTGTTGAGCGCGCGGGCCAGCAGGCGCGCCGTCGTCGTCTTGCCGACGCCCCGCACCCCGGTCAGCATGAAGGCGTGGGCGATCCGCCCAGTGGCGAAGGCGTTGGTCAGGGTGCGGACCATCGCCTCCTGGCCGATCAGGTCCTCGAAGGCGCGCGGCCGGTATTTGCGGGCCAGGACGGTGTAGGCCTCGCCCTCGGCGGGCGGCGCCTCGAATGCCGCCGGAGCGGGCGCGGGCGCGGGCGCGGGTTGCGGCGCAGGCGTCGGTTCTGGCGCAGCGGACGGCGGCGGGGCGCCGAACATGTCGTCGGTGTTGGGGTCGCGCTCCTCGACTTCGGGCGCGTCTTCCTCCCACGGAGGACCATCGAGACTGTGATCGGCGTCGCTCATGGCCCTGTCTTAGCGCGAAGGGGCGCCGTCGCGCACCCCCTCGCGCCCCGGAGAGGTTCAGAGATCGGTGGGCAGTTGGCCGCCGTTGTCGCGGATCTTCTGGATCACCTGCTTGTGCAGCCAGATGTTCATGCTGGCGCTGTCCGACTTGTCGCCGGTGTAGCCCAGTTCGTCGGCCAGCTCCTTGCGCTCGGCCAGCGAGGATTCCAGGCCGATCAGCTTCATCAGGTCGACGATGGAGGTGCGCCAGTTTAGCTTCTGCGCGCGCTGCTCGTTCATGAAGTCGAGGATGCCGGCGACATCGACCTCGGCCGCAGGCTGGGGCGCGACGGCGGCTGCGGTGGGCGCGGGCGCCGGGGTCGGGGCCGCCGCTTCGGGCGCGGGGGCCGCAGGCGTCGCCGCCGGGGCCTCCTTCTTCCTGAAGACGCCGCCGAGAATCTTGCCGAGAATGCTCATTCGCCTGCTCCTGATCGTGGGGATCGAAGCCCTTTCAGCGAATGAGGCGCGGCCCGGTTCCGTGAAGCTTGAACGACGGGCCTTCCACGCCGCCGTTCGCCCCTCCCTCGCCGTCATCCTCGGGCTTGACCCGAGGATCGGGCCATCTGTCTGCGGGGCATCGGCAAGACAGAGCACGCCGTTTAACTCGATCCTCGGGTCAAGCCCGAGGATGACGGCGGAGATGCGGGTGCGGCGGAGATGTAGAGGAAAGCGCGCTCAAGCAGCGAGTGACCGTGTCGCGAGCGATAGCGCACAAAAGGCGCATAAAAAAAGCGCTCAAGTCGTGAGCGCCCGCGGCGCGAACATAGCGCCCTAAAAATAAGGTGGAGACCGCGACCCGAAGGGGAATTCGTTGTGGCTGCTGCCTTCCGGCCCTGACCAGGTTGGCGAAGCCTTCGCCCGCGATCTCCGAGAGGGGATATGACGGCGGACGGCGCGGGAATCAAGCCCTCCCCTGCGCGCGCTGTCGGGGCTATGAAGCGTCATGCCCTATCGCAACGTCTTTTCCGGCAATCCGCTCGACCGCTCCGGCGACCTTCGCAACGACGCCGCCTGGCTGGCCGAGCAGGAGGCCAATCCCGAAGCCCTGGCCATGATCCTGTGGGAGGGCCGTCCCCTGGTCGAAACCCATGAAGGGGCCGAGCGGCTGGTCTGGCTGTCGCTGGCCCACGCGCGCGATCTCGTTCGCGACCGCGACGTCTTCCTGGGGCTGTGGAAGGGGGCGCCGGTCTTCGCCGCCGAGTTCGAAGGCTCCATCGACCCGACCACCGGCCCCGCCGGGGGCCTGGGCCGGTTCGTCGAGATGCGCGAGGCGGCGGTGGTCCTGCCCGAGGCGGACGCCGGGATCGCCGCCACGGCCAAGAGCCTGTTCGACTGGCGGCGCCGTCACGGTTTCTGCGCCGCCTGCGGCAAGGCGTCGGACCAGGCCTCGGGCGGCTGGAAGCGCGTCTGCCGGGCCTGCGGGGCCGAGCATTTCCCGCGCGTCGACCCGGTCGTCATCATGCTGCCGGTCCACAAGGGCGGCGCCGAACCGCGCTGCCTGCTGGGCCGTCAGGCGGCCTGGCCCGCCGGCAGGATGTCGGCCCTGGCCGGCTTCATGGAGCCGGGCGAGGCGATCGAGGAGGCCTGCGCCCGCGAGGTGATGGAGGAGGCGGGGCTGACGGTCTGCGACGTGCGCTATCACTCCAGCCAGCCCTGGCCCTTCCCGGCCCAGCTGATGATCGGTCTGATCGCCGAGGTCACGACCGACGAGGCCGCTCCCGACCAGACCGAGCTGGAGGCCGTCGCCTGGCTGACCCGCAGCGAGGCGCGGGCCGTTTTGGACGAGACGCACCCGACCATCCACGCCCCGCCGCCCTACGCCATCGCGCGGCGACTGCTCGAGACCTGGGCGGGGGGCGAGAGCTGAATTTCTCCTCCCCATTTCATGGGGAGGTGGATCGGCGGCGCAGGCGACGTGACGGAGGGGCTGCTTGGTTCCGCTGTCGCCAAGCCCCTCCACCACTTCGTGGTCCCCCTCCCCACGATGTGGGGAGGAAATCGCTTACAGGATCTGCGCCGCTTCCTCGAAGTCGAGGCGGGGCGAGCGCGGGAACAGGTTCTCGTCCGTGCCGTAGCCCAGGTTCATGATGAAGTTCGGCTCGACCTTGCCGTCGGGGAAGAACTCGGCCTTCACGCCCGCCGCGTCGAAGCCCGACATCGGCCCGACGTCCAGGCCCAGCGCCCGCGCGGCGATGGTCAGATAGCCGCCCTGCAGCGAGGCGTTGCGGAAGGCGGCTTCACGCCGACCGGCCTCGTCCGTGAACCAGTCGCGGGCGCCCGGCGCGTGCGGGAACAGCCTGGGCAGGGTCTCGTGGAAGTCGATGTCCTGGGCGATGATCAGGTTGACCGGCGCGGCCAGGGTCTTGGCGCGGTTGCCCTCGGCCATGTGCGGGGCCAGGCGGGCCTTGGCCTCGGGCGAGGTGATGAAGACGAAGCGGGCCGGGGTCATGTTGACTGCCGTCGGGCCGAACTTGGTCAGGTCATAGAGCTTGCGGATCAGGGCCTCGGGCACGGGCCGGTCGCTCCAGCCGTTGCGCGTGCGCGCCTCGGTGAACAACTGGGCCAGGACGGCGTCGGAAACGGGAAGGTCGCGGGCGGAAGGGGCGTCGAAGGCCATCAGACTGATCCGAAAAACTAATTGGTAACTATTGCAGTGCCTAATTAAGGTCGCCCGGCGGCGCCGTCAAGGGATCGCGCGCGGATTTCGGCGAAGCTCGCCGGGGCGGATGCGACGCGCTTTCTTCGCCGGGGTCTGGAGCCGCGCGGCGCTTGGCCCTATCTAGGTGGAATGAAAGACCTCAACGCCCTGATGCAACAGGCCCAGGCGATGCAGCAGAAGCTGCAGGACGCCCAGGCGAAAATGGCCGAATCCACCGCCGAGGGCACGTCCGGCGGCGGCCTTGTGACCATCGCCCTGAAAGGCCCCGGCGAAATCACCTCGGTGAAGATCGACGACAGCCTGATGACCCCCGGCGAGGGCGAGATTCTGGCCGACCTGATCGTCGCCGCCCACGCCGACGCCAAGCGTAAGCTGGACGAGGTCAACAACGCCCTGATGCGCGAGGCCGCCGGGCCGATGGCCGGGATGAACATCCCCGGAATGCCGAAACTCTTCTGATGGCCGCCTCCGCCGGGCCGGAAATCGAACGGCTCATCAGCCTGCTGGCCAAGCTGCCGGGCATGGGCCCGCGCTCGGCCCGGCGCGCGGCGCTCGCCCTGCTGAAGCGGCGCGAGCAACTGTTGGTCCCGCTGGCGGCGTCCTTGGCCGAGACGGCGGACAAGGTCGTCAACTGTTCGGTCTGCGGCGCGCCGGACACGCGCGATCCCTGCTCGGTCTGCGCCGATCCCAGCCGCGACAACGCCCTGATCTGCGTGGTCGAGGAGGCCGGCGCCCTGTGGGCGATGGAGCGGTCGGGCGCCTTTCGCGGCAAGTATCACGTGCTGGGCGGCCTGCTGTCGGCGCTGGACGGCGTCGGCCCCGAGCAACTGCGCGTCGCCGAACTGATCGGCCGGGTCAGAGGCGGGCAGATGGGGGGCGGCGAGGCGAGGGAGGTGGTCCTGGCCCTGCCCGCGACGGTCGACGGCCAGACGACCGCCCATTATTTGGCCGAGCGCCTGTCGGCGGCGGGGGTGCAGGTCACCTCGCTGGCGCGCGGCGTGCCTGTCGGCGGCGAGCTGGACTGGCTGGACGACGGCACCATCATCCAGGCTCTGCGCGCGCGCCGCCCGGCCTAGCGCGCGTCTAGCGTCGCCGTTTCAGGCGCCGCCGCATCACCCGGTCGCCCAGCGCCTCGGCGTGTTTCAGGGTGAAGGCCAGGGCCGCGGGATTGCCGCGCCGGGGGCCGACCGAATCGGCCATCGCCGCGCCGCGCTCGCCCAGGGGCCGGGGCGCGCCGATGGTGGTGTCCAGCGCCGTCTGGTGCTCGATCTCGGCGTTCAGCCGGGCCCCCATCAGGATCACCTGCACCGAGAACCAGGTCCACAGCAGGAAGCCCATGGCCGCCGCCAGCGGACCGTAGGAATCGGTGCGCACGAAGGTGGTCAGGAACCAGCTGAACAGGAAGGACACCAGCAGGCTGAGGCTCGCCGCGAACAGCGCCCCCGGCGTCAGCCAGCGCCAGCGCGCCCGCGCCCGGCACGGCCCCAGCCGATAGATCAGGGCCAGCGCCCCGACGTAGCCGAAGAACAGCAGCGGCCAGCGCAGCGGCGCCAGATAGGCCCATTCGTCCTGCAGGCCGAACACCGCCAGCACCACGGGCACGCCGACCACCAGGGCCGAGCTCAGCATCACCGCCGCCATGGCCGAGACGGTGAAGCCCATGCACACCAGGTTGTAGACGACGATGTTGCGCCGCTCGACCTCGTGATAGGCGAGGTTCAGGCCGTAGAAGAGGGTCTTGATCCCTCCGTTGGCCGCCCACAGCGTCAGCAGCAGGGTCCAGATCAGGGTGAAGGTCAGCTGGCCGGTGGAATTGCTCGCCAGCCGCGTCATCTCCGAGCCCAGGAACTGGGCCACGTTCGCCGGCAGAACCTCATAGAGGAAGCTGAGCTGCCTCCACGCGTCGGCCGGATCGGCGAACAGGCCGTAGATGGTGACGAAGGCCCCCAGCGTCGGGAACAGGGCCAGCAACAGGAAGAAGGTCACGCCCCCGGCGATGAAGCCGACGCGGTCGCCGAAATAGCCCATGACGGTGCGCCACAGGATGTCGACCCAACCCTTGTGCGGAATTTGCAGCGGGCGCTGGGCCAGGCGGCCGCGACCGGGGTCTTCGGCGTCATAATCCTCGGGCGTGGGATCGCGCGGGGGCAGGGGCTCGGGCCGCTCGGGCCGCAGCTCCAGGCCGAAGCGGTGGCCCTGGGTGTAGAGCAGATGCGCCGCCGTGGCGCCCGTCGCCAGCCCGCCCGCCGCGGCGGCCAGATAGCGCAACACCCCGCCCGCCGCGCCGTGTGATCCACGCGCAGCACGACGTTTCCCGGCGCGCGGCGCGCGATGATTCGACTGTGGTTTCATCCCCATCCGCCCTTCAACGGCCACGCTGGCCGGCCGTTCCGTCTTGAAATCATCCGTCGCAGACCCCAATCACCCGGAATGTCCGATCAGAACGCCCAACCGACCCTGTTGACCGCCTGGAAAGGCGCCCAGGCGCGCCTGAAGGCCGCCGGGATCGACAGCCCCTCCATCGACGCCCGCCTTCTGCTGGAGGCGGCGACCGGGGCGGGCCGCGTCGATATCCTCACCGACCCTTACCGCGCCCTCGCCGAGGCGCAAATCCGCGCGCTGGACGCCATGGTGGAGCGCCGCCTGCGCCGCGAGCCGGTGTCGCGCATCCTGGGCCGCAAGGGCTTCTGGAAGATCATGCTGAACGTCACCCCCGACGTGCTCAGTCCGCGCCCGGACACCGAGACGGTGGTGGACGTCATCGTCCGCGCCTTCCCGCCGAACTCGACCTTCGAGATGGCCGACCTGGGCACGGGCTCGGGCGCCATCCTGCTGGCCGCCCTGGCCGAGCGGCGCGGGGCGCGCGGCGTCGGCACCGACATCTCGACCGAGGCCATCGCCGTGGCGCGCGAGAACGCGGCCAACCTGGACCTGAACAACCGCTGCACCTTCATGCGCACCGACTGGGCGGCGGGCTTCGCCGACGCCAGCTTCGACCTGGTGGTGTCCAATCCGCCCTATATCCCGACCGCGGACATCGCCGGCCTGGACCCCGAGGTGCGCGAGCACGATCCGCACCTGGCGCTGGACGGCGGCCCGGACGGGCTGCAGCCCTATCGCGACCTGGCGCCCGAGATCGCTCGCATCCTGAGGCCGGGCGGCGTCTTCGCCGTGGAGATCGGCTGGGACCAGGGCGAGGCGGTCAAGGCCCTGTTCGAGGCGGCGGGCTTCGCCGACGTCAAGGTGGTCAAGGATCTGGCGGACCGCGACCGCGTCGTCACCAACGGGCCGGACCCGCGCGTCGGCCCTATCCCCGAGGTCGAGGGCCCCGTTCAATAAAAACCCTTGGAAAGCGTCTCGCCGCGCGCTAAGTCCGTGGTGTTCCCCACTCAAACGCATCCTTTTCGAGCCGGTTCGCTCGATGAAGCGCGTCTGGGTTCAGTGACGGTCGCGCCCTGAGACGGACGCGGCGGACCACCGGGGGACGCACGGTTTTTCCGAACAGATCGCACCGGGGATAGGCCCCGACCGAACGGAACGACGAACAGGGTCCCGCCCGTCTTCTTCGACGGCGGCCCGCACCAGCACGGTAAGCTCCGATGAGAGATTTCAAGGGCATGAAGCGTCAACGCGGACGCAACCGTAAGCCCGGCGGCGGCAATAACGCCAACGCGACCA
>JAFKFS010000080.1 GCA_017308115.1 Bordetella sp.
GTCGTGCCCAGGAAGGTGTTCAGCTGGAAGTCGTCATAGGTCTGGCGAAAGGCGGCGGCCGAGACCAGCAGGCGCCGGTCCAGCATCACGCTCTTGATCCCCGCCTCGAAGGCGTCGGCGCTCTCGGCCGGGAAGGCGCGCGAGGCGTCCGGGACCAGATTGGTCTGCCCCCGGTCCAGGTTGAAGCCGCCGTTCTTGCGGCCCCGCGACCATGAGGCGTAGAGGCGCGTCCCCTCGGCCGCCTTGAACTCGGCGCGGGCCAGGCCGGTCCAGGCCTCGTCCTTGACCGTCTCCGACTGGCTCAGGCCGTTGAAGGCCGGGTTCGACCAGGGCAGGCACAGCATGACGTTGCTGATCCCGTTCGCCAGCGCCGCCGCGCAGGCCCGGCCGCCGTCGGTGTTGCGATAGGCGGCCGTCATTTCCTTGGTCTCATGGGTGCGGCGCAGGCCGCCGGTCAGGGTCAGGCGGTCGGTCACGGCGTAGGAGACCTGGCCGAACAGGGCGGCGCTGCGGGCCGTCTGCCAATAGCGGTCCAGCTGGCCCTGGCCTTCGACCAAGCTCTGGCCGACGGGCAGGCCCGTCAGGCTGGACACGAAGGTCGGGTCGCCCAGCGGGTTCGACGCCGAGCGCGACAGCAGGCGGCTGACATAGGCTTCGTAATCGGCGCCGTAGAACAGGCTGTCGCGCCGGGTCAGCTTCTCATCGGCGAAGAAGGCGCCGGCCGACCAGTCCAGCTTTCCGTTCCGACCCGACAGGCGAAACTCCTGCGTCAGGGTGCGGAAGCGGTTGGACCAGCTGCCGTCGTCGGGGCGATAGGCCAGATCGGCCGAGGTGAAGTCCCAGTCCTGGCTGATGACGCCGCGCCAGTCGCGCGCCGCAGACGTGCTCTCCAGCGTCGCCCAGCCCAGGTCGGCGCTCAGGTGCAGGGCCAGGCCCTTGTCGCGGATGCGCGTGTTGGTGTCGCGGTTCGACCAGGCTGTGCGATCCCACGGCTTCGGCGTCGCCGCCACGCCGCCGTCGGTCGCGAAGGTCGCCAGCAGGGGCGCCGTGCCGCCGGTGACCAGTTGCACGCCGACGCAGCAGCGCTCGTCCCGCTCGGTCCAGTCGGCGGTCAGGCGGGCGGTCAGGTCCGGCGTCGCCCGCCACAGCAGCTGGCCGCGCACGGTGTCGTAATGCTCGGTCTGATCGTCGGTCGCGGCGCGCGGTCCCTCGCCCGTCTTCACGTCATAGAGGCCGTCGCGGCGGCGCGCGGCGACATAGAGACGCCCGGCCACAACCTCGTCCATGATCGGGCCGGTCAGGGAGACGGAGCCGCCCTGCGTCCCGTAATCGCCGAAGGTGGCCTCGCCCGCCAGGCGCGCGTCGAACGACGGGGCGGCGGTGACGACGTTGATCACGCCCGCCGAGGCGTTCTTGCCGAACAGGGTCGCCTGCGGGCCCTTCAGCACCTCGATGCGCTCGACCTCGCCCAGATCGCCCAGGGCCGCGCCGTTGCGGGGGCGATAGACGCCGTCGATCATGACGCCGACCGAGCTTTCCAGCCCCGGATTGTCGCCCACCGTCCCGACGCCGCGGATGCGGGCGGTGGTGAAGGTCTGGTTCGAGGTCGAGGCCGTGATCAGACCCGGCGTCAGAATCTGCAGGTCCTTGATGTCCCGCACGCCCACGGCGTCCAGCAGGGGCTGGGCGGCGACCGTCAGCGACAGGGGCGTGGCCGCCAGGGGCGCCGCGCGCCGCTCGGCCGTCACCACGATCTCAGACACCTGGGTCGGTCCGGTCTCGACGGGAGCTTCAGCCAGGACAGGCGCGGCGAAACCGAGCACGGCCAGTGAGGCGGACGCGAGAGACGCGGCGCGGACGGCGAACATCATGAGAGGAAAAACCGCTTTGCGGAGCGACGGCGCAAGGCTTGGTCGCGGACTGTCAGCGGATGTAACAGTCAAGCCGAGGCGGAAAAACCCCGGCGAGGGATCATCAGGCGATGACTTTCAGGCCCGCCCCGCCAGCGGCCCCGAGGCGCGCGGCGCGAAGCTGTGCTCCACCCGGCTGCGGTGCGGGTCCACGTCGTTGCGGACCGCGCCGCCGACCCGGCAGAGCTGTTCCAGGCCCCGCCCCCCGCCGGCCTCGTGCGAGACGATGAGGTCCAGCAGCCGCTCCGCCTCCTCCAGAGTCTCGGGCCGCTGATCCAGCAGCCAGGCCGCGACCGCGTCCAGGTCAGCCGTCAGGCCGCCGGCCTGCACGGACGCCTCGACCGCGCGCCTATTCCACTGCAGCAGCAGCGCCTGCGCCGCCTCCATCGACCATTTCTGCGCCATGACGCCCCTCCAAGGCGTAGCGTCGGTCGGCCTCGACCTCCCAGACGCCGAAGAATGCCGTCACGCTGATGAGCGCCCAGACCGCCCACATCAGCGTGAAGTGAGCCCACACCAGGCGCTCTTGCGCGAGGAGGGGCGCGAGATGTCCCAGCGTGCCGATCAGTTGAAAGCCCGCCGCCGCTACGATCCACCATCGCCCGCCCCGCTCGGCCGCGATCCAGAGGCTGACGAAGAGCAGGACATCCGCCGCGAACAGGCCCGCATAGACGCCGTTCCAGCGCAGGCCGGAGACGAGGTGGGACACCGCCGCCCCCGCCAGGATGGCCAGGGTCGCCAGGCGATCCGCCCGCCTGCCCCGCCAGAGCAGAAGGGGAAAGGCGACGGCGTTGGCCGCCAGCAGAAGGGCCTGGACCGTCATCGGACGCCCGTCCGTTCCGCGCCCGGCCGGGCTTTCGGTCCGCGGCTCATGTGATCGTTCTAACCTTGATGAGTCATGCGCAACTCCGCCGTCCGAACGTCATCGCAGGCGATCGATGGTCTCCAGGACGGGATGGATCAGCCCGGCGCCGATCAGGGCGATCACGATCCAGGCCAGGGCCCAGAGCAGGATCAGCCACAGCACGGAGCCGCCCAGCTTGCGGGGACGACGCCACTCGCCCAGCGCGCCACGGCGCCGGAAAAGCGCGCCGTCCGGCGCATTCCCGTCCCCGAGAAGCCCGACCTGAGCCTCGGTGACGCTCCCTTCCTCCACGATCGGCGCGAAGGGCGACATTGCGATTGATCCCCCTGAGTAACGATCACTCAGAAGACGCGCGGCCTCGGCCCGGTTGGAGACGCCCAGCTTTTCATAGGCCCGGTACAGGTGGTTCTGGACCGTACGCGGCGAGAGGGTCAGCCGCTGGGCGATCTCCTTGTCGCCCAGACGACGGGCGGCCAGGCTCAGGACCTCCAATTCGCGCGGGGTCAGATGATCGATGGGCGACGAGCTTCTCACAAGACTGCGACTATCCATGGCCTCCGCCGGGCGTCCAGTCCTCCGTGCCGCGCCGGGGCCGTTCCGGCCCGAGTGTCGCCGCCGAGCGACACAACTGAGGCGAGAAGCGGCATTTTGATTGCATGGACGCGGGCCCGCGTCGCAATAGGAAGGTCGTTCGAGCGGGGAAACCGGATTCATGATGCTGGCGCTTCTGATGGGCGGGCTGGGCCTGATCGTGGGCAGCTTCCTGGGCCTGGTCAGCCTGCGCCTGCCGCGCGGCGAGGACGTGGTGGTCAGCCGGTCGCGATGCGGCGGCTGCGGCCGACCGCTCCGGCCCTGGCGGATGATCCCCCTGCTCAGCTGGGCCCTGTCGCGCGGAAGGTGCAGCGACTGCGGCGCCGTCATCCCCCTGCGCTATCCCCTGATCGAGCTGGCCTCCGGCGCCGTCGGGGTCTGGGCGGCCCTATGCTTTCCCGATCCGGCCTGGGCCCTGGCCGGGGCGGCGCTGGGCTGGCAGCTTCTGTTGATCGCCGTGATCGACGCCGAGCACTTCTGGCTGCCCGACGCCGTGACCCTGCCCCTGTTCCTCAGCGGCCTGTTCGCCGCCGTGGCGCTGGACCCGTCGAACATGGGAAGCGGACTGCAATGGTCGCTGGTCGGACCGCTGAAGGCGCCCCTGATCGGGGCTGCGGCGGGCTTCGGCGGACTGTGGCTGCTGGCCTTGCTTTATCGGCGCCTGCGGGGGCGCGAGGGCCTGGGCGGCGGCGACCCCTTCCTGCTGGGCGCGATCGGCGCCTGGGTCGGCTGGATCGGCCTGCCCAGCGTGCTGCTGTGGGCCTCGATCACGGGGCTGAGCCTGGTCGGGGCCAAGCTCCTGCTGCGCCGTCCCGTCGCCGCGACCGACCGCCTGCCCTTCGGCGTCTTCCTGGCGGTCGGAGCGTGGATGACCTGGCTCTACGGCCCGCTGGGCCTCGGCGGTGCCGGTTAGAGCGACAGCAGGTCGGACCAGCGCCAGCGGCCGCCGCCCAGGGCCACGCGCGGCGCGCCCGGCTGGTCGCTGAGCGTCAGCAGCACATAGCCGTCGACCGTCTCGGCCTTGCAGGCGCGCGACGAGAAGCCGACCGTCACGGCGATGGCCTGACGCACGCCCGCCAGACCCTTGCCTTCCTCGCCAGGGCTTCGCAGCCAGTCGCCGTTCCACATCAGGATGGCCCGCCCCGAGGCGCCGGACGTGCGATAGGCCTGGCCGACGGCGGCGACGATGCGGGCGTCGTTGCGCAGGACGTCCTGAAGGCGCTTGACCATGTCGCAGCCCTGCCCCGAGCCGCCGCCGACCCCCGAGCCGGAGCCGCCGCCGCTCCCGCCGCCGCCGCCCGCGCCTTGGCCCGCAGTCAGGGCGCCGCCCAAGGCGCCGTCGCCCAGCAGGACGAAGGAGACGCTCGGCTCCGACGCCGTGATCGGCAGGGGCTCGACCTGCGTCTGACGCGGCGTGGGACGGCTGGGCCGGGGCGTCGGCGGCGTGGGCGCGGCCCGGCGCGCCTTCTCCGGCGTCTCGGCGGGAACGGGCGCCGCAGGCTCAGGCGCCGGCTCCGGCTCGGGCCTCGGCGCAGGCTCGGAGCCCCCCGCAGGCGCGTCGCCCGGCGCGGGCGCCGAAGGAGGAGGGGGAGGCGGAGGCGGGGGCGGGTCCACCAACATCACCTCGACGGAGGACGGAACGGGGGCTTCGGGGCTCGGCCGTTCGACCGGCGCCGCCCAGATGACCGCCAGCACGAGGCCGTGCGCGATCAGGCTGGCCAGAACCGGCCCGGCCTTGCGTCGATGACGGCGAAGCCTCGTCTTCATCTCCAGAAGCACCTGGCCCGGCAGTAAAGGTGAAGCTGAAACTCCAGATCCGACAATAGAGTTCTCTCGACCTTCGACACCCGAAGCTGAACACCGGAGCGCGTCAGGAAGATGGCGACGTCGAGCGGGACGATGAAACGCCCCAGAACGACGAGAACGTGGATTGTTGAAATTTTTTTACAGTCAAGCTGAACCTTTTCACTTCTTCGCGCGTCTTTGCTCCGCCGTTTTGCAACCGACACCGGTGCGGCGCGTAACATCCCCCGGAGTTGGGCGGGGCACGAAGGAGACTTGATTTGATCAAATTGGCATCTAGGACCGCTCTCGTCGGCGCCGTCGCCGTGCTCGGCGTCGCCGTCAGCGGCTGCGCCAGCCATCGGTTCGTCCGCGACAACGTCCAGGTCGTGGACCAGCGGGTCGACGGCGTCGACGCCCACCTGACCCAGGTCGAAGGCACGGCGGGCGAAGCCCTGGCCCGCGCCAACGCCGCGCACAAGCTGGCCCAGGGCAAATTCCTGTACGAAGTCGTCCTGTCGGACGACTCGGTGAAGTTCCCGGTCAACCACACCGAACTGTCGCCGGAAGCCGAGCAGCGGCTGACCGAACTGGTTCAACGCCTCCGCGCCGAAAACGCCAACGTCTATCTGGAGATCCAGGGCCACACCGACTCGACCGGCAGCGACGCCGGCAACGAGCGCCTGGGCCAGGAACGCGCCGAGGCGGTCCGCCGTTTCCTGAGCGACCAGGGCATCGCCCTGAATCGCATGGCGACCATCTCCTACGGCGCCGCCAAGCCGGTGGCTCCGAACAACACCCGTGAAGGCCGCGCCCAGAACCGCCGCGTCGCCATCATGGTCCTGGCCTAGGCAACCAGGGCCTTCTCTCGGCCGCCGACCCGGCCGCAACGAGAAAACGGCGGCGTTCCGGGAGGAGCGCCGCCGTCGTCCTGTCAGCCCTCGACGGGATAGCCGGCCGCCGCCAGGGCCTCGGCCAGGGATTGTCGAGAGGACGTGGTCCCCACCTCGACCCGGCGCGCCGGAACGTCGGCCGTGACCTTGGCCGCCGGATCGATCGAGCGGATCGCCCGCTCCACCGCGGCGACGCAGCCGTCGCAGCGGATTTTCGGAATGTAGAGCGAGATCATGACGAGACTCCGTTTTCTGGTGGACGACGCTCCATCGGGCGCCCTGCCCTCATGGGAAGGTCAAGCCGGTCCGGCCGAGGCGTCCCGCGACGCATCGCCCGCCAGGTCCGAAAGGATGGGGCAGTCCGGCCGCTCGTCCCCCGCGCAGCCCTGAGCCAGGCGGCGCAGGGTGTCGGCCATCTCGCGCATCTCGCGGATACGGGCGTCCAGATCGTCCAGATGCTTCTGCGCCATGGCCTTGACCTCGCGGCTGGGTCGGGCGTCGTCGCGCCACAGGGACAGCAGGCGGCTGATCTCGGCGATGGAGAAGCCCAGCCCGCGCGCCCGGCGGATGAAGCGCAGGTCGTTCAGGTCGCGCTCGGAAAAGTCGCGGTAATTGCCCTCGGTCCGGTCCGCCGGACGGATCAGGCCCTGCGCCTCGTAATAGCGGATCATCTTGGCCGAGACGCCGGTCGCCTGGGCCGCCTTGCCGATGTTCATCACGCCGCTCCCTTCGCGTCGCGCCGACCGAGGCGGGGCTTGTAGCCGCGCAGGCGCAGGGCGTTCAGCACGACGCTGACGCTGGACAGGGCCATCGCCCCCGCCGCCAGCATGGGCGACAGCCTCAGGCCGAAGACCGGGTAAAGGACGCCCGCCGCCACCGGGATCAGCAGGACGTTGTAGCCGAAGGCCCAGGCCAGGTTCTGGCGGATGTTGTTCATGGTCGCCCGCGACAGGCCGATGGCGCTGACCGCGCCGCGCAGGTCGCCGCCGGTCAGGACCACGTCCGCGCTCTCGATCGCCACGTCCGAGCCGCCGCCGACCGCCAGGCCCACGTCCGCCGCCGCCAGGGCCGGGGCGTCGTTCACCCCGTCGCCGACGAAGGCGACCCTGCGCCCGCCCGTCTTGAGGTCTTCGATCACCGCCACCTTGCCGTCCGGCATGACCTCGGCGTGGACCTCGTCGATGCCCAGACGACGCGCGACGGCGGCGGCGGTGCGGCGGTTGTCGCCGCTGACGACCGCGACCTTCAGCCCCAGGTCGTGCAGGGCGGCGATGGCCTCGGCGGTCGTCAGCTTGACCGGGTCGGCCACGGCGATGACGGCGGCCAGGCGGCCGTCCACGGCGGCGTAGAGCGGGGTCTTGCCCTCGTCGCCCAGCCGGGCCGCCGCCTCGGCGAACACAGCCACGTCGCAGCCCAGTTCGGCCATGTAGCGATCGGCGCCGACGGCGACGCGCGCGCCCTCGACCAGACCCGTCACCCCCTTGCCGGGGATGGAGGCGAAGTCCAGCGGCCGGGCCACCGTCACGCCGCGCGCCTGGGCGGCCGCGACCAGGGCGCGGGCCACGGGGTGCTCGGAGCGGATTTCCAGCGCCGCCACCTGGGCCAACACCGCGGTCTCGTCAAAGCCCTCGGCCGTGACCAGATCGGTCAGTTGCGGGCGGCCTTCGGTCAGGGTGCCGGTCTTGTCGAAGGCGACGACGTCCACGCCCTGCAGGGCCTGAAGCGCCTCGCCCTTCCTGAACAGCACGCCCAGTTCGGCCGCGCGCCCCACGCCCACCATGATGGAGGTCGGCGTCGCCAGACCCATGGCGCACGGACAGGCGATGATCAGCACCACCACCGCGCTGACCAGGGCCATGCCCAGAGTCGGCGTCGGCCCGAACAGGAACCACACCGCGAAAGTCAGGGCGGAGACGGCCATGACGGCGGGCACGAACCAGCCCGTCACCTTGTCCACCAGGGTCTGGATCGGCAGCTTGGCGCCTTGGGCGGCCTCGACCATCCTGACGATCTGGGCCAGCACGGTCTGGGCGCCGACCTGGCGCGCCTCGAAGCGGAAGGCGCCCGTGGTGTTCAGCGTGCCGCCGGTGACCTCGGCCCCGGCGGTCTTCTCGACCGGGATCGGCTCGCCCGTCAGCATGGATTCATCGACGAAGGAGGCGCCGTCCGTGACCACGCCGTCGACCGGCACCCGCTCGCCGGGGCGCACCACGACCACGTCGCCGACCTGAACCGCCTCGACGGCCACATCCTGCTCCACGCCGCCGCGCGCCACGCGCGCGGTCTTGGCTTGCAGCGACATCAGGCGGCGGATCGCCTGGCCGGTGCGGCCCTTGGCCCGCGCCTCGATCCAGCGCCCGACCAGGATCAGGGTGACGATCACCGCCGCCGCCTCGAAATAGATCTCAGCCGTACCTTCAGGCAGCCACTGCGGCGCAAAGGTCGCCACGGTCGAGAAGGCCCAGGCCGCCGTCGCGCCCATCACGACCAGGGAGTTCATGTCCGGCGCCCCGCGCAGCAGGGCGGGCGCCCCCTTGCGGAAGAAGACAGCCCCCGGTCCGAACAGCACGAAGCTCGCCAGCACGAAGCTGATGACCTTCCAGTTGAAGGCGCCGATGGTTTCGCCGATCCAGTGGTGCATCCCCGGCACGAAGTGCGAGCCCATCTCCAGCACGAACAGCGGCAGGGTCGCCGCGCCCGCGATCAGCACCGCGCGGCCCAGCTTCCCGATCTCGGCGTCGCGGGCGGCCTGTTCGCGGTCGCCGGCGCCCGGCCCGGCGCGCTCGGGCGCCTCCAGCACATAGCCGGCCTGTTCGACGGCGGCGGCCAGATCCTGGAAGGTCGCGACGCCCGACAGGAAGCGCACCGTCGCCCGCTCGGTCGCCAGGTTGACGCTGGCCGACAGCACGCCCGGCACGGCGGCCAGGGCCTTCTCGACGCGGCCGACGCAGGAGGCGCAGCTCATCTCCCGCACGGGATAGAGGCCCTCCTCCTCCATCGGCTCATAGCCTGCGCTTTTGATGGCCGCGGCCACGGCGGCGGCCGACCCTTGCGCCGACAGCGACACCTGCGCCCGTTCGGCGGCCAGGTTCACCTTCGCCTGGGTGACGCCCGGCACGGCGCGGATGGCCTTTTCGACCCGGCCCACGCAGCTGGCGCAGCTCATGCCCAGGACGGGCAGCTCCAACGTCTTCAAGCCTTCGGCGGCCATGGCGTCGTCCCTCGCAGCCTTCTGACGACCGCATGTCTAAACCTTCCCATCAAGGGAAGGTCAACACAGTCTGCGCCCCCGGTCCCTCCGACGGTCGCTATGTCGTTCGGCGGGCGGCGATGCTAACCTCGCCGCCCCTCCCCTTTTCCTCCGACGGACGCGCGACCTGATGACGCCCCTGCCCGCCCTCGCCGCCCTGGCCCCCGAAATGACCGCCTGGCGACGGGACATCCACGCCCACCCGGAGCTGTCCGGCCAGGAATCGCGCACCGCCAGGCTAGTGTTCGACGTGCTGGAAGGGCTGGGCCTCAAGCCCGAGGGCGGCATTGGCGGCGAAGGCGTGGTCGCCGTCGTCGAAGGGCGCGAACCCGGCCCCTCCATCGGCCTGCGCGCCGACATGGACGCCCTGCCCATGAACGACGACAGCAAGGTCCCCCACGCCTCGACCAGGCCCGGCGTCTCGCACGCCTGCGGCCACGACGGCCATACGGCGACCCTGCTGGGCGTCGCGCGGCATCTGGCCGCCAATCCGCCCGCGCGCGGCCGCGTGGTGCTGATCTTCCAACCGGCGGAAGAGACGGGTCTGGGCGCCGTCGCCATGATCAAGGACGGCCTGTTCGACCGCTATCCGTGCGACGAGGTCTACGGCTACCACAACATGCC
>JAFKFS010000150.1 GCA_017308115.1 Bordetella sp.
TGGGCGCGCAGAACTATCTGCAGTCGGCGATGAAGGAGAACGTCACCGACGGCGCCGCCACGGGCGGCTGAGTCCCGCGGCCGGGTGCGGCGTCGGAGGGCGGGAACGTCCGTCGCGCCCGGTTGTTCTGGCTGCATGAGCAGCATGGACGACGCCCTCGACGCCGCCCGCGACCACGCGGCGGACTTCCTCAACGCCGAAGGCCGCGACTGGCGCCACGTCGCCCTGGGCGCGGCCCTGACCGTCGGCTTCGCCCTGGCGGCGACCGCCGTGGCGACCCGCGCGGTTCCTCCGCAGACACGCGGCCTGAGCGGCGCCCGCAGACGTGAAGGCCCGATCACCGAGCGGCCGCGCGGGCCGTTCAGCCTGATCCTGCCCGCCGTCTTCTCGGCCACCACCCTGTCGGCGCTGCGCGTGTGGAACGCGCCCGCAAGGCCCGGCCGCAACGCCGCCATGGGCCTGTGGGCCGTCGCCCAGGCGGTCAACGCCGTCTGGCTGGCCGCGCGCCCCACCGGACGCTGGACCCAGATTCTGGCCGCCATGTCCTCGGCCGGCCTGGCCGCCGCCTTCGCCCATGAGGCGCGCAAGCTGGACCCCGGCGCGGGCAGGCTGGCCGCCCCCACGGGCGTGGGCGTGCGCCTGGCCAATCAGGCCGAACGCAGCCTGGACGACGTCGCCTGAATCGGCGCGCCGGAGCCGCCGCCATTGCCCTTTTTCGCCCGATCCTCTAGGGCTCGCGGCGATTTGGAGCGCCCCGTCCCGGCGGCAGGCGCCCGCCAGCCCTGCAACGAGCCCTACGGTTCTCCATGAAAATCAACGCCAACACCATCAAGCCCGGCATGGTCCTGCAACACAACGGCGGCCTGTGGGTCGTCACCAAGGCCAGCCACGTCAAGCCCGGCAAGGGCGGCGCCTTCGCCAACGTCGAGGCCAAGAACCTCGAAACCGGCAACAAGCTGAACGAACGCTTCCGCTCGGAAGACAAGGTCGAGCGCGTCACCCTGGAACAGCGCGACTACTCCTATCTGTTCGACAACGGCGACACCCTCGTCTTCATGGACGACGAGTCCTATGAGCAGATCGAACTGCA
>JAFKFS010000081.1 GCA_017308115.1 Bordetella sp.
GGCGCTTCACAAAGCCCTCCCCCTCCATGGGGGAGGGTTGGGCGGGGGTGTGGCCGCTGAGGCCTCCGCTCTGGCGCAGGAGACGCGGAAGGTTCCGTCTCTTGAGGCTCATTCCCAAACGTCGCGTACGCACCCCCAACCCCGGCCCTTCCCCCATCCGCCAACGGGAAGGGAGCGCTCTGACCTGACTTGGGCCGGGGTTCTGCCGCTGTCGCGCGATCTGCCCGCTTCGGCATTAGCGGCGACTCTGTTGTGCGCGGGCGGAGGCGCGACGCCGCCGCGCGGAGACAGGCTGGCGGCTCTCCACGCGCGGCTGGCGGCGGGGGAAGACTTCACCGCCGTCCTGTGCGGCGCCCGCGTGGAGGCGTCCGGCGACTGCGTCCGGGCCATGCGCGAACCGGGCGAGTGGAAGCGCAGCCCCTGCGCCTCCGCGGCCTTGGCGCCGGGGCGAGCCGCCGTCTGGGACGGGCGTTTCGAGATCGTGACCGATCAGCCGGACCTGCGTGTCGAGGCCGCCGCCGGGCGGCTGGCGCAGCTGTCCGACCCTGAACGCGCCGTGCTGGCGCCGCTTCCGCCCGCCGCGCGCGCCGCCGCGCCGGTGCTGATCGACCCCGAGGGGCGGGCGGTTCTGGCCTGGCGCGCGGCTCGCGTGCGGGCGCTGGGCCTGCGTCGGCTGGCGCTCGCCCTGGCGGCTTTCGGGGGCGAAACGACGCAGGAAGACGGACTCTTTCAAACCCTTCATGGCGAAACGCCGCCGTCTGACCTATTTTCAGACGAAGATTGCTGATCGACGGGCCGAGCGCGGCTCTGTCGAGGAACCGAGGACCGAATGAACCTGCGCAATTTCGCCATCTGGGGCGTCATCCTTCTGGGACTGGTGACGGTCTACGCCGCGATCAGCCAGAACGGCGGCGCGCCCGCCATGCCGGGCGCCAAGGGCGCGGCCGCCGCCGGCCGCCCCGACCCCATCACCTATTCCCAGCTGATGACCGCCGTGGAGCGTCAGGAGATCAAGTCGATCGTCGTGCGCGGCGAGACGATCAACGGCGTCTTCAAGAACGACTCCAAATTCACCGCCGTGACGCCGGTGCCCAACGCCGAGCTGGTCGAGCAGATCCGCAAGTCCGGCGTCGAGGTCGAGACCAAGAGCACGCGTCAGCCGTGGTGGTCGGGCCTGCTGGGCCTGCTGCTGCCGGTGGCGCTGATCTTCGGCTTCTGGCTGTTCATCATGAACCGGATGCAGGGCGGGGCGAAGGGCGCCATGGGCTTCGGCAAGTCCAAGGCCAAGCTGCTGACCGAGCACAAGGGCCGCAAGACCTTCGACGACGTCGCCGGCGTGGACGAGGCCAAGGACGAGCTGCAGGAGGTCGTCGACTTCCTGAAGGACCCGGCCAAGTTCCAGCGCCTGGGCGGCAAGATCCCCAAGGGCGCCCTGCTGGTCGGCCCTCCGGGCACGGGCAAGACCCTGCTGGCGCGCGCGGTGGCGGGCGAGGCGGGCGTGCCCTTCTTCTCGATCTCGGGTTCGGACTTTGTCGAGATGTTCGTCGGCGTCGGCGCCAGCCGCGTGCGCGACATGTTCGAACAGGCGAAAAAGAATGCTCCGTGCATCATCTTCATCGACGAGATCGACGCCGTGGGTCGCCACCGCGGCGCGGGCCTCGGCGGCGGCAACGACGAGCGCGAGCAGACGCTGAACCAGTTGCTGGTCGAGATGGACGGCTTCGAGGCGTCCGAGAACATCATCCTGATCGCCGCGACCAACCGTCCCGACGTGCTGGACCCGGCCCTGCTGCGTCCGGGCCGCTTCGACCGTCAGGTCGTGGTGCCCAACCCCGACGTCTCGGGCCGCGAGCGCATCCTGCGCGTGCACATGAAGGACGTGCCGCTGGCCGCCGATGTGAATGTGAAGACCCTGGCGCGCGGTACGCCGGGCTTCTCGGGCGCGGACCTGGCCAACCTGGTCAACGAAGCGGCCCTGATGGCGGCGCGCAAGGACCGTCGCATGGTCACGCACCGCGACTTCGAGGACGCCAAGGACAAGGTCATGATGGGCTCCGAGCGCAAGTCCATGGCCATGAACGAGGAAGAGCGCCGCCTGACCGCCTATCACGAGGCCGGTCACGCCATCGTCGCCATCAACGTCAAGATGGCCGACCCGGTGCACAAGGCGACCATCGTCCCGCGCGGCCGTGCGCTGGGCATGGTGATGCAGCTGCCGGAAGGCGACCGCTATTCGATGAAGTTCCAGCAGATGATCGACCGCATCGCCATCATGGCGGGCGGCCGCGTCGCCGAGGAGCTGATCTTCGGGCCGGAGAGCATCACCTCGGGCGCCAGCTCGGACATCGAGCAGGCGACCAAGCTGGCTCGGGCCATGGTCACGCGCTGGGGCTTCTCCGAGAAGCTGGGCACGGTGGCCTATGGCGAGAACCAGGAGGAGGTCTTCCTGGGCCACTCGGTGTCGCGCAGCCAGAACGTCTCGGAAGAGACGGCCCGCATCATCGACGAAGAGGTCCGCCGCATCGTCACCGAAGGCTGGGAAGAGGCGCGCCGCATCCTGACCGACAAGGCGGGCGACCACGAGAAGCTGTCCCAGGCCCTGCTGGAATACGAAACCCTGTCGGGCGACGAGATCAGGGATCTGCTCGAGAACGGCCGGCCGCCCAGGCGCGACGACGAGAACGACGTCGTCGTCGGCCCGTCGCTGTCGGTCCCGGCCACGCCGGAAGACGAGGCGACGCCGCAGGCCGAGCCCGCCGTTCAGCCCGCGCCGAGCGCATAGGGCGAGGCGGCCAACGGATATGAAAAGGGGCGCGTCCGGCGGGCGCGCCCCTTCTTTTCTGCTCTCCTCCCCATTTCATGGGGAGGTGGATCGGACGCGATAGCGGCCGAGACGGAGGGGCTGCTGGGGTCTGCTGTCGCAAGCCCCTCCACCCCTTCGGGGTCCCCCTCCCCATGGCATGGGGAGGAAAGGCGCCCCGAGCCGGCTCAGGCGGCTTCGGCCTCCTCGACCTTGACCAGGGTCAGCTTGCGCAGGGCGCCCGACGGGTCCGGCCAGGTGATCGACTGGCCTTCCTTCAGGCCGATCAGGCCGGCGCCGACGTAGGACAGGATGGAGACGCGGCCCGCGTCGATGTCGGCCTCCTTGGGCAGGACCAGCTGGACGCGGCGCACCTCGGGGCTGTGGTCGTCCGAATAGTGCAGCCAGCGGTTCAGGGTGCCGACGTTCCGGGGCATGGCCTTGGGCTCGCACACCTTGGCGCGGTCCAGCTCCTGTTGCAGCAGGCCCGCAGGACCCGAGCCGGGCAGGTCGCCGACCAGCCGGTCCAGGGCGTCGAAGTCGTCGCTGCGAAGCGTGATGGCGGGCAGGGCGCCCTTGCGGGGGGTGGTCATGGAACGTCTCGTTCTCAAAAAAGCGATGGAGGACGCCTCAGGCGGCCGATGGGCCGTCGTCGTCCGGGCGGGGGACGTCGGGTTCCGGCGTCCGGGGCGGCGCGTCGTCGGGCGCGCCGGGGCGAGGGAAGGGGATGATCTGGGCGCCGCCGGGGGCGTCCGGCGAGGGGGCGGGCGGAATTTCGGTGGTCATGGCGCAAAGCCTCTGGGCCGGCGCGACGACCGGCCTGTTCCTGCGAATGGAAAAAGGGAACCGAAAGCGTGCAATGAGGTCCCGTAGCGGGCGCCCGGCGCGGGGCGCGCGCGGCAAACCGCTACGGGTTAGAGGCCTTCGACGCGGCGTCCCGCGTGGGTGAGGCGTCGAGCCTGGCTGACGAAGCGTTTCATTGCCTTTAGAGGCTGGACCCGGGCGCGCTGAAAGTCAAACCGCCCCCTCAGGAGTCGATGCCGCATGACCCATCAATCCCTCGTGAGGCCGCCCCTCGTCATGGGCATCGTCAACGTCACGCCCGACAGCTTTTCCGACGGGGGACGCCACGCCACGACCGAGGCGGCCCTGGCCCAGGCCCTGGCCCTGATCGACCAGGGCGCCGACGTGCTGGACGTCGGCGGCGAAAGCACGCGGCCCGGCTCGGACCCCGTCGACGCGGCGGAGGAGATCGCCCGCGTCGGGCCGGTGATCGCCGCCCTTCGCGCGCGGTGGAACGGTCCGATCAGCATCGACACCATGAAGCCCGCCGTCGCCCGCGCCGCCGTCGCCGCAGGGGCGACGATGTGGAACGACGTCACCGCGCTTCGTCATGCGCCCGACAGCCTGACGACCGCCGCCGAACTGGGCTGCGAGGTGGTGCTGATGCATATGAAGGGCGCCCCCAAGACCATGCAGGACGACCCTCGTTATGAGGATGTGGCGGCCGAGGTCGTCGCCTTCCTGGCCGACCGGGCCGAGGCGGCCATGGCGGCGGGGGTCCTGCGCGGGAGGATATGGCTGGACCCCGGCATCGGCTTCGCCAAGACCACGGCGCATAATCTGACCCTGACGGCGCGGCTGGACGCCGTGGCGGCCTTGGGCTTTCCGGTGCTCTACGCCGCCAGCCGCAAGCGCCTGATCCAGGGCGTGGACGAAACGGCGACGGCCGCCACGGACCGCCTGGGCGGCTCTCTTGCCCTGGCGCTGGAGGGCGCGCGGCGCGGCGCCCGGATGGTGCGTGTCCACGACGTGCGCGAGACGGTCCAGGCCCTGAAGCTTCAGGCGGCGGTGACGGCGGCGGCCTGAAGCCCTAGCGTCGCCAGTCGGGCGACGCCTGGTCGGGAAAGCGGTCGGCGATGAGGCCGGGTTCGATCGCCCGCTCGAGCCACAGCTTGGCCCCGGCCAGCACGAGGGTGAAGCCCTCCGTGGCGTCCAGGGCGGCCTGGACGCCGTCATCGGTCGCCTCGAAGCCTCGATTGAAGATTTCGACCCAGGTCGTCAGGCCTCGGGCCTCGAAACGCCATTCGACCTCGGTGGGCTGATCGTCCAGGTTCCAGTCGATGAGGATGCGCTGATTGACCCGGATGTCCTTGACCCGGACGCGGGTGGAGACGCCGTACATGCCCCAGGTCCAGGTCGCCGTCGCGCCGGGGGACAGGCGGCGGTCGCCGTGGGTGAACCAGAACCAGGAGGTCACCCCGGGCTCCGTGAAGGCCTGATAGACCTCATCGACCGGGCGGCGGATAAGCATTCCGGTGCGGACCTCTGGCGCGCGCATTGGACCCCGCCTTTTTTACGAACTGGGACGGAAACGCGCGGGGCGTCCAATTTGTTGCCGGGCGAGCGGCGAGCGGCGAGACCCTTGTCTGGACGCCGTCCATCGGCCATTCAGCCGCCATGTCTTGGCTTCTGTCTCTCAATCCCTGGCTGGTGCTCGTCGTGGCGGGGCTGTTCGAAGTGGGCTGGGCGTCCGGCGTGAAATACGTCGGGGTGTCGCGGCCCTTCACCTCCCTGGGGGTGGCCTTGGCCCTGGCGGCCAGCATGATCGGCCTGTGGGCGGCGACGCAGAAGCTGCCGGTCGGCACGGCCTACGCTGTCTGGACCGGCATCGGCGCCGTGGGCGCAGCGGTGGTCGGCGTGGCCGTCTACGGCGAGCCGGCGACGGCGGTGCGAGCGGTGTGCATCCTGCTGATCGTCTCGGGCATCGTCGGGCTGAAGCTGTTTTCGGGCGTGGCGGCATGAGCCCGACTCCCCCAGCCGCCGACCGCCGCGCGGGCGGCGATAGGAACGCCAGCCGCCCTCAAGCAGTCTCCGGCCGCGCCGGAGACGGTAGGGAAAACAAGAAGGGCCGGGTGCTGATCATAGCGGGCTCCGACTCCGGGGGCGGGGCGGGGATTCAGGCCGACATCAAGGCCGTGACCATGCTGGGCGGGTTCGCCGCCACGGCGATCACCGCCGTCACCGTTCAGAACACCCTGGGCGTCCACGGCGTCCATCCCCTGCCGCTCGAGGTGATCGAGGCCCAGGCCAGGGCGGTGCTGGACGACATCGGCGCCGACGCGCTGAAGACGGGCATGCTGGGCTCGGTCTCGGTGGTCGAGACGGTGGCGGGCCTGATCGACTATGCGGCGGGCGTTCCGGCCGTGGTCGATCCGGTGATGATCGCCAAGGGCGGCTCGCCGTTGCTGGAGGATCGCGCCGTCGAGGCCGTGCGCCGCCTGATGGTGCCGCGCGCGGCCCTGCTGACCCCCAATGCGCCCGAGGCCGAGGCCCTGACCGGGCTCCCGGTCGCCGATCTGGACGGTCAGCGCCGCGCGGGCGAGGCGCTGTTGGACATGGGCGCGCGCGCCGTCCTGATGAAGGGCGGCCATGTGCCGGGGGCGACGGTGACGGACCTGCTGCTGACCGCAGACGGCGAGACGGTGCTGGAGAGCGAGCGGATCGAGACGCGCCACACCCACGGCACCGGCTGCACCCTGGCCAGCGCCTGCGCGGCGGGGATCGCCAAGGGCCTGCCCCTGCCGGTCGCCGTGGCGGAAGCCTGGGCCTATGTCGCCGAAGCCATCCGTCGCGCGCCGGGTCTGGGCCAGGGCCACGGCCCCCTGGATCACGCCTGGCCGGTGCGGGGCTGAGGCCGCTTGGCGCGCGCGCGGAATCGCCCTCACAGGACGGCATGACCCTGGAAGCTCGCCTGACCGAGATCGTCCGCGCCGACGCGGGCCTGATGCATGTGCTGACCGTGATGCGGGACCTGAATCTGCCCGACTGGCGGCTGTTCTCGGGCGCCGTCTATCAGGCGGTGTGGAACGCCCGGACAGGCCGCCCGACCGGCTATGGGATCAAGGACTACGACATCGGCTATTTCGATCCCGACGTTTCCTGGGACGCCGAGGACGTCGTCATCAGGCGCGTCGCCGCCGCCTTCGCGCCGCCGGTGCGCGATCAGGTCGAGGTGCGCAATCAGGCGCGGGTCCACCTGTGGTTCGAAGGCAGGTTCGGCGAACCCTATACGCCCCTGACCTGCACCGACGACGCTCCGGCCCGCTTCGTCGCCCCGGCCTTCGCCGTCGGGGTGCGGCTGGAGGCTGACGACGCGATCAGCGTGATCGCGCCCTTCGGGCTGGAGGACGTGTTCGCCATGGTCATTCGCCCCAATCCGACGCGCGGTCTGGCCAGGGGCTGGGAGCGCGTGATCGCCAACGCCCGCGGCCGCTGGCCCGAGATCACCGTCGTCGATACGACTCAGGCCACGGCGTAGCGGGCCGGGATGCCGTCCGGCTGGAAGTCGTGCCGCTCCAGCCGGTCCAGCGAGGCGAGGACGCGCGCGGCGAAGGCCTCGGGATCGCCGTCCTCCACGGCGGGCCGCAGCCAGTCGGTGACGACGGCGCGCGCCGGATAGGTCCCGACCGGGCCGGGCGTGCTCAGCGCCACCTCCATGCCTTCGGCGATCCAGCCGGCCACGGCGACGAAGAACTCCATCCCGACGAGGAAGCCGGAGCGGCGCAGGACATAGAGGGTGACGACGCCGTCCTCGACCCCGTCGGGCCGCACGATGATCCCGCTGCGATCCGGGCGCCAGTCGTCCGACAGCTCGACCGCGCGCCACAGGCAGAACCAGACGCGGCAGGTCCGGGGCCGAATCTCATGCACCGAACAGCCCGCCCCATCCACGCAATAGGCGCACAGCTCGCCCGTGGGCTTGGCCAGCTCGGGCAGATCCAGCGGAATCGCGCGGCAGCATTCGACGCAGCCGCCGCAGGTTCGCTCGGGAAGAAGGGGCAGGGACATGGAAGGGGTCTAGCGCAGGATGGGCGCAAATGCGCGGAGACGGCGTCGAGCCGGGGGGCTGTCGTCTGCCGCCCGGGGCCTGCATCCTGGGACCGGCGCCGCATCAGCGCTGAATTCCGAAGAGAATCCGGCTAGGATCGCCCCATGCATGGTCGTTTTCCGATCCTCTACATCGCCGAGGCGGACGCCGAGGAGGCGGTCCTGTCCTCGGGGGCGCTGGCTCATCTGGTCGAGGCGATCCCCCAGGCGACCTTCACCGTCGTCGGCTCGCCGGCCAGCGCGCCGCTGTTCGCCGACCTGCCGCGCCTTCAGCGGCTGATCGTGCTGGACCGCGACGGACGGTGGGACTGGATCGCCCTGTGGAACCAGGTGCGCGAGACGAACTGGGGTCTGGTGGTCGACATGCGCGGCTCGACCCTGTCGGGCAAGCTGCGGCGCCAGCGCCGGGCGGTGCGGGGCAAGGCCCAGCTGGGCGTCCACCTGGTCGAACAGGCGGCGCGGACCCTGCAACTGGACGAGATTCCGGCGCCGAAGCTGTTCATCGGCCGCGACAATCAGGAAGCCGCCGACGCCCTGATCCCGCCGGGAGACGGGCCGATCCTGGCCGTGGGGCCGGGCGCCGACTGGATCGGCAAGCGCTGGCCCGCCGACCGCTACGCCAAGGTCGCCATCTCCCTGCTAGGCGAGGGCGGGCCGCTGGCCGGGGGGCGGCTGATGATCGTGGGCGAGGAGGCGGACCGCGACGCGGCCAGAACCGTCCGCTCGGCGGTCAAGCGCGAGCGGGTGATCGAACTGCAGGGACGGCTGACGCGGCTGCAGACGGCGGCGGCCCTATCGCGCGCGACCCTGTATCTGGGCGGCGACTCCCTGTGGACCCAACTGGCCGTGGCGGCGGGGGCGCCGGCGGTGGCCGTCTTCGGCCCTTCGGACGAGACGCTGAAGCGCCCCTGGACCGGCGTCGCCGTGCGCGGCCCGCGCACGCTGCAGGAGTTCAGGGACCTGGACCCGCGCCTGAACCAGCATATCCAGCACATGATGGACCTGCCCTATGAGCGGGTGCTGAAGGCGGCGAAGAGACTGCTGGCGGAAAGGGAAGGCTAGTCTCCCTTCCCCCTCGAGGGGGAGGGCTTCGACGCCCGGCTTGCGTCCCCGAGCGCCCAGCGCGCATAAGCGCCGAAACTGCCGGAGATGCGCGCGATGACCCAGACCTATGACCTGATCGTTCGGGGCGGCGAAGTGGCCAACCACGCCGGGCGGGGCAAGGCCGACGTCGGCGTCATCGACGGCCGCATCGCCTTCATCGGCGACCTGTCGCAGGCCTCGGCCGGAGAGGTGTTCGACGCCACGGGCCTGACCGTCCTGCCCGGCGTCATCGACACCCAGGTCCACTTCCGCGAACCCGGCCTGGAATGGAAGGAAGACCTGGAGACCGGCAGCCGCGCGGCGGCCCTGGGCGGGGTCGTCGCCGTGTTCGAGATGCCGAACACCAACCCCAACACCACTGATGCCGACACCATGGCCGACAAGCTGGCGCGGGCGAAGGACCGGATGTGGACGGACCACGCCTTCTACGTCGGCGGCACGCATGAGAACGCCGAGCATCTGGCCGATCTGGAGCGCCTGCCGGGCTGCTGCGGGGTCAAGGTCTTCATGGGCGCCTCGACCGGCGACCTGCTGATCGCCGACGACGAGGGGGTGAGGAAGGTTCTCAAGAACGTGCGCCGCCGCGCCACCTTCCACTCCGAGGACGAATACCGCCTGGCGGACCGCCGCAACCTGGCCCGCACCGGCGACTGGACCAGCCACCCCGAGGTCCGCGACGCCGAAAGCGCCATCATGTCCACTCGCCGCCTGGTGGGGCTGGCGAAAGAGACCGGCGCCCGCATCCACGTCCTGCACGTCACGACGCGCGACGAGATGGAATACCTGCGCTTCCACAAGGACGTCGCCACGGTCGAGATCACGCCCCAGCACCTGACGCTGGCGGCGCCCGAGGCCTATGAGCGTCTGGGCGCCTACGCCCAGATGAACCCGCCGAT
>JAFKFS010000082.1 GCA_017308115.1 Bordetella sp.
GGGCGCGCGCACCGTGGTCCTGACCGACATCAACGACTTCCGCCTGGAGCTGGCGCAGACGGTGGCGCCGGGCGTGCGCACGGTGAACACCACCAAGGAAGACCTGCGCGACGTCATGCACGAGCTGGGCCTGAAGGTCGGCTTCGACGTGGCGCTGGAGATGTCCGGCTCGCCCATCGCCTTCAAACAGTGCGTCGACACCCTGATCATGGGCGGGGGCATGGCCATGCTGGGCATTCCCTCAAAGCCGATGGAGACGGACTGGGGCGCGATCATCCTGAAGGCCCTGACGATCAAGGGCGTCTACGGGCGCGAGATGTTCACCACCTGGCGCAAGATGCTGGGTCTGCTGAAGGCCGGGCTGGACCTGTCGCCGCTGATCACCCACCAGATGCCCTATCAGGACTTCGAGGCGGGCTTCGAGGCGATGAAGTCGGGCCAGTCGGGCAAGGTCGTCCTGAACTGGCATCAGTGAGCCCTCCCCACCCGGTCGCTGCGCGACCACCCTCCCCATGAAGGGGAGGGAGAAGGGCGTTTCTTTCTCCTCCCCATGGAATGGGGAGGGGGACCGCGAAGCGGTGGAGGGGCTCTTCTGCGCAGCAGACCGCCCTCTTGACCCCGCGCGCGGGTCGGGGGACGAGCGGCCATGAATTATCGTCACAGCTTTCACGCCGGAAACTTCGCCGACCTGGTCAAGCACGCCCTGGTGCTGTGGCTGTTGAAGGAGCGGCAGGCGAAGGGGCCTGTGACCGTGCTGGACACTCACGCCGGAGCGGGCCTCTATGACCTGTCGGGCGACGCGACACGGTCGCGCGAGGCCGAGGCCGGGGTGGCGCGGCTGATGACCGCCCCGGCGCGGCCGCCGTTGATCGAGGCCCTGGCCGTCGAGGTGGCGGCGCTGAATCCGCAGGGCGGCGCGCGCTTCTATCCCGGCTCGCCCGTGCTGACGGCGCGGGCCCTGAGGCCCGAGGATTCCTATCGCGGCTTCGAGCTGAATCCTCCGATCGAGGCCTTGCTGCGGGAGGCGCTGGCGCCGTGGCCGAATGCGACGGGCCAGGCGGGCGATGGCTATGAGGAGGCGGTGCGCGCGGCGCGGGGCCTCAAGGCGCCGCTGGTGCTGATCGATCCGCCGTTCGAGCGCCCCGACGACTACCTCCGTTCGGCCGAGACGGCGGCCGCCGTGATGCGCGCCGATCCCATGGCCTGCGTGGCGATCTGGACGCCGCTGAAGGATCTGGAGACCTTCGACGGCTTCATCCGGCGGCTGGAGAAGGCGGGGTTGTCGCGGGTGCTGGTCGCCGAGGCGCGCCTGCGGCCCTTGAACAATCCGATGAAGATGAACGGCTGCGCCATGACGGTGGTCAACGCGCCTTCGGGGGCCGAGGCGGCGGCGGCTGAAATCTGCGGCTGGACGGCCCAGGCCTTGGGCGATGCCGGCGGACGGGCCGAGGTCTGGCGCGCGGGTTAGGCCTGGATGACCTCGCCCGGCTCATAGAGATGAGGTTCGAACGTCGCGATGGCCAGGACGGGCTCCATGGCGGCCACCACCTGGGGATGGCGCGTCATGGCCTTCCAGGCGTCGGCGTCGGCCCATACGGCGTGATTGGCGGCGACGCGGCCGTTCAGGCCGCGGTGCAGGGTGGCCGATATGAAGCCGGGCAGGCCGGCCTGGACGCGCGTCAGGGCGGCCAGCTGCTCCATCAGCTCGTCCAGATGGCGCGGGTTGCACTTGAAGACGTTGATCAGGACGACCGGGTCTTCAGCGGGCGCATCGGCCCGGATGTCGGCGGAAGAAGACATGGGGGAGCGTCTCATTGCTTTCCTCTCCCTTCTACCGCAATCGAGGGGGCGAGGCTTCCTTCGTTCCCATCGTTGAAGTGGATTTCATGATCGCTGTCGCCATCCTCGAAACCGGCCGGCCGCCCGCGCCTCTGGCCGAGGCGTTCGGCGACTACGCCGCCCAGTTCCGCGCCATGCTGGGCGAGGGGGCGGCCACCCGCCGCTTCGACGTTCAGGCGGGCGAACTGCCCGAGGATCCCTCGGCCTTCGCGGGGGCGATCATCACCGGGTCGGCCGCAGGCGTCTATGAGGACCTGCCGTGGATCGAGCCCCTGTCCGCCTGGCTGCGCGGGGCGCGCGGCAAGACGCGGCTGGTGGGCGTGTGCTTCGGGCACCAGATCCTGGCCCATGCCTTCGGGGGGCGGGTCGAGAAGTCCGACAGGGGCTGGGGCGTGGGCCTGCACCGCTATCAGGTGCTGGGCGACGAGGCCTGGATGACGCCGGCGGCGGCCTCCATCGCCATTCCGGCGTCGCACCAGGACCAGGTGACGGCGCCGCCAGCCGACGCGCGGGTGCTGATCGCCAGCGACTTCACCCCCTATGCGGGCCTGGCCTGGGGGCAGGACGCCATCAGCTTCCAGTGCCATCCCGAGTTCGAACCGGCCTTCGCCGCGCGCCTGACCGAGGGGCGCCGGGGCCGTATTGACGACGCCCTGGTCGATCAGGCCCACGCCACCCTGGCCCAGCCGAACGACCGCGCCGTCCTGGCCGGCTGGATTCGGGCCTACCTGGGCGTTTCGGCCTGAGCCCGTCCCATGGCGGCGGCTTTCGTCGAGCGGCGCTAAGCCTTAGGCAACTTCCCGGCGACTAGGGTCGCGGCAATGGCTCCCGTCCGCTTGCAGATCCTTGTTCGCGCGTCCCTGATCGTCGCCGCCGTTCTGGCGACGGCGCCGCCCGCCCTGGCCGCGTCGGCCCAAGGCCTGGAGCTGGCGCGCGCCGTGGAGCAGAGGGCCGCCGGCACCGATTTCGCGGCGCTGGAGGCGTTCGGCCTCGAGGCTGCGAAACGGCATGACCGCGAGGGCCTGAATCGGCTTTATCACGTCGCCTGGACGGTTCTGAACCAGGGCGATTTCGAGCAGGCGACCCTCTGGAACAACCGTCTCGAAGCCCAGGCCCGGGCCCAGAACGACCGGCGCTACCTGGCCATCGCCCGCCTGAACGCCCTGACCATCCGCTACGATCAGGGCGATCGGTCGGTCGAGGCGGAGATGGCGCACACGGCGCGGACGACCCGGGACTGGTTCGTCATGGCGCATGCGGCCCGCCTGAGCGCCCTGGCCCTGATGGACCAGGATCGGGTCGGCGAAGGCCTGCGCCTGCTGCAGGAGGTCCAGGGCGAGATACCGGTCCACGACCCCTACGCCGCCACAGCCCGGGCGGGCGTGTGGGAAATGACGGGCATGGGCCTGATGAAGCTGAGCGACGTGGCCGGCGCCGCCGCCGCCTTTCGCCGCTTCGAGATCGATGATTCCAATCCGGCGTATCCGCGCCCGGACTTCGACAGCCTCTACAATCTGACGCGGATGGCGCTTCAGGTCGGAGACCTGCCTGCCGCCGAGCTCTATTATGCGGCCCATCATCGCCTGACGCAGCGCGCGAAGCTGGACAGCCTCGGCGTCTATGACGCGGCCCTGTGCGCCTTCGTCGCCGACGCCCGGCAGGATTCGCGCGGGGTGCTGGACTGCCTGGCGGGCCAGGAGGAGGCGCTGACCGGCGGGAAGACGTTCCTGGCGCTCGACATACTGCCGGCCAGGGGGGTGGCGCGCGCGCGCCTGGGCGATCTGGCGGGGGCGCGCAGCGATCTGGCGCTGCTGCGTCGACTGGCGGGGGATGACGCGGCCGATCCGACCGAACGCCTGCTTGAGGCCGAGCTTCTGTTCGCATCCGGGCGATCGCGCGAGGCGTTCGAGGTCCTGCGCGACTATCAGCGCCGGCGCGACACGCATCTGTCCCAGCGGTTCAGCGCGGGCATCCACCAGGTGACGGGCGACATGCAGGAGCAGCTGGCCGAGCGTCGCCGCCAGCTGGAGACGGTCCGCGCCAACGCCACGCTTCAGCGGGCGGTCATCCGGGGGCAGAACTGGATCCTAGGCATCAGCCTCGCCTTCGCCCTGTCGGTCCTGGCGGTGGCGTTCTGGCAGCGGCGGCAGTCGCGCCGACTGAAGAAGGCCCAGCTCCACGCCGAGGCGGCCAACCGCGCCAAGAGCGAATTCCTGGCCAATATGAGCCATGAGATCCGTACGCCGCTGAACGGGGTGGTGGCCATGGCCGAGGCCCTGGCGATGCGGGACCTGCACGAGCGGGATCGCGAGCTGGTGGACATCATCCGTTCCTCGGGCGTCACCCTGGAGCGGCTGCTGTCGGACATTCTGGACGTCGCCCGCATCGAGTCGGGCCAGTTGACCGTCGAGCCCGCGCCCTTCAACCTGGAGCAGACCGTGCGCGACGTCGCCGCCTTGTGGGCGCCCCTGGCTCTGGACAAGGGGGTCGAGCTGCGGCTGGAACATCAGTCATCCTCGCCGCGCTGGGTTCTCGGCGACGCCGTGCGCCTGCGCCAGGTGCTGACCAATCTGGTCAGCAACGCCCTGAAGTTCACTCAGCAGGGCAGCGTGACCTTGGAGGTCGCCGGGATGGAAGGCGGCCGCGTGCGCTTCGTGGTCGCCGACACCGGAATCGGCTTCGACCCCGGGTTCCAGACCCGCATCTTCCATCGCTTCCAGCAGGCGGACGGCTCCATCACGCGCCGGTTCGGCGGCAGCGGCCTGGGGCTGGCGATTTCGGGCGATCTGGTGCGGCTGATGGGCGGCGTGCTGGATTGCGATTCCAGGCCGGGAGAGGGCGCGCGTTTCTGGTTCGACCTGCCCCTGCCGCCGACGGAGGAGGCCGAAGCCCCGACGCCGGACGCCGCCGACGCCGTCCTGCGCCTGCCGGACCGGGACGGCCCGCGCCCGCCGCGCGTGCTGCTGGCCGATGACCATCCGGCCAACCGCAAGGTGGTGGAGGTCATGCTCGAACCCATGGGAATGGAATTGACGGCAGTGGAGGACGGCGCCCAGGCCCTGGCCGCCTTCCGCGAGGGCGGCTTCGACCTGATCCTGATGGACATGCAGATGCCGGTGATGGACGGCCTGACCGCCACGGCGGAAATCCGCGCCCACGAGCGCCGCACGGGGGCCGCGCCGACTCCGATCCTGATGCTGACCGCCAACGCCATGAGCGAGCATGTCGAGGCCGGCCGACGCGCAGGGGCCGACGGACATCTGACCAAGCCGCTCAGCGCGGCGGGCCTGGCCAGGGCCGTCGCGGAGGCCCTGGACCGGGCGGCCGATCAGGCTACGGCCTGAGCCGCGCCTCCTAGGGCCACTTCACCACCGGCGGCATGGAGCTAAGGATCGAATCGACATTGCCGCCGGTCTTCAGCCCGAAGGTCGTGCCGCGATCGTAGAGCAGGTTGAACTCCACATAGCGGCCGCGGCGGATCAACTGCTCCTCGCGCTCCTCGGCGGTCCAGGGCTCCTGCATCCGCCGGGCGACGATCCGGCTGTAGACCTTGAGGAAGGCCTCGCCGACCGCCTGGGTGAAGGCGAAGTCCTTTTCCCAGTCGCCGCTGTCGTGGTGATCGTAGAAGATGCCGCCGGTGCCGCGCGGCTCGTTGCGATGGGGCAGGAAGAAGTACTCGTCGCACCACTGCTTGTACTTGGCGTGCCAGGACGGGTCGAAGGCGTCGCAGGCGCCCTTCATGGCGGCGTGGAAGTCCAAGGTGTCGGGGTGGTCGTCGCGGCGATCCGCGTCCAGCACGGGCGTCAGGTCGCCGCCGCCGCCGAACCAGGTCTTGGTCGTCGAGATCAGGCGGGTGTTCATGTGGACGGCGGGCACGCGCGGGCTGACCGGATGGCAGATCAGGCTGATGCCGGTGGCGTAGAAGCGCGGGTCCTCCTCGGCGCCGGGCACGTTCCTGGCGTAATCGGCGGGGAAGGTCCCGTGGACGGTCGAGCAGTGGACGCCGACCTTCTCGAACAGGCGGCCGCTCATCATGCCCATGACGCCGCCGCCGCCTTCCTTGCGGTCCCAGGGCGTGCGGACGAAACGGCCGGGCTCTCCGGCGAACAGTTCGGGCGGGGCGGCGTCCTCGAGCGCCTCGAAACCGGCGTGGATCTTGTCGCGCAGGGTCTCGAACCAGACGCGGGCGCGCTCGCGGCGCTCAATCATCAGGGCGGGGTCAGCTTGGATCATGGGGGCTTCAACCATGGCGCGGCCTTTCTGAACAGTCCGGTCGGATCGCGTGAACCCGCCCCTGATGCCGCAGGCCGGGCGAGGGAGCCTTGATCCAGATCACAAGGCGCGGCGCGAACAGGGCCTGTGGACGGTTCCCTCAGCGCCGCACCTGTGCGAGCGTGCCGCGCCCGCAGGTAGCGGCGCCGTGGGGCGACCGGGCGGGCCGAGTCTTCAAGAGGGGAAATCATCATGATCCGCATCGCCCTGAGCGCTGGATTGCGCGCCAGCCTGCTCGCCGCCGCCTCCGTCGCCGTCCTGGCCGGACCGGCCCTGGCCCAAACCCAGCCGCAAGAAGCCCGCGTGATGCAGATTCTGAAGCGCACGCCCTTGATCGACGGGCACAACGACCTGCCGTGGGCCTTGCGCCAGGGCTTCGGGAATGATCCGCACGGCGTTGATCTGACGCAGAATCTGTCGGCCTCGACGCGGCTGCATACGGATATTCCGCGTCTGCGCGCCGGGGGCGTGGGCGGTCAGTTCTGGTCGGTCTACGTCCCCGCCAGCATGGCGCCGGTCGACGCCGCCAAGGCCACCTTCGAGCAGATCGACACCGTCAAGCGCATCGTCGCCGCCCACCCCGAAACCTTCGAGATCGCCACCACCGCCGACGACCTGGTCCGCATCCACCGCGCGGGCAGGATCGCCAGCCTGATCGGCATGGAGGGCGGCTATTCCATCGACGATTCCCTGGGCCTGCTGCGCGAATTCTATGATTCGGGCGCCCGCTACATGACCCTGACCCACTCCAAGAGCACGACCTGGGCCGACAGCGGCACCGACGCGCCCAAGTGGAACGGGCTGAACGCCTTCGGCGAGGAGGTGGTCAAGGAGATGAACCGTCTGGGGATGATGGTCGACCTGAGCCACGTGTCCGAGGGCACCATGGTCGACGCCATCCGGGTGTCCGAGGCGCCGGTGATCTTCTCCCACTCCTCGGCGCGGGCGGTGACGGCCCATCCGCGCAACGTGCCCGACGCCGTGCTGCGCCAGATGGCGGCCAACGGCGGCATCGTCATGGTGACCTTCGTGCCGGGCTTCATCAGCGAGCCGGTGCGCGCCTGGGGCGCCGCCCGCGCGGCCGAAACCACGCGGCTCACCGCGCTGAACCCCGGCGATCCGGCGGCGGTCAAGGCGGGCGTGGACGCCTGGCTCGCGGCCCATCCCGCGCCCAAGGCGACGATGGACGACGTGGTGGCCCATATCCAGCACGTCCGCGACGTGGCGGGAATCGACCACGTGGGCCTGGGCGGCGACTATGACGGGGTGGACAGCCTGCCGGTCGGCCTGGAGGGCGTGGACGGCTATCCGCGCTTGCTGGCCGAGCTGATGCGCCGGGGCTGGAGCGAGGCCGACATCCGCAAGATCTCGGGCGAGAACCTTCTGCGCGTCATGCGGGCGGTGGAGCAGGTCGCCGCCTCCAAGCGCGGCGAGCGGCCGAACCTGGCGAGGCTGCCGAACGACGGCGCGCCGGAGTAAGGTCTCGGGATAGAGGCGGGGCTCAGGCCGGTTCGTCCGCGGGTGTTCTACGCCGGACGAGCCGGTCGATTTCGAAGGTCAGTTCTGCCGGAGCATGCCCGGAGCGAATTTCCAGGAATTCGATGCCGGCGCGCCGGAGAGCCTCTCGCTTTACGGCATCGCGTGCGGCGGCTGTGCCCTGGTAATGACCTGAGCCCTGGTATTCCACCGCCGCGATGGGCAAGCCGTCTTTTGCGATGATCAGCATGTCGACCCGTTTGCTGTTCACGGCCTGGAACGCGCCTGTGTCGCTGGAACCGAGAACTTCACCGAGGGAGACTTGGGCCATGACGCGCCAGCCGAGCGCGTGTTTGGCCAAGCCGCGTTCCAGGGCGTAGAAAATGCGCGCTTCCTCACGCGACATCAGACGTTTGGCGTGGAACTCGGCGTTCATCACGGCCGCCAACTGGTCGGTGGCCGGGGTCCGAGGCTTCGGGACAATCTTGATCGCGCGCGATGGCTTGGGCCGGCTCTTGCCGTGGCGATCCCTTCCTTGCGCCACGCTCAACCCTGCCAGGAAACCCGCCAGGACAGCGAAGGCCAGCAGAAGGGGGAGCTGGTCTGGCGTGGTGAGCTTAAGCCACAGCGATTGCATCATCGTCTCCGTCGTGATGGACCGATGTTATGCATTTGCAGGTTGGCGTGACTTGAACGGGGTTGGTTAACCGATCTGGCGCGTCGGCAGCCCCTGCGTCTGCCTCAGCGCCTCATGCAGGCCGATCCCGGCGCTGACCGACAGGTTCAGCGACCGGGTCTCCGGTCGTATGGGGATGAAGATCCGCGCATCGGCGGCCGCATGGACATAGTCGGGGGCGCCGGCGCTCTCCTTGCCGAACAGCAGCACGTCGTCGGGCCGGAAGACGAAATCCGTCAGGGGTTCGGCCGCCCGCGTGGTGAACAGCACCAGCCGTCCCGGCGCGCGGTCGCGCTGGAAGACGTCCCAGTCGGCGTGGCGCGTCATGTGGGACAGGGGGCCGTAATCCAGGGCCGCCCGCTTCATCGCGCGGTCGTCGAATTTGAAGCTGGTGGGCTCGATGATATGCAATTCGACGCCGAAACAGGCGCTCAGACGGATGCAGGCGCCGACATTATGGGGGATGTCAGGTTGAAAAAGGGCGAGACGCATTCTAAGGCCCTCATACGCGCGGGGCGGGGCCTTGTCGCGGCTTTTGTTGCGACTGTTTCGCAAATCGCTTCCGCGACTTGTCTGGAACGGACGAAACCGAGGCCGGACGGGCAGGGGTTTGCCGTCGCATGATAGGGTTCCATTCGGTTGACGCTTCTTCTCGAGGCGGGCGACCGGCGATGCAGAGGTGAAACGCGTGGCCGAATCGGTCGTGAATGCTGACGGGCCTGACGGCCAACACGGGGGTGGCGACGCCACCCGCCGCGACTTCATCCACATTGCGGCGGGCGCGGCTGCGGCCGGCGCGGGCGTGATGGTGGCCTGGCCGCTGATCAACCAGATGAACCCGGCGGCCGACACCCTGGCCCTGGCGTCGATCGAATTCGATCTGACCAAGGTTCAGGAAGGCCAGCAGGTCGTCATCAAATGGCAGGGCAAGCCGGTCTTCGTGCGCTATCGCACGCCGGCCGAGCTGACCAAGGTCATCGACGAGGGCGCCGTGGGCAGCCCGCCCCAGACCGACGCCGAGCGCACCAAGGAAGGCCACGAGAAATATCTCGTCGTGATCGGCTCGTGCACCCACCTGGGCTGCGTGCCGACCTTCAACGCCGGCGACTACGGGGGCTGGTTCTGCCCCTGCCACGGTTCGCACTACGACGCCTCGGGTCGTATCCGTAAGGGACCGGCGCCGCTGAACCTGATCGTGCCGAACTACGAATACATGTCCGACACCCGCGTGAAGATCGGCTGAGGACGGACAGAGGAACCATGAGCGA
>JAFKFS010000083.1 GCA_017308115.1 Bordetella sp.
TGACCGCCCCGTCGCGCCACAGATTGGCGGTGACGGTCGATTCATACGGCGGCACGAAGCCGCGCAGCATGTTGGAGCCGGCGGTCGTCTGCACGCCCTCGGTGCAGAACAGGTCCTTGATCCCCAGCGGCGCGCCTTCCAGCGCCCCGCCCTCGCCCTTGGCCAGACGGGCGTCGGACGCGCGCGCCTGTTCCAGCGCCTTGTCCGCCGTCACCTCGACATAGGCGTTCAGCGCCGGGTTCGAGGCCTCGATGTTGGTCAGGCAGGCCTGGGTCAGTTCCTCGGACGAGCAGGTCCTCGCCTTCAGGCCATCGACGGCGTCGGCCAGCGTCAGCTTGGTCAGATCGGTCATGACTTACTCCACGACCTTGGGCACGACGAAGAAGCCGTCGGCGGACTTCGGCGCGTTGGACAGGACGTCGGCGACCTTGTTCCCGTCCGTGACCACGTCGTCGCGCAGGCGCAAGGGCTGGGACACGTTGGAGGTCATCGGTTCGACGCCCTGCACGTCCACCTCGTCCAGCTGTTCGATCCACTTCAGGATGCCGTTCAGCTCCTGGGCCAGGGGCTCCAGGCGGTCCTCGGGGGTCTTGATGCGGGCGAGATGCGCAACCTTGCGCACCGTCGCGGCGTCGATGGCCATGCGGCCCTCCAAAGCATGAAAGTCTGAGGGGTCGGGATTAGCCTCTCGCCGCCGCTTCGACAAGGATTTGGGTGCAGGCGCGAAGGCCGCCTGGCCGTTGCGGCCAAACGCCCCCTATCGAAGGCCGTGGCGGCGCCTAAGTATGGCGCCTAGACAACAGGAGAGGCGACCATGAAGATCACCGGCCCCCAAGTCCGCGCCGCCCGCGCCCTGGTGCAATGGCCGCGCGACCATGTGGCCCGCCTGTCCGGCCTGACGGTCGATGTCCTGGCGGACTTCGAGCGCGAAAACGTCGATCCCGGCGACGAGGCCCGCAGCCGCCTTCAGGCCGCGCTGGAGGAAGGCGGCGCCGTCTTCCTGAGCGAAGACGACGGCGGTCTGGGCGTGCGGCTGAAGTTCACCCGCAAGGAAGTGCGCTCGATCCGCAGGATGGAGAACGAGGGCGGGCCGGTCGGGGATGATGACGTGTGAGTCATCCCCTGCTCCCGCTCATTCCGGCGGACGCCGGGATGAGCGGAGGAGAGGTCCCATGCTTTGACACGCGCCCCCGCAGGCCCTAACGCCCGCCCGTGCCTGTCCTTGACCTTTCCGAACTGTCCGCCGCCTGCCCGCCCAACACCCCGTGGCTGGGTCTGGACCTGGGCGAGAACACCATCGGCGTCGCCGCCTCCGACGCCGGGCGCATCATCGCCAGCCCGCTGGAGCTGATCCGCAAGACCAAGTTCAGCAAGGACGCCGAACAGCTGTTCAGGATCATGGACGGCCGCAAGGTCTCGGCCCTGATCATCGGCCTGCCGCTGAACATGGACGGGACCGAGGGGCCGCGCGCCCAGTCGTGCCGCGCCTTCGCCCGCAATCTGGAGCGGCTCCGGCCGGTCAACGTCGCCTTTCAGGACGAGCGGCTGTCGACCACCGCCGTCGAGCGGTTCCTGATCGACGAGCTGGACCTGACGCGCAAGCGCCGCGCCGAGGTGGTGGACCGCACCGCCGCCGCCTGGATCCTGCAGGGCGCGCTGGACCGGCTGCGCGGCTGAGATGGCGGCCATCCTCGCGGGCGTCCTGCCGGTCTTCCTGCTGCTGGCCCTCGGCTATGGCCTGAAGAAGTCGGACTACCTGCCCGACGCCGCCTGGCGGCCGATCGAGAAGCTGGCGATCAATGTCCTCTATCCCGGCTTCCTGATCCCGGCGATCTGGAACGCGGACCTGTCGGGCTCGGCCGCGGGCGCGGCCGGAGCGGCCGCCGTCACCGCGTCCATCGTCGTTTCGGCCCTGACCCTGCTGTCCAGGCCGCTGCTGCCCCTGAGCGGCCCGGCCTACACCAGCGTCTTCCAGGGCATGATCCGCTGGAACAGCTTCGTCTTCCTGCCGGTCGTGCAGGCGACCTTCGGATCGGAGGGCGTGGGCCTGGCCGCCGTGGTCATCGCCGCCATGATCCCGGTCAGCAACATCCTGAGCGTCGTCGTCCTGGCCAAATGGGGCGCGGACCAGCGCGGCGCCTCGCCCAAGGCCCTGTTCCGGGCGATGATGTCCAATCCCATCCTGCTAGCCTGTCTGCTGGGGCTGGCGCTGAACTTTTCGGGCGCGCCGCAGCCGCCGGGCGTGGCCGAGACCCTGCGCCTGCTGGGCTCGGCCGCCCTGCCGCTGGGCCTCATCGTGGCGGGCGCGGGGCTCAGCTTCCGCGAGCTGGCGCGCACCCGCGTCACGGTCGGCGCCGTGGTCGTGGTCAAGATGATCGTGACGCCTCTGGCCATGTGGCAGCTGGCGCGCCTGTACGGCGGCGATGAGACGGCCCAGGGAATCGCCCTGCTGTGCGGGGCCGCGCCGGGCGCCGCCTCGGCCTATGTGCTGGCCCGTCAGATGGGCGGGGACGCCCCGCTGATGGCCGGGATCATCGCCGCGACGACGGTATTCTCGGTCATCGGCATCCCCGCGGCTCTACTGCTATTCCATCTGGCCTGAGTCCCGCCTATAGCGGCGTCTCGATGACCCAAGCCGCTCCCGTCACCGAACTCATCCAGGAACGGCTGACGCCGTTTCCCCGCGATCACTTCCTGGCCGCGGGCGACCTCAACCCGCCGGCCGCCCTGGCCCTGCTGGACCTGGCCGACGCCTTCGTCGACTTCAACCGGCAATCGGCCAAGGGCGTCGACCTGATGCGCGGCCAGACGGTCGTGAACCTGTTCTTCGAGAATTCGACGCGGACCAGCTCCTCCTTCGAGATCGCGGCCAAGCGTCTGGGCGCCGACGTCGTGACCATGCCCGTCGCCTCCTCCTCGGTGAAGAAGGGCGAGACCCTGATCGACACCGCCGTGACGCTGAACGCCATGAAGCCGGAAATCCTGGTGGTGCGCCACGCGGCCTCCGGCGCGGTGGACCTGCTGTCGCAGAAGGTCGGCTGCGCCGTGGTCAACGCGGGCGACGGACGCCATGAGCATCCGACGCAGGCCCTGCTGGACCTGCTGTCCCTGCGCCGCGCCTTCGGCGACGTGGGCGGGCTGAGCGTCGCCATCTGCGGCGACATCGCCCACAGCCGCGTGGCGCGCTCGAACGTGGCCCTGCTGCAGATGATGGGCGCGCGGGTGCGGCTGATCGGCCCGCCGACCCTGGTGCCCGGCGACGCCGACCGCTGGGGCTGCGAGGTCTTCCACGACATGAAGGAGGGCCTGAAGGGCGTCGAGGTGGTGATGATGCTGCGCCTTCAGCTGGAGCGGATGGCGGGCGCCCTGATCCCTTCGACGCGCGAGTATTTCCGCTTCTGGGGCCTGGATCGCGAAAAGCTGGCCTGGGCCGCGCCGAACGCCAGGGTCATGCACCCCGGCCCGATGAACCGGGGCGTCGAGATCGATTCCGACGTGGCCGACGACCTGAGCGTCTCCCTGATCCAGGATCAGGTCGAGATGGGCGTCGCCGCCCGCATGGCCGTCCTGGCCGCCCTCGCCCACCGCCGCGCGGGAGGCGCCGCATGACCGCCCAGACGCCACCGCTGGCCCCCAGGGCTCTGGCCATCGTCAACGCCCGCCTGCTGGACCCGGCCGCCGACTATGACGGCCCCGGCGCGGTCCTGATCGAGAACGGCCGGATCGTCGAGGTCATTCACGGCCAGGCGACGCAACGCCCTGAAGGCGTGCAGATCATCGACGCCGAGGGCCGCTGCCTGGCGCCCGGCCTGATCGACATCCGGGTCAAGACCGGCGAGCCGGGCAACGAGCCCAAGGAGACGCTGAAGTCGGCCAGCCTGTCGGCGGCGGCGGGCGGCGTCACCACCATCGTCGTCCAGCCCGACACCGACCCGGCTATCGACGACCCCGCCCTGATCGACCACATCCAGCGGCGCGGCGCTCGATCTGGTCCACGTCCGCGCGGCGGGTGCGGCGACGCAGGGCCGAGACGGCGAGCGCATGGCCGAGATCGGCCTGATGCACGAGGCGGGCGCCCTGTATTTCACCGACGGCGACCGGGTGATCCGCAACACCCGCACCCTGCAAAGGGTCATGAGCTACGCCGCCTCCTTCAACGCCCTGATCGCCTGCCGCCCGACCGAGCCCTGGCTGTCGGAAGGCGCCGTCGCGACCTCGGGCGAACTGGCGACGCGGCTGGGCCTGTCGGGCGCGCCCGCCATCGCCGAGCGCATCCAGCTGGAACGCGATCTGGCTCTGGTCGAGCAGACCGGCGCGCGCTTCCTGATCGACCAGATCTCGACCGAGGGCGCGTTGGAGACGCTGGCGCGCGCCCGTGCGCGGGGGCTGGAGGTCGCGGCTTCGGCCTCGATCAACCACCTGTGCTTCAACGAGATCGACATCGGCGACTACCGTACCTTCTACCGGCTGGACCCGCCGCTGCGCGCCGAGAGCGACCGGCAGGCCCTCGTCGAAGCGGTGCGCGACGGCCTGATCGACGTCATCACCTCGGCCCACTGTCCCGAACCGGCCGAGAACAAGCGCCGTCCCTTCGCCGAGGCCGAGCCGGGCGCCGTGGGCCTGGAGACCCTGCTGCCCGCCGCCCTGACGCTGCACCACGAGTACGGCGTCGATCTGCTGGACGTGCTGCGTCCGCTGACGCACGGCCCGGCCGCCCTGCTGGGGCTGGAGGCCGGAGAGCTGTCGCAAGGGGCGCCCGCCGACCTGGTGCTGTTCGACGCCGGGGCGCCCGTGGTGATCGACGCCGCCGACCTGCGCTCCAAGTCGAAGAATTCGCCCTTTGACGGGCGGCGACTGCAAGGGAAGGTCTTGCTCACCGTCGTTTCGGGCCGCATCGTCCACGACGCACGTTAAGGGGAGCGAATCACTTGCAGGATCTGGCGGGGCCGGCGCTCCTTACGCTCGGGCTTGTGGCGATCGGCGGATACCTGCTGGGCTCCATCCCGTTCGGCGTGGTCCTGACCCGCGCGGCGGGCGCGGGCGACGTGCGCAACATCGGCTCGGGCAACATCGGCGCGACCAACGTCCTGCGCACCGGGCGCAAGGACCTGGCCATCGCCACCCTGATCCTCGACGCGGGCAAGGGCGCGGTCGCCCTGCTGATCGCGCGACACCTGCTGGGCAGCGACGCGGCGGGCGCCATCGCCGGCGGCGCGGCCTTCCTGGGCCACCTGTTCCCCGTCTGGCTGGGCTTCAAGGGCGGCAAGGGGGTGGCGACCTTCTTCGGCCTGATCCTGGCCGCCTGCTGGCCGCTGGGCCTGCTGGCGGCGGCGACCTGGCTGATCATGGCCTTCGCCCTGCGCTATTCCTCGCTGGCGGCGCTGGTCGCGGCGGCGCTGACGCCGCTCTACGCCCTGCTGCCCCTGCCCGCCCTGGGCCTGCCCGCGCCGCAGCCCATCTTCATCATGGCGGTCTTCACCGCCGTGCTGATCTTCATCCGCCACCATGAGAACATCGGCCGCCTGCTCAAGGGCGCCGAGCCCAAGATCGGGGCGAAGAAGGCGTGACGCCGCTGTCGGAGGCCGAGCGTTTCGCCCGCCTCCGGCTCGCCCGGACCGACAGAGTCGGCCCCGTGGCCTTTTCCCAGTTGCTGCAGCGGTTCGGCTCGGCCGAGCGCGCGCTGGACGCCCTGCCCGACCTGATCCGCCGCCGCGGGGGCCGCGCCTATTCCCTCCCCGCGTCCCAGGCCGTTGAAGCCGAGTTGGAGGCGGGCGCCCGCATCGGCGCCCGGCTGATCCTGTGGGGCGAGGCCGCCTATCCCGACGCCCTGGCCGCCGTCGATCCGCCCCCGCCCCTGCTGTGGACCCTCGGCGATCCGGCGCTGATGCAGCGGCACTGCATGGCCGTCGTCGGCGCGCGCATCGCCTCGGCGGGCGGCCAGCGCATCGCGCGCGGTCTGGCGCAACAGCTGGGCGAGAGCGGCCATGTCGTCGTCTCGGGTCTGGCGCGCGGCGTGGACGCGGCGGCGCACCTCGGCGCCCTGGAAACCGGCACGGTCGCGGTTCTGGGCGGCGGCGTGGACGACATCTACCCGTCCGACAACGCCGACCTGTATCGCCGGATCGCCGAGCGCGGCTGCATCGTCTCGGAAAGCCCCGTGGGCGCGCGGGCCCAGGCCCGCGACTTCCCGCGCCGCAACCGCATCATCTCGGGACTGTCGCGCGGCGTGGTGGTGGTCGAGGCGGAAATCCGCTCCGGCTCCCTGATCACCGCCCGGCTGGCGGCCGAACAGGGCCGCGACGTCTTCGCCGTGCCCGGCTCGCCGCTGGACCCGCGCTCGAAAGGCCCGAACGAGCTGCTGCGCCAGGGCGCCGTCCTGTGCGAAGGGATCGAGGACATCGAGCGCGCCTTCGCCTCCGTGAGGACGCTGCGCGAACCGGCCTCTGATTCGCTTTTCGACGGCGGGCAGCCCGATCAGATCGCTGATGAAACGCTGGATCGGGTCGAAGCCCTGCTGTCGCCGACGCCCGTCGGCCGCGACGAACTGGCGCGCGCCGCCCAATTGTCAATCGCGGAAACGGCCGCCGCCCTGCTGGAACTTCATCTGGCGGGACGGGCGACCCTGCTTCCCGGCGGTCTGGCCTCGACCTAGGCGGGTTCTGTGCGGCGCGCCATGTCCGCCGCGCTTTCCAGCAGTCCGGCCAACCGCTCATCCCCGTCCCAGCGGGCCATTCCGGCCAGTTCCGTGGCCATGGCGGCCACATATTCACGAACCGGATAGTCCTTCAGATCAGGGCTCGCCGTCTTGCGTTGTCGTTGCGCTGTCTTGTTCATCGTCAACCCTTTCGAGAACGCCTTAAAGAAGCACAACTTAAGGAAGTTTGTAAACTCACGTTACCCGAAAAGGTTGTTGGCCTTAAATGGGCCGATTGACTTCCGCGCGCGCCGCAACCACGTTCGCGCCCCGTTTTCCCTGATAGAGCGCCATGAATCTCGTCATCGTCGAGAGCCCCGCCAAGGCCAAGACCATCAATAAATACCTGGGCTCGGACTATAAGGTTCTGGCGTCCTACGGCCACGTCCGCGACCTGCCGTCGAAGGACGGCTCGGTCCTGCCCGACGATGACTTCGCCATGCACTGGGAGGTCGACGCCAAGGCCTCCAAGCGCCTGTCCGAGATCGCCGAGGCCGCCAAGGCCGCCGACCGCGTCATCCTGGCCACCGACCCCGACCGCGAGGGCGAGGCGATCAGCTGGCACGTTCTGGAGATCCTGAACAAGAAGAAGGCGCTGAAGGACACGGACGTCCAGCGCGTCACCTTCAACGCCATCACCAAGTCCGCCGTGCTGGAGGCCATGGCCAATCCGCGCCCGCTGGATATGGAGCTGGTGGACGCCTATCTGGCGCGCCGGGCGCTGGACTATCTGGTGGGCTTCAACCTGTCGCCGGTGCTGTGGCGCAAGCTGCCGGGCGCGCGCTCGGCCGGTCGGGTCCAGTCGGTCGCCCTGCGCATCGTCGTGGACCGCGAGATGGAGATCGAGCGGTTCAGGGCTCAGGAATACTGGTCGGTCGAGGCCGATCTGGTCGCCGACAGCCCCCCCTTCACCGCCCGCCTGGTCAAGCACGAAGGCAAGCGCGTCCAGCGTCTGGACATCGTGTCCGAGGCCATGGCCATGGCGGCGCGCGAGGCCGTCCACAGCGGCGACTTCACCATCCAGTCGGTCGAGAAGAAGCCGGCCAAGCGTTCCCCCGCCCCGCCCTTCACCACCTCGACCCTGCAGCAGGAAGCCGCGCGCAAGCTGGGCTTCACCGCCCAGCGCACCATGCAGGCGGCGCAGAAGCTGTATGAGGGCGTCGATGACACCGGCGGCCTGATCACCTATATGCGGACCGACGGCGTCTATGTGACGCCGGAAGGCATCGCCCAGGCGCGCGAGGCCATCGGCCAGCGCTTCGGCCCCGCCTATGTCCCGGCCGAACCGCGCTACTACAAGACCAAGGCCAAGAACGCCCAGGAAGCGCACGAAGCCATCCGTCCGACCAACATCCTGCGCAGCCCCGACACCCTGCGGCTCGAGAACGATCTGCAGCGGCTGTACGAGCTGATCTGGAAGCGGATGATCGCCTCCCAGATGGAATCGGCGCGTCTGGACCGCACCACGGTCGAGATCGAGACGCCGGACGGCCAGACGGGCCTGCGCGCCACCGGTCAGGTCGTGGTCTTCGACGGCTTCATCGCCGCCTATGAAGAAGGCCGCGACGAGAAACAGAAAGGCGCCGAGGACGAGGACGACGAAGGCGGCCGCCTGCCCGCGCTGAAGGAAGGCGCCCGGGCCAAGGTCGAGGCCATCCGCACCGACCAGCACTTCACCGAACCGCCGCCGCGCTTCTCGGAAGCCACCCTGGTCAAGAAGCTGGAAGAGCTGGGCATCGGCCGCCCCTCAACCTACGCCTCCATCCTGACCACCCTGCGCGACCGCGAATACGTCCGCATGGACAAGAACCGCTTCTTCCCCGAGGACAAGGGACGGCTGGTCACGGCCTTCCTGGAGCAGTTCTTCGCCAAATGGGTCGAATACGACTTCACCGCCGCGCTGGAGACCCAGCTGGACGAGGTGTCGGCGGGCGATCTGGACTGGAAGACCCTGCTGCGCCGCTTCTGGCAGGACTTCCACGCCGCGACCCAGGCGGCGGGCGAACTGCGCACCACGGCCATCCTGGATCACCTGAACGAGGCGCTGGGGCCGCACATCTTCCCGGACAAGGGCGACGGCTCCGATCCGCGCGAATGTCCCGTCTGCCATCAGGGCCAGTTGAGCCTGAAGACTAGCCGCTTCGGCGCCTTCATCGGCTGCTCGCGCTATCCGGAGTGCAAATACACCCGCCCGGTGGCCTCGCCTGACGCGGCCGACGGCGGCGCCGAAAGCGGCGATCGCGAACTGGGCGTCGATCCGGCGACCGGCCAGCCCGTGCACCTGAAGATCGGCCGCTTCGGCCCCTATGTCGAAACCACGGCGCCGGACGCGGAAAAGCCCAAGCGCTCGTCCCTGCCCAAGGGCTGGACCCCGGCCTCGATGGATCTGGAACGCGCCCTGCGCCTGCTCAGCCTGCCGCGCGACGTGGGTCCGCACCCCGAAGACGGCAAGATGATCACCGCCAGCCTGGGCCGCTACGGCCCGTTCGTGGCCCACGCGGGCACCTACGCCAACGTCGCCGACATCGAGGAGGTGTTCGACGTCGGCCTGAACCGCGCCGTGGCCCTGCTGGCCGAAAAGCGCGCGGGTCGCGCCGGCCGCGGCTCGGCCGCCGCCCCGCTGAAGGAACTGGGGCCCCACCCGGAAACGGGCGAGGCGGTTCAGGTCATGGCCGGCCGCTACGGCCCCTACGTCAAGTCGGGCAAGATCAACGCCACC
>JAFKFS010000084.1 GCA_017308115.1 Bordetella sp.
TGGGCAAGACCGTGACCATGCAGGAGCTGATCAACAACATCGCCAAGGCTTACGGCGGTTATTCGGTTCTGGCCGGCGTGGGCGAACGCACCCGCGAAGGCAACGACCTGTATCACGAGATGATCGAGTCCAACGTGAACGTGGACCCGGCCAAGAACAACGGCTCGACCGAAGGCTCCAAGTGCGCCCTGGTCTACGGCCAGATGAACGAACCGCCCGGCGCCCGCGCCCGCGTCGCCCTGACCGGCCTGTCGATCGCGGAATACTTCCGTGACGAGGAAGGCAAGGACGTGCTGCTGTTCGTCGACAACATCTTCCGCTTCACGCAAGCCGGCTCGGAAGTGTCGGCCCTGCTGGGCCGCATCCCCTCGGCCGTGGGCTATCAGCCGACGCTGGCCACCGAGATGGGCAACCTGCAGGAGCGCATCACCTCGACCAAGAAGGGTTCGATCACCTCGGTCCAGGCCATCTACGTTCCCGCCGACGACCTGACCGACCCGGCCCCGGCCGCCTCCTTCGCCCACCTGGACGCCACCACCGTTCTGTCGCGCGACATCGCCGCCCAGGCCATCTTCCCCGCCGTCGATCCGCTGGACTCGACCTCGCGGATCATGGACCCGCTGGTCATCGGCGAAGAGCACTATCAGGTCGCCCGTCGCGTCCAGGAAATCCTGCAGCAGTACAAGGCGCTGAAGGACATCATCGCCATCCTGGGCATGGACGAGCTGTCGGAAGACGACAAGCTGGTCGTGTCGCGCGCCCGCAAGATCCAGCGCTTCCTGTCGCAGCCCTTCTTCGTGGCCGAACAGTTCACCGGCTCGCCGGGCAAGTTCGTCGAACTGGCCGACACCATCCGCTCGTTCAAGGCCATCTGCGACGGCGAATACGACCACCTGCCGGAAGCCGCCTTCTACATGGTCGGCGCCATCGAAGAGGCCGTCGAGAAGGCCGCCAAGATGGCTGCGGAAGCCTAAGTCATGGCCGGTAAGCTGAACTTCTCCCTCGTCGCCCCGGAACGCGAAGTCTTCGCCGGTTCGGTCGATCAGGTCGATGCGCCGGGCGTCGAGGGCGACTTCGGCGTCCTGCCGGGTCACGCGCCCTTCATGACCACCCTGCGCGAAGGCGTGGTGACGGTCTATGACGGCGCCCAGCGTCGCCGCTTCGAGGTCAAGGGCGGCTTCGCCGACGTCAACGGCGAAGGCCTGACCATCCTGGCCGAAGAGGCTTCGGAGCTGACTGCGAACTGAGGTTCGCACGGCTGAAACGATGGGAGGCCCCTCGCTTGCGGCGAGGGGCCTTTTTTCTTGGCGCCTTGGGAGGCCTCCTTGTCCATGGAAGGCTTTCGGTGGAGCGCGGGTGGCGGGGAGCGTGTGTCTCGCGCGTGGAAATTCAACGTCGCGCCTGCACCCCCATCCCCGGCCCTTCCCCCACCGAGGGAGAAGGGAGCGTCAGGCGGCCCACTCCCCGAAGGCCCGCATCACCTGCTCATAGACCGGCCGCTTGAACGGCACGATCAGGCCCGGCGCCTCCGCCAGACGGCCCCAGCGCCAGGCGTCGAATTCCGGCTCGCCGTGGGCGTTCAGGTCGATCTCGTCCTCGGCGCCGGTCAGGCGGAAGGCGAACCACTGCTGGCGCTGGCCCTTCAGCCCCTTCCAGCTCTTCGGGCTCGGCAGCCCCTCGGGGAAGTCATAGGGAATCCATTCGGTCGTGCGGCCCAGAAGGGCGATGGAGCGCACCCCCGTCTCTTCGCGCAGTTCGCGGCGGGCGGCGGCCTCGAGGTCCTCGCCGTCGTCGACGCCGCCTTGCGGGAACTGCCAGTTCCACGGCTCGGGCGTGTCGGCGCGACGGCCGAACCAGACCTGGCCGGCGGGGTTGAACAGGACGACCCCGACATTGGGACGATAGAGGGACAGATCGACGGTCATGCCCTTCGCATACGCCCCCGCCTCGGCGCAGGCTAGGGCGTCAACGTCCGGGAAAGGGCGTACGGTTAGGGTGGGATCATGGATCGACGTCGACTGATCGCCCTGACCCTGAGCAGCATGACGCTGAGCGGCCTTTCGCCCGCCGGCGCCGTGCAGGCGTCTTCGGAAAAGAGCGGCGGCGGCAAGGGCGGCTTCCTGTCCCTGCCGATCGCCACGGCCACCGTGCTGCGGCGCGACGGACGGCGCGGGGTGATGACGGTCGAGACCGGCCTTGATGTCGCCGACGGCGCCCTGATGGAGCGCGCCCGCCTGTCCCAGCCGCGTCTCAGCGCCGCCTATAACGAAGTGGTCCGCATCGCCGCCGGGCGGCTTCAGGGCGATGCGCCGCCCAATGTGGAATGGCTGGTCGTCGCCCTTCAGCACGCCACCGACGCCATCCTGGGCAAGCCGGGGGCCAAGCTGCTGCTGGGCACGGTGATGGTGGTCTGAGGGGGCGCGCCCCTCACGTGCGCCGCACATCCTCCACACATGCTTTGCACGCGCCGTCATCCTCGGCCTGACCCGAGGATGACCCCGAAGAGACAGGGCGGCGCGGAGGAAAGACGACGCGAAGGACCCTCAGTCCTGCGTCGGGTCGGGGCGGCTCGCGTCGCCGTAGGTCATGGCCAGGAAGACGTCCTCCAGGTCGGGGTCCTCGGTGGCGATGTCCCGGATGGTCACGCCCGCCGCGCGCACGGCGGCCAGCACCTGCTCGACGCTGGACTCGCCCGTGCGATAGGTGACGGCGAAGGCCCCGTTGGCGCGCGGCGCGACGGAAAAGCCGTTCAGGGCAGGCAAGGTCTCGGGCGCCGTCTCGGGCGTCACCACCACGTTGCGGGTGTCCAGCCGCTTCAGAAGCTGTTCGGTCGGCTCGCAGGCCACGACCTCGCCCCGGTTGATGATGGCGATGGTGTCGCACAGCGCCTGGGCCTCCTCGAGGTAGTGGGTGGTCAGGATCACCGTCACCCCCTCCTCGTTGATCTTGCGGACGTAGTCCCACAGCTGGCGGCGCAGCTCGACGTCCACGCCCGCCGTCGGCTCGTCCAGGATCAGCACGGGCGGATTGTGCACCAGGGCCTTGGCCACCATCAGGCGCCGCTTCATCCCGCCGGACAGGGCGCGGACATAGGCGTTGGCCTTGTCCGACAGCCCCAGCGCCGCCAGCAGCTCGTCCGAGCGCCGTTCGTTCGCCGGCACGCCGTAGAAGCCCGCCTGGACCTCCAGCGCCTCGCGCGGGGTGAAGAAGACGTCGGCGACGATCTCCTGGGCCACCACGCCCAGGGCCGCGCGGGCGTCGCGGGCCTCATGATCGATGTCGCGGTCCCAGATGCGGACCGTGCCCTCCGACTTGTTCACCACCCCGGCGATGATGTTGATCAGGGTCGACTTGCCCGCGCCGTTCGGCCCCAGCAGGCCGAACATGGAGCCGCGCGGCACCGTCAGGTCGACCCCGCGCAGGGCGATCTTGGGCGGCGACTTGCGCGAGCCCTTGTAGGTCTTCTTCAGCCCCCGGACCTCGATGGCGTTGACGGGCAGGGCGGAGGCTTGGGTCATGGCGCGGACTTCAATCGGACAGGTGTCGGGGCGGCGGGGGCCGGTCGGCATAGGTAGGGGGCGCGAGGCCGTTCGCCAAGCGCGCCGGAACGCGGAATGGACAAGGTTGCGAGACGATATGTAAATGGTGCTTGACGAAACCGAATGGCGTGTCTAGGTTCCTTGTCAGAAAGACAACTTCCCTTGGATGAGGACACGCCATGACCGCCGCCGTCGCCCCCCGCAAGCCTCTGACCCGCACCCGCCTGATCGGCTTCATCGCGATGGGCTTCTGCGCCGTCGGCTACGCCGGCTTCGCCCTGGCCCTGGGGGCGGGCAAGCTGGAGTATCTGCCCATGACCCAGGCGGCGATCATCGCGGCCGTCGCCGCCGTGATCGGCGAGATCGGCCTGTGGGTCGGCGCCGGCTGCCTGGGCCTGACCCTGTTCAAGAAGCGCAAGGCCCTGTTCGACAGGGTGATGGGCCGCAAGCCCGCCCCTTCGGAGGTTTGACCTGACGGTCCGGGCCGCCTAGGAACGGCGCAAAGCCTTTCCAGACCGGACCGGATCATGCCTCCCCGCCATCTCGAAGCCGTCATTCCTCCGCCCGAAGAGATCGTGGTCTCGACCAAGCGCGTCGCCTGCGACGGCGGCGGCGGTGCCCTGGGCCACCCGCTGGTCTACATGGACATGGGCGAGGACGACTTCATCGAGTGCGGCTACTGCGACCGCCGTTTCGTGCTGTCGGACCATCCGCACCCCGAGAGCGAATACCTCGACCCGGCGGCCCGTCCGCCCGAGGCGCACTGAGGCCGGTCGCGCCATGCGCTATCTGCACGCCATGGTCCGGGTGAAGGATCTGGACGCTTCGCTGCGTTTCTACCGCGACCTTCTGGGGCTGGAGGAGACGCGCCGCGCGGATTACGAGGCCGGGCGCTTCACCCTGGTCTATCTGGCGGCGCCGGCCGACAAGGCCCGCGCCGAGGCCGAGAAGTCGCCCGAGATCGAGCTGACCTACAACTGGGACGATCAGGACTATGACGGCGGCCGCAACTTCGGCCACCTGGCCTTCCAGGTCGAGGACATCTACGCCGCCTGCCGGCGCCTGATGGACGGCGGCGTGGTCGTCAACCGCCCGCCGCGCGACGGCCACATGGCCTTCGTCCGTTCGCCGGACGGCGTCTCGATCGAGCTGCTGCAGGCGGGCGAGCGCCTGGCCCCGGCCGAGCCCTGGGCCTCCATGCCGAACACGGGCGTCTGGTGAGCGTCTCCTCGGGCCTTGGAGTTCCGGGCCTTGCGGCTCTGGGCCTGGTTGTCCTCGGCCTGAGCGGCTGCGCCATGGTGACCGAGACCAATCCGGCCCGGACGGCCACCGACATGCTGCTGGTCAACCGGGCCGCCGACCGCGCGGTCGAGGGCCTGACCCTGCCGATCCCCCAGGGCGCGCGCGTCTTCGTCGACGAGACCTATTTCCAGGCCGAGAACGCCCGCTATGCGCTGAGCGCCATCCGCGCCGCCCTGTCGGAAGCCGGCTACGCCATCGTGCGCGAACGCGGCGAGGCGGACGCCATCTTCGAGGTCCGCGCCGGGGCCCTGTCCCTGGACCAGCTGCGCCGCGTGGTGGGCATCCCCGACATGCGGGTGCCGATCAACGAAAGCCTGAACGTCGTCTCCATCCCGGAGGTGTCGCTCTACTCCAACCGCGACCGCATGGGCGTGGCCGAGTTCTCGGGCTTTCTCTATGACGCGCGCACCGGCATGCCGCTGGGCGCCGTCACCCCGATGATCGGCCAGTACAAGATCCGCAGCCACAAGGCCTTCATGATGCTGACCTGGGGCCAGCAGCTGGCCCAGCCGGGCGAGCGCGACCCGGGCTCGAGCTGGAAGGAATTCTAGAGCGAACGCAGATCTTCGCTTCGGCTCCCGGTCCGTTCGCGGAGCGAGACAGCGGCTTCGGACCGTGTTAGGGCGCAGGTGAGCATAAGGCGTTGGCCGTGCTCATCCGTTCGCCGCCGCCGCAAGAGCCGCCCTTGTCCTTCTTCCACGCCGGTCCCGCGCCGAAAGGCTCCGGTCTTCGCCGAGGCGCCCTGCGCGACGGGCTGGATCTGGCGCCGGGGATGAAGGTCGGCCTGTTCGGCGGCTCGTTCAATCCGGCCCACGACGGCCACGCCCATGTGGCGGCCACCGCCCTGCAGCGGCTGGATCTGGACCGGGTGGTCTGGCTGGTGTCGCCGCAGAATCCGCTGAAGTCCGGCCATGAGACCGCGCCGCTGGCCGAACGCATGGCCTCGGCCCGGGCCGCCGCCGCGAGCGTCGGCCCCGCCATGATCGTCTCGGACTTCGAGACGCGCGCGGGCACGCGCTGGACCGTCGACACCCTGCGCGCCGTCGTCGCACGCCATCCGGGCGTGCGCTTCGTCTGGCTGATGGGATCGGACAATCTGGCGGGCTTCCACCGCTGGAGGGGCTGGACCGACATCATGCGGCTGATGCCGGTGGCGGTGATCGCCCGGCCCGGCAGCCTGCTGGACAGCCGCACCGCCCCGGCGGCGGCGCGCTTCTCGCGCTATCGCGTTCCGATGGCCCAGGCGGGCCTGTTGCCCAGCCTCCAGGCGCCGGCCTGGACCTATCTGTCGGCGCCGCTGAACCACCGCTCCTCCACGGCCATCCGGGCCGCCCGGGCGGGGCGCGGCGAAGAGTCGTCTCCGGCCGGGTGACGTTTTGCGCCAGGCGTGCTAGACTTGAGTTTTAGTAATCGCCTTGGAGCCCTCCGCTGACCCCCTCGACCGCGCACGATGCGCAAGACGCCGTGTCCAACACGGCGCACGAAATGGACCTGATGGATTCCGTCCATTCCGAAGACGGTCAGGCCGAGGACGGCCCCAGTAGCGGCTGGTCCGACGGCGAAGAGCGCCAGCCCCTTCCGGTCGGCGCGACCGCGCTGGAGCAGGCCATCCTCGCCAAACTCGATGAAGACAAGGCCCAGGACATCGTCCTGATCGACCTGCGCGGCAAGAGCCCGATGACCGACGCCATGATCGTGGCTTCGGGTCGGTCGCACCGCCACGTCGGCGCCGTCGCCGACCATCTGCTGCGCCTGTTCAAGGACCAGGGGCTGGGCAAGGTGAAGGTCGAGGGCCTGCCGCACTGCGACTGGGTGCTGCTGGACGCGGGGGACGTCATCGTCCACCTGTTCCGCCCGGAAGTGCGCACCTTCTACAACATCGAGAAGATCTGGGCCGTGGACAGCGCCCACCGCGGCGGCCCCGTCCGCGGCTGATCCCTTCTCTGACGGCGGGCTGATCTCATGAAGCTGGCGATCGCGGCCATCGGCAAGCCGGGCCGCGGTCCCGAGGCCGCCCTGGCTGTCGACTACGCCCGGCGGGCCGGCCTTTCGGGGCGGCCGCTGGGCCTGGGCCCCCTGGACCTCATCGACCTGGAGCCGAAGAAGCCGGGCAAGGCGCCGGAGGCCGAGCTGCTGCTCGCCGCCGCCGAGGGGGCGCACCTGATCGCCTGCGACGAGCGGGGCCGGACCTATTCGTCGCGCGCCTTCGCCGACCATCTGGCGGCCCTGCGCGATCAGGGCGAGCGGCGGCTGGTCTTCGTCATCGGCGGCGCCGACGGTCTGGACGAGAGCGTGCGACGCGCCGCCCGCTCGACCCTGGCCTTCGGGCCGCAGACCTGGCCCCACGCCCTGGCCCGCGCCATGCTGGCCGAACAGCTGTATCGGGCCGTGACCATCCTGGCCGGTTCGCCCTATCATCGCGACTGATGCGACGCGGGGCCGTTCTTCTTCTGATCTCTTCCAGCCTGCTGGCGGCCCTGGCCGGGCCGGCGGCCGGCCAGCGTGCGGGCCGTTCCGATGTGGAGTTGGCCCGGCTTCAGGCCGAGTACCGCGATGAGACCGCCCGCGCCCGCCGCCTGCGCGTCGAGGCCGCCGCCGCCGCCGAGGAGATCGCCGACTTGGATCGTCAGCTGGGCGAGCTGCGCCGCGCCGAGGCCGAGGACGACGTCCAGATGGAGGCCCAGCGCGCCCGGCTGAAGGCGCTGGGCGAGCGGGAGGCGGCCCTGGTCGGCGCCCTGTCGCGCGAACGCGCGGCGCAGGGACGGCTGCTGTCCGCCCTGCAGATGATGAGCCGCGAGCCGCCGCCGCCCCTGCTGATCCCCGCCGATCAGGCGGTGGACACGGTGCGCGCCTCCATCCTGATCCGCGCCATCACGCCCGACCTGCAGAAACGCGCCGACACCCTGGTCGAGCGCCAGGCCGAGATCGCCCGCATCCGCCGCCTGGCCGCCCTGTCCAGCGAGCGCCTGTTCACCGTCGAAAGCGCCCAGAACGACCGCCGGGCCGAGATCGAGGGGCTGACGGCGCGCAAGACCGCCCTGCGCGCCGTCCTGCGGGCCGAGGCGGCGCGGGCCGAGCGCGCCACCCGGGCGCTGGAAGCCCGCATCCGCGAACTGGGCGGGCAGACGCCCCAGATCGCCGAGGCGCCGGAGGAGGCGCCCGCCGCCCGCCTGCCCGCGGGCCGCAGCCGCCTGACCCCGCCCATCGCCGGGACGCCCTCTCAACGCTTCGGCGGCCGCTCGGCCGGGTGGAGCTGGCGCTCCAGCCATGAGGCGGTCGGCGCCCCGGCGGCGAGCCGCGTCGCCTACGCCGGGCCGTTGAAGGAGTGGGGCGAGGTGGTGATCCTCGATCTCGGTCCCGGCTGGCGCGCGGTGATCGCGGGGCTGGACCGGCTGGAGGTCGAGACCGGCCAGCGCGTGGCCGACGGCCAGACCCTGGGCCGCACCGGCCAGGACGGCGAGGCCTATTTCGAACTGCGCCGGCAGGAGCGGCCGATCGACCCGGCGCCCTGGCTGCAGTAGGGCCAACTGCGCGAAATTCCTTTCAAATCGGCGCGGACGCTGTTTGTATCGGCGCAACTGTCGTACGCGCCGTTCGCGGCGCGGGCGGCGCCCTGGACGACCGGAGCCGAAAGCGGATCCGATGGAAAGAGACCGAATGCGTAAACTGCTTCTCGTGGGCGCCGCCGCCCTGGCCCTGGGCGGCTCGGCCGCGGCCGTGGCCGGCCAGACCCCGCGCAACGAGACCTTCCGCCTGCTTGAACTGTTCGGCGACGTGCTGGGCATCGTCGAGCGGGCCTATGTCGTTCCCGTCGACAACAAAAAGCTGATCGAGGCCGCCCTCCAGGGGATGATGACGGCGCTCGACCCCCACTCCAACTACCTGCCGGCCAAGGCCTTCGGCGACCTGCGCGAGCGGACCTCGGGCGAATATTCCGGCGTGGGCCTGACCATCACCTCCGAGGGCGGCCTGGTGAAGGTCATCTCGCCGATGGACGACAGCCCGGCGGGACGCGCGGGCGTTCAGGCGGGCGACGTCATCAGCGCCGTCAACGGTCAGAACGCGGCAGGCCTCAGCGTCTCCGAGGTCTCGGACAAGCTGCGCGGCGCCACGGGCACCAGCGTCACCGTCACCTTCCTGCGCGACGGCGAGGAGCCGCGCGAGGTCGTGCTGACGCGCGAGGTCATCAAGGTCGAATCCGTCACCGGCCGGCTGGAGGGTGACTTCGGCTACCTGCGCATCTCGACCTTCAACGAGAACACGGGCCGCGAACTGACCGAAACCATCGCGCGGCTGAAGCGCGAGAAGCCGGGCCTGAAGGGCTATGTGCTGGACCTGCGCAACAACGGCGGCGGCCTGCTGACGGCGGCCATCGACGTGTCCGACGCCTTCCTCGAACGCGGCGAGATCGTCAGCCAGCGCGGCCGCAAGCCCGAGGACATCGAACGCTACGCCGCCAAGCCGGGCGACCTGACCGGCGGCGTGCCGGTGGTGGTGCTGATCAACTACGGCTCGGCCTCGGCGTCCGAGATCGTGGCCGGCGCCCT
>JAFKFS010000085.1 GCA_017308115.1 Bordetella sp.
TTGCGCGCGGTTTCGATCTCGTCGGCGATCAGGCGGGCCTCGGCCTCGCCATCCCAGACGCCGCGCACGCGCACCTTGTCGCCGCTGTCGTCCTCGGTCCACAGGGTCTTGCCCAGCCGGTCCTGATTGGCCGCGATCAGGGCCGAGGCCGCGCCGAGGATATGCTTGGTCGAGCGATAGTTGCGCTCCAGCCGGATGACCTTGGCGCCGGGGAAGTCGCGTTCGAAGCGCAGGATGTTGTCCACCTCAGCCCCGCGCCAGCCATAGATCGACTGATCGTCGTCGCCGACGCAGCAGACATTGCCGGTCGAAGATGTCAGCAGCCGCAGCCACAGATACTGGGCGACGTTGGTGTCCTGATATTCGTCCACCAGGATGTAGCGGAACCGGCGGCGATATTCCTCCGCCAGATCAGCATGTTTCGACAGGATGGTGATGTTGTGCAGCAGCAGGTCGCCAAAGTCGCAGGCGTTCAGCGTCGCCAGCCGCGCCTGATAGGCGGCGTATAGCGCCGGGCCTTTGCCGTTGTCGAAGTCCTCGCCCGGCGGCAGCTTGTCGGGCGTCCAGCCGCGGTTCTTCCAGTGGTCGATCATATGGGCCAGCGACTTGGGCGTGAACCGCTTGGTATCGATGTTGGCCGCTTCCAGAAGCTGCTTCAGCAGCCGCTCCTGATCGTCGGTGTCCAGGATGGTGAAGCTGGACTTCAGCCCGACCAGTTCCGCATGGCGGCGCAAGATCTGCGCCGCGACCGAGTGGAAGGTGCCCAGCCAGCGCAGTCCCTCGGACGACGGGCCGATCAGATGGCCGATCCGCTCGCGCATCTCGCGCGCGGCCTTGTTGGTGAAGGTGACGACCAGCAACTCCCACGGCTTGGCTCGGCCGGTCGCCAGGATGTGCGCCAGGCGGGTGGTCAGGACGCGCGTCTTGCCCGTGCCCGCGCCCGCCAGCACCAGCACCGGCCCCTCGGTCGTCTCCACCGCCTCGCGCTGTTCGGGATTCAGGCCCGCCAGATAGTCGGCGGCCGCGCCTTGCGGGGCCTGGGCGCGGGCGAGGTCGGAAATGCGGGGGGCGGGCAGGTCGGTCACAGGGGCAAGCACTCGGGCGGCGTCTGGGGCGGTCGCCCCGTCGGAATCTGAAGGGGAGAACATAAGCAGCACAGCGGCCAAAGTCAGGCCTAATCGCACGGTCTGTTTCAGGAACCGCGCCGTCAGAGCGCCGTTGTCCCGGATGGCAGGCCAACAAAGGGAAGGTATGCCTTATGGCGAAAAACTCCAGCGGCGGCGGGAACGCCGGTCTCGCCTTCATCGTCGGCGGTCTGGTCGTGGTGGTGGCGATCATCGCCTGGTTCGTCTTCGGGAGCGGCCGCGTTCCGGAGCCGGAGCGACCGAATCTGGATGTCGACATCACCGTGCCGACGCCGCGCCTGCCCGAGGTTCCCGACCGCCCGGCTCCGCCCGAACTGCCCCGCCCGAGCGAACCGCCGCAGGTGGCGACCCGGCCTTCCCAGGACTGAGCCGATGAAGCCGGCGCTGAAAAGGGTCTATGAGCCGCCGTCGGAGACGGATGGAACGCGCATCCTGATCGATCGCCTGTGGCCGCGTGGGTTGAGCAAGGACAAGGCCCATGTCGATCTGTGGCTCAAGGCGATCGCGCCCAGCACCGAACTGCGCCGCTGGTTCGGCCATGACCCCGAGAAATGGACGGAGTTCCAGCATCGTTATCGCGCGGAGCTCAAGGCCAACGGCGACGCCGTGTCCGAGTTGAAGGCCGCGCTCGCCGACGGTCCGGCGACGCTCGTCTATGGGGCGAGGGACGAGACTCACAACGACGCCGTGGTCTTGGCGGATTATCTCGCCAATCTCTAACCGCTCATCGCGGCCTTCGTGGACCTATTTCAGCCGATAGCTGATGGTCGTGACCACCCGCACCTTCTTGTTCGGCGTGCCGGCCTCGTCGCCCGTGCCGTCGCGCGACAGGATTTCGAACGAGCCTTGCCCCGCCGTCTTGATCGGCCCCAGCGGGGCGCCGGAATCCTTGGCGAACTGTTCGGCGCCGCTGCGGGCGGCGGCGGTGGCCTCGGCGATCATGGCGGGCCGCACGTCGTTGAGCTTGGTGAAGAGGTAGGACGGGCCCTGGAAGTCCTGCAGCACCACGCCCTGGCGCACCAGGTCGTTCAGATTGCGCGTGGTGGTCTGGACCCGGTCCACGTCGGTGGTGCGGACGATGACGGTCTGGGTCAGGATGAAGCGCGGCCCGCCGGTCTGGCTGATGTATTCGCGCGAGCGGGTGTCGGTCACGCCCAGCTGACCCAGGTCCACGGCGTCGTCGGGATAGCCCTGCGCCTTCAGGAACTGGCGCACGATGGCCAGGTCGCCGTCGATACGCGCCTGCACCTCGGACAGCACATCGCCCGAGGCGGTGAAGCGGACGGGCAGGACAGCCAGATCGGCCTTCACGTCCTTTTCCGCCAGGCCGCGCACGGTGACCGACCGGTCGCCCGCGCGGGCGTTGACCACGCCCTGACCGATCAGGGCGCCGCCGCCGATCAGGCCGAGGGCCAGCAGGCCCCCGAACACGGCGGCGGGGACCAGGCGGTTTCTGTCGATGCGATCAGCGCTCATGAGGTTTCTCTTCTGCGAAGCTGCGGTCGCCGCCGGCCCATTGCAGGGCCAGGATGCGGCAGGCGGAAGCCAGGGGGCGGCGGCCACGCCAGGCGTCGATGCGGATCAGCAGGCCGGACCGACTCAGCGCCAGTTCGGCCGCGACGGCGTCCAGCACGAGCCAGAACTCGGGCTCCAGCGCCACCGAGGTGGCGTGGCCCGACAGCAGCACCGATCGCTTGGCCAAGCCGCTCAAGGCCTTAGCGCACGCCCACCATGACGATCTCGACGCTGTTCGGCGCGCCGCGCGTCAGCACCGAATGGCGCGTGTCGGTGGTGAAGCGCAGGGCGCCCGACGGATCGCGGATTTCGGCGCGGGCGGCGTATTCCATGCGGCTGTCGATCCTGTCGTTCGGCACCGACAGGGCGACGGCGTAGGGAGGGGCGCGGCCGTCCAGGCGCTGGGTCGTCTCGGCCAGGACGCGGGCGGGGGCGTCGGCGCGGCTGACGTCCTCGACCTTGACGGTCAGGACATGGCCGGGCGGCAGCATGATGCGCTCGCGATAGGTCGCCGTGACCCGGACTTCGGTCGCGCCCGCGAGGCTTTCCGGCACGGAGGCGCAGGCGGCCAGGAGGGCCGGAGCAAGGACGAGGGGGGCGAGGAACAGGCGCATCGGCGTCTCCATTTGACGGTTAGCTTAACAGAACGCGCCAGGGTCGCATAAGGCTGCAACAGTCGAGAGACGCGGGGCCGGAAGCGATGCTATCGGAGGTTCCCGTTTCGTTTCGACCGAGTCGCCGCGTGTCCCCGTCTGAAGCTCCCCCTTCCGAAACTCCGCCTTCGCGGCTCCTTTCCCCGGCGCTCCTGGCGATCGGCGGGGTCGGGACCTGCGCCCTGATCTGGGGCACCACCTGGTACGCCATCACCTTCCAGCTCGGCGCCGTCGATCCGGTGATTTCAGTGGTGCTGCGCTTCGGCATCGCCTCGGCCCTGCTGGCCCTGATCGTCAAGGCGACCGGCGGGCGGCTGGTCCTGACGCGGGGGCAGCACCTGGCGGCGCTGGGACAGGGGCTGTTCTCCTTCGCCGTCAGCTACGCCTTCGTCTACGCCTCGGAGGAGAAGATCGCCTCGGCCGTGGTGGCGGTGATCTTCGCCGCCCTGGCCTTTATCAACCTGATCCTGTTCCGCGTGGCGTCGAAGCAGAAGGCGGCGCCGGCGGCCTGGCTGGGCGCCGGGCTGGGCGTCGTGGGCGTGGGCGTGCTGTCGGCGGGCGAGGTGCTGGGAGCGGGGCTGGGCGTCCATGCCGTCGCGGGCGTCAGCTTCGCCGTGATCGCCGTCGTCGCCTCGGCCTTCGGCAACTGGTTCGCCTGGCGGGGCCAGCAGGCGGGCTCGGGCGTCCTGCCGTCCACCGCCTGGGCCATGGCTTACGGCACGGGGGCGTTGACGCTCTACGCCCTGGTCACGGGCGTGTCCTGGTCGGTGGCGTGGAGCCCGGCCTATGTCATCTCCCTGCTGTATCTGGCGGTGTTCGGCTCGGTCATCGCCTTCGGCCTGTATTTCACCATCGCGCGGGCGAGGGGGTATGCGACCGCCAGCTACATCTCGGCCCTGACCCCGCCGATCGCCATGCTGGTGTCGGTGATGTTCGAAGGCGCGCGTTTCGGCGCGCCGGCCTTCGTCGGGCTGGCGCTGGTTCTGGCCGGGCAGGTGTTCCTGATCCGCGCGCCCAAGCGTTCGGCGGCCTGATCAGGCGGGGCCGGTCGCGATCGGGGCGTCCGGTCGCGCCCCCCATTCGGCCCACGACCCGTCATAGAGACGCGACGGCCGCCCGAGCACGGCCAGCCCCAGCGTCAGGATCGCCGCCGTCACGCCTGAGCCGCAACTGGTGATGACGGGATGCTCCGGGTCGACGCCCGCCGCGCGGAAGGCGTCTTCCAGCGCCGCGCCCTGCTTCAGCGTCCCGTCCGTGTTCAGCAGGTTGGAGAAGGGCAGGTTCAACGCCCCGGGCATATGGCCGGCCCGCACGCCGGGACGCGGCTCGGCCGCCTCGCCCCGGAACCGGGCCGCCCCGCGCGCATCGACCACTTGCAGGCCCTCGGTCAGCGCGGCGCCGACCTGAGCGAAGTCCGCCACGGCGTCGGCGTCGAACCGCGCCTCGAAGCGAGCGGAACCCGGCGGGGGCGGGGTCCCGCCCTCCAGAGGCCGCCCTTCGGCCTTCCACTTGGGCAGGCCGCCGTCCAATACGCGCACGCGCTGCGCCCCCATCGTCCGTAGCGTCCACCAGACCCGCGCCGCCGAGAACAGCCCTTGGGCGTCATAGACCACGATGTCGTCCGTCTCTGCGACGCCCATCGCCCCCATCGCCTCGGCGAAGGCGTTCGGCGGCGGCAGCATGTGCGGATAGGGGCTTTCTCGATCCGACACGGCGTCCAGGTCGAAGAAGGCCGCGCCCGGCAGCCGTTCACGCTCGAAATCCGCCCGTGCGTCGCGCCCGTCCAGCCACCAGCTGGCGTCGATGATGCGCAGGTCCGGCGCGTCCAGCCGCGCCGCCAGGGCTTGGGTCGAGGTCAGGGGCGTGTCGGTGGTGCTCATGCGATCAGACTATCATGATCGCGCCGGCGATGGTCAGGGCCTGAGTCGCCGGGTAGGTTGCGCAAACGCACCCGCGACGCCACCTGTCCGACGCAAAGTCGCGGCATGGGCCCGCGAACCGCCGTTGAAACCAGTCGAAAGCGCCGCCGTGACCTCTCCGAACGCCGTCATCACCCTGTCCGAAGGCCTTGCGAAACCCGTCGTCATCGGCGGCGGCGCCCGCATCGTCTTCATCGCCGGTCCGTGCCAGATGCAGAGCCGCCAGCACGCGCTGGAGACGGCCCATGCGCTGAAGGAGATCGGCGAGCGCCTGAACCTCGGCATCATCTACAAGACCAGCTTCGACAAGGCGAACCGCACCAGCGCCAGCGCCGCGCGCGGCATCGGTCTGAAGGGCGCCATGCCGATCTTCGCCGAAATCCGTGAAGTCACCGGCCTGCCGACCCTGACCGACGTCCACTCCGAGGCCCAGTGCGGCCCGGTGGGCGAGGTCGTCGACGTGCTGCAGATTCCCGCCTTCCTGTCGCGCCAGACCGACCTGCTGCTGGCCGCCGCCGCCACGGGCAAGGCGATCAACATCAAGAAGGGTCAGTTCCTGGCTCCGTGGGACATGAAGAACGTCATCGCCAAGGTGACGGGCGCGGGCAATCCCAACGTCATGGCCTGCGAGCGCGGCGCCAGCTTCGGCTACAACACCCTGGTCAGCGACATGCGCGCCCTGCCGATCCTGCGCGAGATCGGCTGCCCGGTGGTGTTCGACGCGACCCACAGCGTCCAGCAGCCGGGCGGGCAGGGCACGTCCTCGGGCGGCCAGCGCGAGTTCGTGCCGGTTCTGGCCCGCGCCGCCGTCGCCGTCGGCGTCGACGCCGTCTTCATGGAGACGCACGAGGACCCGGACAACGCCCCGTCGGACGGCCCCAACATGGTGCCGCTGGACCAGTTCGAGGCCCTGGCCGCCGAGCTGATCGCCTTCGACGACCTGGCCATCAAGCTGGGGCACAAGGGGCCGATGGCGAAGACGGCGTGAATCCGCTAGTTCGGCGTCATGGCTGAACCTTCCCTCGATCTCGGCGCCCTGCAGTCCCTGCTGGAGCGCGTGCGCGACCTGAAGGTCGCCTGCGTCGGCGATCTGATGCTGGATCGCTATGTCTATGGCGAGGTCAGCCGCATCTCGCCCGAGGCGCCGATCCCCGTCCTGCGCGCGCGCCGCACCGTGGCCATGCCCGGCGGCGTGGGCAATGTGGCGCGCAACGTCGCGGCCTTGGGCGGCCGGGCCCGTCTGGGCGCGGTGGCCGGGAACGACGCCGCGGGCGCCGAACTGGCCGAACTGATCGCCGCCGAGGACCGGATCGAGGACGCCCTGATCCGCCCCGAAGGCGCCGCCACCATCGTCAAGACGCGCTTCGTCGCCGCCGGCCAGCAACTGCTGCGCCTGGACGACGAGGCCGCGCTCCACTCCGGCTATGCCGACAAGGCGGTGTTCCAGGGCGCGGGCGCCATCCTGCTGTCCGACTACGCCAAGGGGGTGGTGGACGACGGCGCCATTCAGGCGGCGCTGTGGGCCGGGGCGGAATACGGCGCGCCGGTCGTCGCCGATCCCAAGGGCCGTGACTTTGCCCGCTATGGCGCGGTCGATGTCATCAAGCCGAACGCCAGCGAACTGGCCGGGGCCACCGGCCTGCCGACCGAGACGGACGAACAGGTCGAGGCGGCGCTGACCGCCCTGCTGGCCTCTACCACCGCCAAGGCTGTCGTCGTCACCCGTGCGGGCAAGGGCATGACGCTGGCGAAACGGGGGGGCGGCGTCACCCACTTCCCTGGCCGGGCGCGCGAAGTGTTCGACGTCTCGGGCGCGGGCGACACCTGTCTGGCGGCGCTGGGTCTGGCGCTGGGCGCGGGCGCGACGCTGGAGCAGGCGGTGCGGTTCGCCATCCTCGCCTCGGGCGTCGTGGTGGGCAAGAGCGGGACCGCCGTCGTTACCCCCGCCGAACTGATCGAGGCCGAGATGAGCCAGCACGCGGCCCTGGCCCAGTCCAAGGTCACGCCGCTGGACGAGCTGGCCGATCAGGTCGAGGCGTGGAAGCGTCAAGGCCTGAAGGTCGGCTTCACCAACGGCTGTTTCGACATCCTGCATCGGGGCCACGTCGCCTATCTCAGCCAGGCGCGCGGCTGGTGCGACCGGCTGGTGGTGGCGCTGAACACCGACGCCTCGGTGCGCCGCCTGAAGGGCGAGGGCCGCCCCGTCAATGATCTGGACAGCCGCGCCGCTGTCATCGGCGGTCTGGCCAGCGTCGATCGCGTCACCGCCTTCGGCGACCCGACCCCTATCGCCCTGATCGAGCGGCTGAAGCCCGACGTGCTGATCAAGGGCGCGGACTACACCAAGGACAAGGTCGTCGGCGCCGCCGAGGTCGAAAGCTGGGGCGGCGTCGTCCGTCTGGCCGACTTCGCCGACGGCTATTCCACGACCAAGACCATCGAGAAGATGACCGGAGCTTCTGAATGATCCCCTCAAGCAGCGCAGCGGTAGGGGAACAAAAATGATCCCTCGCATGATTGTGGTGACGGGCGGCGCGGGCTTCATCGGCTCCAACATCGTCGCCCGCCTGTGCGAGGGCGGCGCCTGGGACGTGGTCGTCTGCGACCGGCTGGAGACGGCCGATCTCGCCAAGTGGAAGAACATCGCCAAACACCCCATCGCCGACCTGTGGGCGCCCGAAGAGCTGTTCGACCAGCTGGAGCGCCACGCCGACCGGATCGAGGCGGTCGTCCACATGGGCGCCATCTCTTCCACGACCGAACCGGACGCCGACCTGATCCTGCGCACCAACTTCAGCCTGTCGCGCGACATCTGGGACTGGTGCGCGGTGCGGAACGTGCGGATGATCTACGCCTCATCGGCCGCCACCTACGGCGACGGCGAGGCCGGGTTCGAGGATCGCGACGATCCTGAGAGCCTGAATGCGCTTCGCCCTCTAAATGCCTATGGCTATTCGAAATATCTGTTCGACCAATATGCTGTGCGCCAGGCTGATCGCGACGAGGCGCCGCCTCAGTGGGCTGGGCTGAAGTTCTTCAACGTCTATGGTCCGAACGAGGGCCACAAGGGCGGGATGAAGTCGGTGGTGGCCCAGATCTGGCCCAAGGTGCAGGCGGGCGAGACGGTCAGCCTGTTCCGTTCGCATAACCCGAACTACCCGGACGGCGGCCAGTTGCGCGACTTCGTCTTCATCGACGACGTGGTCGGCATCATCCTGTGGCTGCTGGAGCGGCAGGATATCTCGGGCGTGTTCAACGCCGGATCGGGGCAGGCGCGCTCCTTCGCCGATCTGGCGCGGGCCACCTTTGCGGCGGCGGGCAAGGAACCGTCCATCGCCTATGTGGACATGCCCGAGGCGATCCGCGACCGCTATCAGTACTTCACCGAGGCCAGCATGGATCGCATCCGGGCCCTCGGCTACGGCGGCCAGTCGACGCCGCTTGAGGAAGGCGTGCGCCGCTACGTCCAGGACTTCCTGGCCCAGCCGGACCCGTACCGCTGATGCGGCCGAGGCTGACCTTTCGACAGTGGGTCGGCTATGCGGGATTCGCGCTCGTCTTCGTGCTGACGGCGGCGGTCGCGGTCTGGCGCGGCGACATCCTGCGCGCCGGGCTGGACCCCCAGGTCCCGTTCCAGACCTATAAGCCGCCGGTCGCGCCCGATTACGGCTCCAAGGACGGCTGGGCCCTGCTGAACGCGCGCGCGCCGGGCGCGGGCCCGGCCCATGTCTTCTTCATCCATTCCACCACCTATGACGGCGGCAGCGACTGGAACGGGGCCATCGACGATCCCCGCGCGCTGGACAAGCTGCGCACCGTCGTCCTGCCCAACTATGCGGGCCCCTTCGCTTCGGCCGGCGACGTCAGCGCGCCCCTGTATCGCCAGGCCAGCCTCTACAGCCGCCTGACCCTGCGCGAGGACGCCCGTGAGGCGCGCGCCTTCGCCTATGGCGATGTCGAGGCGGCTTTCGATCGCTGGCTGTCGCAGCGGCCTGAGGGGCCGATCGGCCTGGTGGGGGTGGAGCAGGGCGCCGATATACTGGATCGTCTTCTGCATGACCGGGTGGCCAGGAGTCCTTC
>JAFKFS010000086.1 GCA_017308115.1 Bordetella sp.
CTGAGCCCCTTCTCGAAGGAGAAGTCGCCCAGCTTCTTCGTCAATGACGACAAGGGCTTCTTCCACGACTTCAGCTCGGGCAAGCACGGCGACGTCATCACCTTCCTGCAGGAGACGGAGCGGCTCAGCTTCGTCGAGGCGGTCAGCCGCCTGGCGGGCGAGGCGGGGATGTCGCTTCCCGCCGAGGACCCCCAGGCCGCTGAACGCGAGCAGAGGCGCCAGGGCCTGGCCGACTGGATGGACCTGGCCCAGAAATGGTTCGCCGCCAATCTTCGCCGCAACGTCGGCAAGGCGGCGCGCGAGTATCTGGAGAAGCGCGGCCTGCCGGAGGACCAGTGGGAGCGCTTCGGCCTCGGCTATGCGCCCAACGACCGCGAGGGGCTGAAGCAGGCGCTGGTCCAGCGCGGGGCGCGGCCCGGCGATCTGGTCGAGGCGGGGCTGCTGATCGCGCCGGAGGGCGGGGGGCAGCCCTATGACCGCTTCCGCGACCGGCTGATGTTCCCGATCCTGGATGCGCGCGGGCGCATCGTCAGCTTCGGCGGCCGGGCGATGAATCCGGACGACCGGGCCAAATATCTGAACGGGCCGGAGACCTCGCTGTTTCACAAGGGGGCGACCCTTTACGGCCTGCCCGAGGCGCGCCGCATCCTGGGGGCCGAGAGCCGGGGCGAGCAGGGGATCATCGTCGTCGAGGGCTATATGGACGTCGTCGCCTGCCACCGGGCGGGGCTGCCCGCGGTCGCGCCCATGGGCACGGCCCTGACCGAAGAGCAGATGGCGGTGCTGTGGCGCGTCTCGTCCGAGCCGGTGCTGTGCTTCGACGGCGACGCGGCGGGCCTGCGCGCCGCCTATCGCTCGATCGAGCGGGCGCTGCCGCTGCTGAAGCCGGGCAAGTCCTTCCGCTTCGCCTTGCTGGAGGGAGGGCAGGACCCCGACGACATCCTGCGCGACCGGGGGGCGCCCGCCCTGCGCCAGGCCATGGCCGACACCCGCCCCTTCGCCGAGGTGCTGTTCCGCCGCGAGGTGGAGGCCGAGCCGCTGGACACGCCCGAGCGCAAGGCGGGGCTGAAGGGGCGGCTGCGCCAGGCGGCCGGCGCGATTCAGGACAAGGACCTGGCCGAGCAATACCGGCGCGACCTGTTCGACCGGTTCGACGCCCTGTTCCCGCGCCAGCCGCAGAGGCCGCAACAGGCGGGCGGTCGTCCGGGGCCGGGCGGGCGCTGGCGCGGTCCGCCGCCCCTGCAAGGGCAGACCGCCGAGGGCGCCCAGGCCATGCAGGCCCTGTCCCGATCGGTCGAACCGATCGCCGCCGCCCTGGCCCACGGGGCGCTGGACGACCCGGAGCGGCTGGACGACCACATGGAGGCGGTGGCGCGCTATGGCTTCGGCGATCCGGCCCTGGACGGGCTGGCGCAGGAGATGGTGCGGTTGCGTTTCTCGGGCCGAACCCTTGACTCCGCCGCCCTGCGCCGCCATCTGGCGCAATCGGGTCATGACGCCATGTTGCGCGAGGTCGAGAAGGCGGCGGCGAAGTCCGGCGCGCCATTCCTGGCTACAGACAAGCCCCTCGGCGAGGCGAGGACCCGGTGGTCGCAGGCGTTCGACGCTCTGACCCGCGCAGCGGCGTTGGACGAGGCGCTGGCGTCGGCGAAGTCGGAGGCTCACAAGGCTTTCGACGCCTCGGCTTTCGCTCTGGTGAAGGCCGAGCGCGATGCTTTGCGACGGGCCATCAAGACCGGAACGATTTGGGAAGACGCGGCTTCTTCGTAACCAACGAAGTCGTCGGGCGTTGTATTTTCGCCGCAGGGGCCTGATCACCCCCCGCAGGCCGTGGAGACAGACTGAATGAGCGCGCAGACCGAGACGCAGGACGCCGACACCAACACCGACGGGCCCCTGCTCGATCTGACGGACGCCGCCGTCAAGAAGTTCATCAAGCAGGCCAAGGCGCGCGGCTATGTGACGATGGAGGAGCTGAACAAGGTCCTCAGCAGCGAGGAAGTCAGCGGCGACGCCATCGAAGACACCCTGGCCATGCTGTCGGAAATGGGCGTCAACGTCGTTCAGGACGAGGAGGAGGGCGCCGAGTCCCAGAGCACCGAGGTGGCCGCCGCCGCCGAGACCTCGGTCGCCGAGACCCCGGCCAAGTCCGCCTATGACCGCACCGACGACCCGGTGCGGATGTATCTGCGCGAAATGGGTTCGGTCGAACTGCTGAGCCGCGAGGGCGAAATCGCCATCGCCAAGCGCATCGAGGCCGGTCGCGACGCCATGATCTCGGGGCTCTGCGAAAGCGCCCTGACGTTCGAGGCCATCATGGTCTGGCGCGAGGAGTTGGCCAACAACCGCATCCTGCTGCGCGAGGTCATCGACCTGGACGCCACCTACGGCATCCTGAATCCGTCGTCCCTGCCGCATAATCAGCCGGCCCCGGCCCAGCCGACGGGCGAACCCGACGGCGACGGCGAGGAGGATGACGAGGACGATTTCGACGACGGCGGCGCCATGTCGATCTCGGCGCTCGAGGCCGAACTGCGCGACGGCGTCATGGAGGTGCTGGACTCCATCGCCTCCGACTTCGGCGAGTTCCGCAAGCTGCAGGACAAGCTGGTCGAGGCGCGCCTGAAGGGCGAGGTCCTGACCGCCAAGGACCAGAAGACCTATGAGGTCCTGTCGACGGCGATCTCGGATCGCCTGAAGACGATGAAGCTGAACAACGCCCGCATCGAGGCGCTGGTGGATCAACTGTACGCCATCAACAAGCGTCTGATCGGGCTGGAAGGCCGCCTGCTGCGCCTGGCCGACGGCTACGGCATCTCGCGGCCCGAATTCCTCAAGGCCTATTTCGGCTCGGAGACCGATCCCAACTGGGCCGAGCGCATCAAGGAGATGGGCGTCCGCTGGACCAAGTTCAGCGAGAACGAGACGGCCCAGATCGGCGACATCCGCACCCGCATCGCCGCCGTGGCGTCCGAGGCGGGCGTGCCGATCGACGACTACCGCCGCATCGTCCAGATGGTGCAGAAGGGCGAGCGCGAGGCCCGCCAGGCCAAGAAGGAGATGGTCGAGGCCAACCTGCGCCTGGTGATCTCCATCGCCAAGAAATACACCAACCGGGGCCTGCAGTTCCTGGACCTGATCCAGGAGGGCAACATCGGCCTGATGAAGGCGGTCGACAAGTTCGAGTACCGTCGCGGCTACAAGTTCTCGACCTACGCCACCTGGTGGATCCGTCAGGCGATCACCCGCTCGATCGCCGACCAGGCCCGCACGATCCGCATCCCGGTGCACATGATCGAGACGATCAACAAGATCGTCCGCACCCAGCGCCAGATGCTGCACGAGATCGGCCGCGAGGCGACCCCGGAAGAGCTGGCCGAGCGCTTGGCCATGCCGCTGGAGAAGGTCCGCAAGGTGCTGAAGATCGCCAAGGAGCCGATCAGCCTTGAGACGCCCATCGGCGACGAGGAAGACAGCCACCTGGGCGACTTCATCGAGGACAAGAACGCCGTCCTGCCGATCGACGCGGCCATCCAGAGCAATCTTCGCGAAACGACGACGCGCGTGCTGGCCTCGCTGACCCCGCGCGAGGAGCGCGTCCTGCGGATGCGCTTCGGCATCGGCATGAACACCGACCACACCCTGGAAGAGGTCGGCCAGCAGTTCTCGGTCACGCGCGAACGCATCCGCCAGATCGAGGCCAAGGCCCTGCGCAAGCTCAAGCACCCCAGCCGCTCGCGGAAGCTGCGGAGCTTCCTGGACAGCTGATCCGGGGCGCTGGGCTACAAAAGGAGAGGGCGGCTCGCACGGGCCGCCCTTTTTCTTGGCTGGGTTCCATGTTGAATGGTGGCGACTAATTTTACTCTCCGCTCATCCCCGGGGATGAGCGGGTCGGGGGAAATCCCGCCAACACCCAATGGAAAGCCAGCCTTTTCTTTGGCCTCAGCCCTGCGCGGGTTCGACGATCAGGCCGACGATGCGGCGCACTACCGGCAGGATCAGCAGCAGTGTGGGGAAGGCGACCAGCCAGGACAGGCCCCAGGCGGACATCCAGGTCGCAGGGAAGGCCGGTGTGAAGCCCAGGCTGCGGGCCGTGGCGATAGCCGAGACCACGAAGGTCATCAGCAGTGACAGGACCAGCGGGGTCGCCACGGCGGCGTAGCGCGCAGGCAGGCGGCGCACGGTGATGAAGGTGGGGTAGCTCATTTGACAGCAGTCTCATCAATGAGGTCGTCGGCCCTATGCATCCGCCCGATGAACGGGACGTCCCGGCCGAGACCGGAGGATGCGTTGCCTGACGTGAGACGCTTACGATCTTCGCGAGGAAGACGAGGGCGACCTAACGCATCCGATCAGGGTGCGCAAGGCCGCCGGAAAGGCGCTTACCGCTTCTCGTCGAAGACGGTCTCGAAGCCGCCCCACATCATGCGCTTGCCGTCGAAGGGCATGTCCATGTTCGCCATGGCCGGGTCGTCCTGCATTCTGGCCCAGGCGTCGTCGGCGGTCTTCTTGTCGGGCCAGATCAGCCAGGAGAAGACGACGACCTCGCCGTCCTCCAGCTTCACCGCCATGGGGAAGCTGGTGACCTTGCCGTCGGGCACGTCCGCGCCCCAGGTCTCGACATGGGCCAGGGCGCCGTAGCCCTTGAACAGCGGCCAGGATGTGCGGGCGGACTCGATGTAGCGGTCCTTGTTCTCGACCTTCACGGGGGTCAAGAAGCCTGTGACGTAGCTCATGTTAGCTCTCCTTCGGAGGTTGGCCCCTATCGCTCGCCGCGCGGCGGCGCGCTGCTTGAGGGGCGGGGGCGGATGGTCGTTGAAGGCGCAGATTCAGGCTTGGTCGAATGCGACAGTTCAGGGCGCGCGGGGTTTCAGGCCACGCTGGGTTTCAGGCCGCGTCGGGTCGAAAAGGCGGAGCCTTTTGACCGCGGCCCACTAGGAAGACGCCGCATCAGCGGCGGCCTCGATGGCGGCGATGTCGATCTTCCTCATCGTCATCATGGCCTCGAAGGCGGCCTTGGCGCGGGCGGGGTTCGGGTCGTCGTGGAAGGCCATCAGGCGACGCGGCGTGATCTGCCAGTTGACGCCCCAGCGGTCCTTGCACCAGCCGCAGGCGCTCTCGGCACCGCCGTTTCCGACGATGGCGTCCCACAGGCGGTCGGTCTCGGCCTGGTCGTCGGTCATGATCATGAAGGACACGGCCTCGGTCTGGGGAAAGAGCGGCCCGCCGTTCAGGCCGACGTAGCGCCGCCCGGCCAGGGTGAACTCGACCACCAGCTCGGCGCCGGCCGGGCTTGACGGATTGTCGGCGGGACTGGCGACGACGCGGTCGATGCGGCTGTCGGGCAGGCCGAGAGAGACATAGAATTCGGCCGCCTTCCTGGCCTGGCCCAGGTCGTACCAGATGCAGGGGATGATCTTGTCGTTCATCGGGATGTCTCCTGTGTGGGGGCTCAGCCCCCGCCGACCTGGGCGGCGAAGCCTTCCGGCCCCTGGGCGGCGGCTTCCGGGTCCATCCACATGACCTCCCAGATGTGGCCGTCGGGATCGGCGTAGCTGCGCCCGTACATGAAGCCGTAGTCCTGCGCGGGATTGGGGTCGGTCTGGCCGCCCGCAGCGCCCGCGCGGTCGATCACGGCGTCGACGCCCTCGCGGCTGTCCTCCGACACGCAGATCAGCATCTGGGCCGTCTTCTTCGCATCGGGGATGGCGCGGTCGGTGAAGCTGGAGAACTTCTCATGCGTCAGCAGCATGACGTGGATGGTGTCGGAAAAGACCATGCAGGCCGCCGTCTCATCCGAGAAGCGCGGGTTCATGGTTGCGCCGACCGCCTCATAGAAGGCGACGGAGCGCGGCAGGTCGGCGACCGGCAGGTTGATGAAGATCAGCTTGGGCATCGGCGGGTTCCTCCCTTTGCGCGGCCCTCCCTCCCCGGACGGCCTGCCCTATGATGTTGGTCGTTCTGCGCCTTGATGTTATGTTAGTCAACCATGAAGTTAGAAAAAATAACTATCAAGTCGGAATCCCGGTCCCGGCGCTATCACGACGCCTGCGGCGCGGCGCACGGGCTGGACCTGGTGGGCGAGCGATGGGCCTTGCTGGTCATCAGAGAACTCATGATGGGGCCGCGGCGTTTCAGCGACCTGCGAAAAGACCTGTGCGGCCTGTCGGCCAATGTGCTGACCCAGCGCCTGGAGGGGCTGGAGGCCTCGGGCGTCGTCCGCCGCCGCAAGCTGCCGCCGCCCGCCTCGGTCCAGGTCTATGAGCTGACCGACTGGGGCCGTGAGATCGAGCCGGTCTTCATGGTGCTGGGCCGCTGGGCGGCGCGCTCTCCCCAGCACGACCCGACCCTGCCGATCAGCGCCGTCTCCGTCATGCTGTCGTTCAAGACCATGTTCGACGCCGGGCGCGCGCAGGGCGCCGAGATGCGGCTGGGCTTCGCGCTGGACGAGGACCGGATGGTCGTAAGCGTGGCGGGCGGCGTCATCGACGCCGTGCGCGGCGAGGCGGAGGGCTGCGACGTCGTGGTGCGCGCTCCGGCTCAAGCTGTGGCGGCCGCCGTCTACGGCAAGGTTCCGCTGGCGGCGCTGGAAGGCGAGGGGGCGATGACGATCGAGGGCGACCGGGCGACGTTCGAGCGGTTCGTGGACTTCTTCCACCTGCCCGAGAAGGCGGGGTGAAGCCTAGACCAGAATATCCAGCAGCGTTCCGGTCATCTGGTCCGCCGTGCGGACGACGGCGGCGTTGGCCGAGAACCCGCTCTTGGCGCGAATTTGTTCGACCGCCTCGACGGCGTAGTCGTCCATCCGGCCCGAAGCGACGCGGCGGGCGCTGTCCTCCAGCCGGGCCGAGGCGGCCTGCATGCCGGCGGCGGCGGTGCTGAGCGGCGAGATCATGGATGATCCTTCGACGGACGGAGGTCTGAACCCGGCCAGCATCGCCCATGCGTGGTCAACGCCCGATCAACGGACGTGGTGAACGTCGGTCGATTTGTAAGATTCGGCCCCACCCCGGCCCTTATTCGTGTATAGGGAGCGCCTTCCCCGACGCCCGGCAGGCTGTGACGCCTCGCCGGGCGCGGCCGTTTAACGGTCGCCTCATCTGAATTTCCAGGCCCTTCATGCCCTTTCCCGCGATCCATCCCGCGCTTGACCGCGCCCTGCTGAACAAGGGCTATCTTGAGCCCACGCCGGTCCAGGCGGCCGTGCTGGAAGGCCATGGCGAGGCGGACCTGCTGGTCTCGGCCCAGACCGGATCGGGCAAGACGGTGGCCTTCGGCCTGGCGGCCGCGCCGACCCTGCTGGGCGAGGCCGAGCGGTTCGGCCAGGCGGACACGCCGCTGATGCTGGCCATCGCCCCGACGCGCGAACTGGCGCTGCAGGTCGCGGCCGAACTGGAGTGGCTGTACGCCGAGGCGGGCGCCAAGATCGTCACCTGCGTCGGCGGCATGGACGCCCGCAAGGAGGCCCGCGCCCTGAACCACGGCGCCCACGTCGTCGTCGGCACGCCGGGCCGTCTGAAGGACCACATCGACCGCGGGGCGCTGGACTTGTCGGCCGCCCGCGTCGTCGTGCTGGATGAAGCCGACGAGATGCTGGACATGGGGTTCCGCGAGGACCTGGAGTACATCCTTGATCAGGCGCCGGAAGAGCGCCGCACCCTGCTGTTCTCGGCCACCATCGCCCGCGACATCGCGATCATGGCCAAGCGGTATCAGAAGGACGCGGTGCGCATCGACACCGTCGACCGCAGCCAGCCGCACAACGACATCGAATACCGCGCCATGCGCATCGCGCCGAACGAGATCGAGCGCGCCGTGGTCAACGTCCTGCGCTATTTCGAGGCGCCGGGGGTGCTGGTCTTCTGCTCGACGCGGGATTCGGTGCGCCATCTTCAGGCCTCGCTGGTCGAGCGCGGCTTCGCCTCGGTGTCGCTGTCGGGCGAAATGGGCCAGCGCGAGCGTAATGAGGCGCTGCAGGCGCTGCGCGATCGCCGCGCCCGCGTCTGCGTCGCCACCGACGTGGCCGCGCGCGGTCTGGACCTGCCCGACCTGGGCCTGGTGATCCACGCCGAACTGCCGATCAACAAGGCGACCATGCTGCACCGCTCGGGCCGCACGGGCCGCGCGGGCAAGAAGGGGATTTCGGTCCTGCTGGTCCCGCACAGCCGTCGCCGCAAGGCCGAGATGCTGCTGGGCTCGGCCGGGGTCGAGGCCGTCTGGTCCGGCGCCCCGACCGCCGATGAAATCCGCGCCCAGGATGAACAGCGCCTGCTGGCCGCGCCGGTCTTCGCCGAGGAAGGCGCGGACGAGGACGCGGGCCTGGTCGAAAAGCTGGTCAAGGAGCGCACGCCCGACGATCTGGCCCGCGCCCTGCTGGTGCTGCTGCGCAAGAACCTGCCGGCGCCGGAAGACCTGACCGATCCGGGCGAAGGCCCGCAGCGCAAGCAACGCCGCGACCGCGATGCGGCGGGCGGCGACGATTACGCCCCCGCGCCGTGGCCGGGCGACCGCTTGCAGCCGGATGAGGTCAGCTGGTTCCGTCTGGACATCGGCCGCAACCGCAACGCCGATCCCAAATGGCTGATCCCGCTGATCTGCCGCATCGGCGGCATCACCAAGCAGCAGATCGGCTCGATCCGCACCTTCCCCGAAGAGACGCGCTTCGAGGTCGCCCTGACCCACGCCGACGCCTTCCGCGCCGCCGCGGCGCAGAGCAGGGAAGAGGCCCGCATCACCCCGTCCGAGGCGCCCACGCCCGGTTCGATGAAGGGCGCCCGCAACCGTAACTTCGAGCGCGACGGCGAGGCCCGCCCCTTCGCCAAGAAACCCTTCCGCCGCGACGAGGACGGCCAGAGCCGCCCGCCGTTCAAGAAGAAGCCCTGGAGCCCCGAGGGCGACGCAAGCCGCAGCGCCGATGGCGAGCGTCCCTTCAAGAAGAAACCCTATGCGCCGCGCGCCGATGCGGCGGCGGGCGAGGGCGGATTCAGCAAGAAGCCGGGCTTCAAGGACAAGGGCGACAAGAAGCCCTTCACGCCCAAGCCGGGCTTCAAGGGCAAGCCGGACTTCAAGGCGGGCGGCAAGCCCTTCGCCAAGGGGCCGAAGGCCAAGCGGGCTTAAACACCCG
>JAFKFS010000087.1 GCA_017308115.1 Bordetella sp.
GGGCCATCGCTGTCCGGCGCCTGTCGGGTCCGGCCACGGAGGCGGCGTTGACGGCGCTGGGGGCAGGGGGGCTGGCACCCCGCCTCGCTTCGGTGCGCAGCCTGCGCCACGGGGGCCGCCTGATCGACGAGGCCCTGGTGCTGCGTTTCATCGCGCCGCGCTCCTATACGGGCGAGGATTCGGCCGAGCTGCATCTGCACGGCGGTCGGGCTGTGGTCGAGGCCGCCGTGGCCGCCCTGATCGCTCTGGGCCTGCGCCCGGCGGAGCCCGGCGAGTTCACCCGCCGCGCCTTCCAGAACGGCCGCATGGACCTGGCCCAGGCCGAGGCCGTCGCCGACCTGATCGACGCCGAGACCGAGGCCCAGAAGTCTCAGGCCCTGGGCCAGCTCGACGGCGCCTTGTCGGCGACCTACGCCGGATTTCGTCGCGACCTGCTGAAGGCCCTGTCCCTGGTCGAGGCCGAGATCGACTTTCCTGACGAGGAGGTGCCCGACAATCTGGCGCGCACGGCCGGGCCGGTGCTGGACGCCCTGGCCGCCGATCTGCGCGCGGCCCTTGCCGATTCCGATCGCGGGCGGCGCGTGCGCGAGGGTTATCGCATCGTCCTGATCGGCGAGACGAATGCGGGCAAGTCCTCCCTGTTCAACGCCCTGACGGCGCGCGAGGCGGCCATCGTCACCCCCATCGCGGGAACCACGCGCGACGTGCTGGACGCCGATGTGATGATCGGCGGCTATGCCGTGACCCTGTCGGACACGGCCGGCCTGCGCGACAGCGACGATCCGGTCGAAGCCGAGGGCATCCGTCGCGCCCGCCAGCGCGCCGAGCGCGCCGATCTGCGCCTGTGGGTCCGCTCGCCCTCGACCGACGGTCGCGAAGATCCCGCCTCGGCCTTCGTCGGTCCGTCCGACCTTCAGGTGCTGAACAAGGCCGATCTGGAGACCCTGACCCCGACGCCCGATCTGGAGGCCCTGAGCGTCAGCACGACGACGGGGCAGGGGCTGTCTGCGTTGCACGATTGGATCGCCGCGCGTCTCGCGCGGGACCTGTCGGGCGCCGACTTCCCGGCGGTGACGCGCGAGCGCCATCGCCGCCGCCTGGCCGAGGCCCTGGCCGCCGTCGACGCGGGGCGCCGGGCCCTCGACGTCGCGCCTGAAATGGCGGGCGACGACCTCCGCCGCGCCGCCGACGCCTTGGCGCGCGTCACCGGCGCCATCGGCGTGGAGGACATCCTGGGCGAGGTCTTCTCTTCCTTCTGCATCGGCAAATAGGCCCGGCTTTCGCCTGTTTCACGTGAAACAACGGCTTGCGCGCCGGTGGCGATTCCGGCCCGGATGGACTATGTGGACGCCATGAGCTCGACCCCCGATCACACCTTCGACGTCGTCGTCATCGGCGGCGGTCACGCCGGTTGCGAGGCGGCGACGGCCGCGGCGCGGGCCGGCGCGCGCACCCTGCTTCTGACCCAGAGGCTGGAGACCATCGGCGAGATGAGCTGCAACCCGGCCATCGGCGGCCTGGGCAAGGGCCATCTGGTGCGCGAGATCGACGCCCTGGACGGCGTCATGGGACGGCTGGCCGACGTCTCCGGCATCCAGTTCCGCCTGCTGAACCGGTCCAAGGGCGCCGCCGTGCGCGGTCCCCGCAGCCAGATCGACCGCCGTCTGTACCGCGAGGCCATGCAGGCCGAACTGGCGGACTATCCCAACCTGACCCTGCGGGCGGGGACGGCCGAGGGTCTGGTCCTGAACGGCGCGCGGGTGGCCGGGGTGCGGACAGGGGCGGGGGAGATGATCCGCGCCGGCGCCGTGGTGCTGACGACCGGCACCTTCCTCAACGGGGTGATCCATCGCGGCGATCTGCGCATTCCGGCGGGTCGTTACGGCGAGGACCCGTCCACCGGCCTGGCCGCCGATCTGCACGCCGCCGACCTGATGATGGGCCGCCTGAAGACCGGCACGCCTGCGCGTCTGGACGGCCGCACCATCGCCTGGGACCGGCTGGAGATGCAGGCGGCCGACGACCAGCCCGTCCCCTTCAGCTTCCTGACCGACAGGATCGAGGTCCCGCAGATCGCCTGCGGCGTGACCCACACGACGCAAGAGACCCATCGCATCATCGCCGAGAACCTGGGGGAAAGCGCCGTCTACGGCGGGCGCCTGTCAGGACGGGGGCCGCGTTATTGCCCCTCGATCGAGGACAAGGTGGTCCGTTTCGCCGACAAGACCAGCCACCAGGTCTTTCTCGAACCCGAGGGCCTGGACGATCCGACGGTCTATCCCAACGGCATCTCGACTTCGGTGTCCGACGCGACCCAGATCGCCTTCCTCAGGACCATGCCGGGCCTGGAGCAGGTCGAGGTGTTTCGCTTCGGCTACGCCATTGAGTATGACTACGTCGACCCGCGCGAGTTGACCCCGGCGCTGGAGGTCAAGAAGCGGCCCGGCCTCTATCTGGCCGGTCAGATCAACGGCACGACCGGCTATGAGGAGGCGGGGGCTCAAGGGTTGATCGCCGGGCTGAACGCCGCGCGGGCGGCCGCCGGGTCGGATCCCCTGATCCTGGGCCGGGACCAGGCCTATATCGGCGTCATGATCGACGACCTGGTGACGCGCGGCGTCACCGAGCCCTATCGCATGTTCACCAGCCGGGCCGAGTATCGCCTGACCCTGCGGGCCGACAACGCCGACCAGCGTCTGACGCCGATCGGTCTGGCTGCGGGAATCGTCGGGGCCGATCGCGCGGCGGTATGGCTGGAGAAGGCCGATCAGTTGGACCGGGCTAACCGTGTTTCACGTGAAACGCAGTTCACGCCCAAGGAGGCGGCCGCCCTGGGCGTCGCGGTCAACGCCGACGGCCAGCGCCGGTCGATCCGCGACCTGCTGGCCTTCCCGAATGTCACGCTGGATCAGTTCGTCGCCGTCCGGCCCGAGATCGCCGACTGGCCGCCGGCCGTGCGCGAGCAGGTCGAGGTCGACGCCGTCTACGCCGGCTATCTGGACCGCCAGGCCCAGGACGCCGAGGCCCTGCGCCGGGAAGAGGGGCTGTCGCTTCCGGCCGACCTCGACTACGCCGCCATCGGGGCCCTGTCGAATGAGGTGCGCGAGAAGCTGGCCCTGATCCGTCCCCTGACCCTGGGCCAGGCGGGCCGCATCGAGGGCATGACGCCGGGCGCCCTGACGGCGCTGCTGGCCCATGTGAAGAAGGCGCGGGGCCTCGCGGCCGATCTGGCGGCGGTCGTCGCCTGATGCCCGACGCCATCGAGACATTCCGCGCCCAGACGGGCGCCGACGACGCCAACATCGCTGACCTGACGACCTTCCTCGCCCTGCTGACCGAGGCCAATGCGGTGATGAACCTGGTGGGGCCGGACACCATTCCCGACTTCTGGAACCGTCACGCCTGGGACAGCGCCCAATTGCTGAGTCTGGCGCCGGAGGCCAGGACCTGGGCCGACCTGGGGGCCGGGGCGGGCTTTCCCGGCGTGGTTCTGGCCATACTGCTGAAGGGACGGCCAGGCGCCCATGTCTGGCTGATCGACAGCCTCGGGAAGCGTTGCCGCTTCCTGCAGACCATCGTCGACACGCTGGACCTTCCCGCCACCGTCGTAAACGGCCGCGCGGAAGAGCAGGCGATCACGGTCGATGTGGTCACCGCCCGGGCGGTGGCGGCGATGGACAAGTTGCTGGGTTATGCACAGCCCTATATTCAACGCGGTGCAAAAGGTCTCTTCCTCAAGGGAGAGAAGGCCGAGGCCGAGTTGAAAGACGCCCGCCGGGTCTGGCAGTTTGAGGCCGTGCTTACGGTGTCACGCAGCGATCCGCGCGGCCGCATCGTTTCAGTGGGGAGCCTTCGCCGTGTCCGTTGAGCGTGAGAAACAGACCCGCGTCCTGGCGGTCTCCAACCAGAAGGGCGGGGTGGGCAAGACCACGACCGCCATCAATCTGGGCACCGCCCTGGCGGCCATCGGCGAGAAGGTGCTGATCGTCGACATGGACCCGCAGGGCAACGCCTCCACGGGCCTGGGTGTTCCACGTGAAACACGGCGTCTGACCGTCTATGACGTCATCGTCGACGGCCGTCCGGTGGACGAGGCAGCGATGGAGACGGCGGTTCCGGGCCTGTTCATCGTCGCCGCCGACGCCGACATGTCCGGCGTCGAAATCGAACTGAGCCAGTCGGACCGTCGCTCCTACCGTCTTCGGGACGCCCTGGCCAGGCAGGGTGGAGGCGGTCATGCCCGGTATGACTATGTGCTGATCGACTGCCCGCCGTCCCTGAATCTTCTGACCCTGAACGCCATGGCGGCGGCGGATGCGGTTCTGGTGCCGCTGCAGTGCGAGTTCTTCGCGCTGGAGGGGCTGACCCAGCTGATGCGGACCATCGACATGGTGCGTCAGAGCCTGAATCCGGCGCTGGAGATTCAGGGCCTGGTCCTGACCATGTACGACCGCCGCAACGCCCTTTCGGGCCAGGTGGCGGCCGATGTGCGCGCCCATTTCGGCGACAAGGTCTATGACAGCGTCATTCCTCGCAACGTCCGGGTGTCCGAGGCGCCGTCTTTCGGCAAGCCGGCCCTGATCTATGATCTGAAGTGCGCGGGCAGCCAGGCCTATCTCAAGCTGGCCCGCGAACTGGTGGCGCGTGAGCGCCAACGTCGTCAGGCGCTGGCCGCCTGATCTCACTTGTAAGTCAACGGAAACAGCATCTTGTCCGAACGTCAGCGTGGTCTGGGCCGGGGTCTCTCGGCGCTTCTGGGAGAAAACGCGCAGGAGCCCGTCGCCGTCGATGCGGCCGGTCCGGCGCCGGTCGGCGTGCAGCGGGCGCCGATCGAGGCGCTGAAGCCCAATCCGGACCAGCCGCGCAAGATCTTCTCCAAGGCCGATCTGGACGAGCTGACCACGTCCATCCGCGACAAGGGCGTGCTGCAGCCTATCCTGGTCCGCTCCCAGCCGGGCGAGAAGGGCGTGTGGCAGATCATCGCCGGGGAACGCCGCTGGCGGGCCGCCCAGGCCGCGCGCCTGACCCAGGTGCCGATCGTCGTGCGCGAGATGGACGACATCGAGGTGCTGGAGGTCGGCGTTATCGAGAACGTCCAGCGGGCCGACCTGAACCCGATGGAGGAGGCCAACGCCTATGCTGTCCTGATGGAGCGTTTCGGCCGCACCCAGGACGCCCTGGCCGGGGTGGTGGGCAAGAGCCGCAGCCATGTCGCCAACACCCTGCGCCTGCTGCAGCTGCCCGAGGCGGTGCGCGAGCATGTGGTGCGCGGCGATCTTTCTGCCGGGCATGCGCGGGCCCTGATCACGGCGCCGAACGCCGAACAGCTGGCCGCCGAGGTCATCGCCAAGGGCCTGAACGTGCGTCAGACCGAGGCCCTGGCCCGCCGCGAGGCCGAAGGACCCAGGCCGGTAAGGGCGAAGGCCGCGCTGAGCGGCGAAGGCGCGGCCGACATCGCCGCCCTGGAGCAGGATCTGTCGGACGCCCTGGGCCTGAAGGTGTCGCTGGCCGACAAGGGCGGCAAGGGCGAGATCACCGTCAAATACGGCACCCTGGAGCAACTCGATGACCTGTGCCGTCGCCTGATGCGGGGGTGAGGCTCTTTTCGGCGCCATCCGTGGTAGGGTGTCGCCATGACTGAAAACTCTGAGAAAATCAGCGCGGCTGAAGCGTTGAAACGGGCCTTGGCCGCGAAGCAGGCGGCGAGTCGGAATACCGGCGCTTTCGGCGGCCCGGCCGGAGCCGTCGCGTCCGAGAAATCCATGCAGCGTCAGTCTGTGGCGTTGAACAAGCCGGCGTTCCGGCGCGCGTCGAAGCGCGGCTGATCCTTTCCTTCCTGCGGCGGGGCGGGGCCTTAAAGCCCCATGCGCTTGGCGCGGGCGGCGATCTCCAGCAGAAGACGTTCGGCGATCAGGGCCTCGGGCATCCCCGTGGTCTTGGTCATGACGTCGGCGGTGTTGACGCTGTCCTGCACCTCGTCGAGAAGCTCCAGGCGCCAGCCGCGCGCCTGACGCAGCATCTCCGCCTCCTGTTTCCAGAAGACGCCGGCGGCCTTGGCGGCCTCCTTGGCGCCCGCGCCATTGGCCTGCAGAATATTGATTCTACGCAGTTTTCCGAGATGAAGCGAGGCCATGCGCACGGCCATGACGGCGCTTTCGCCTTCGCCCAGGGCGCGGCGCAGGCCCGCCTGGGCGGGGCCGGGGCGACCGCCGAACGCCTGTAGCGCGGCGTCGGACAGGGAGGCGTCGGGCTCTACCCCCAGGTGGGCGTCCAACTCCTCGACGTCGATGGTGCGGCCGGACCCGGGGCCGATGTAGAGGATCAGCCGCTCGATCTCCTGGCGCATCAGGCCGCGTTCGCGCGGCAGGCGGGAGACGAAACGATCGAGCGCGTCCGAGGTCAGGCCCACCTTGTCGGCGCCCAGAGCCTCGCGCGTCATGCGGGCGACGTCGCCGACCTCGTCTTCGTAGCAGGCGATGGCGACCGCCCCTTGCGCCTTCTCGGCGGCCTTGCGCAGGGCGGATTCGCGGCCCAGCGCCCCAGCCTCGACCACCAGCATGGCGTCGGGGTTGTAGGCGCCCTCGGCGTGGGCGCTCAGGGCGGCGGCCACGGCCTTGTCCACGCCCGCCTTGCCCTCCGACAGGCGGATGCGCACCAGGCGTCGCCCGCCGATCATGCTCAGCGCCGTCAGCGCCTCTTCCAGCCGCACGGCGTCGCCGTCGATGTCGGCTTCGGTCAGAAGGGTGACGTTGAAGGGGTCATTCAGGTCAGGCGTGATCGTCCTGCACAGCGTCAGGGCGCGCTCGGCCACGCCCGAGCGGTCCTTGCCGTGGATGACGGCGGCGCGGACGACGGGGTCCGGCGCCTTCAGGAAGCGGTCGATCTCGGGCCGCTTGGACAGGATCATGCGGCGGCCTTCAGCGTTCCGCCAGGACGCGCATCATGTCCAGGCGGATCAGCCGGGCCAGATCGGCGGCGGCGCGGTCCTCGCCGTCCTGCTGGGCGGCGATGGCGGCGTAGGGCTGGTCGGCGGCGGCGTAGGTGACGGTCGTGGTCTGCACGCCCTTGATCGTTTCTCCCCCCGCGGTCGGCGTCAGGGACCAGGCGGCCTTGACGGTCAGCTCATAGCGGCTGGCCGTATCGTCGATGCGGCGGCCCAGCGGGCGGCGCTTCTGCTCGACCTCGGTCGCCAGGCGATACAGGGGCGCCGGGCCGCCGCTCCCGCCGAAGGCGTCCTCCAGCTGCTCGCGCAGGCGATAGCCCAGTCGGTCGTCCGGCGTGGTCACGGCGATGCGCGACAGCCCCGCCCCGACCCCGCCTTCGCCGTACAGGGGCGTGAAGCCGCAGGCGGACAGCAGGCCTGCGCCCGCAAGAAGGCCGAGCAGGGCCAGGCGACGCATCAGCCGGCCACCAGATTGACGATACGGTCGGGCACCACGATCACCTTGCGGACGCTGAGGCTGTTGGCGGCAAGGTAGGCCTGAACCGTCGGATTGGCGAGGGCGGCGGCCTCGACCGTGGCGTTGTCCGAGCCGCGCGGCAGAACCACCTCGCCGCGGCGCTTGCCGCCGATCTGGACGGGCAGGGTGACCTGGTCGTCGGCGGCCAGGGCGGCGTCATAGACGGGCCAGGGCGCGTCCAGCACCATTCCGGCCTCGCCCAGCCGGGTCCAGCACTCCTCGGCCAGGTGCGGCGTGAAGGGCGCGATCAGCCGGGCTAGGGCGGACAGGGCGGTCTTCTTCGCCTCGGCGCCGGCCTTGTCGTGCTGGCGAATGGTCGCCAGGAAGGCGTAGAGCTTGGCGACGGCCGAGTTGAAGCGGAATTGCTCGACGCCCTCGCTGACGGCCTTGATGGCCTTGTGGGTCTCGCGGATCAGGGCGGGGTCCAAGTCCGGATCGGCGGGCGCGGCGGCGTCGAAGCCGAGGAACTCGCCCCAGACGCGCTGGACGAAGCGGGCGGCGCCCTCGACCCCGCCGGTCGACCACTGGATGTCGCGCTCGGGCGGGCTGTCCGACAGGATGAACAGGCGGCCGGCGTCGACGCCGTAGGCGGCGATGATGTCCTGGGGGGCGACGACGTTCTTCTTGGACTTGGACATCTTTTCAATGTCGCCGATCGTCACCGGGGCGCCCGTGGACAGGCGGGTGGCGACGCGCTGTCCGTCCACCGTCTCGATGCGGATGTCCGAGGGCTCGACCCAGCGCGGCTTGCCGCTGTCCTCATGGCCGTCGAAATAGGTCTCGTGGACGACCATGCCTTGCGTGAACAGGCCGGCGAAGGGCTCCTTCACATCCATCAGGCCGGCGTCCGACAGGGCGCGGGTGATGAAGCGGGCGTAGAGCAGGTGCAGGACCGCGTGCTCGACGCCGCCGATGTACTGATCGACCGGCAGCCATTTGGCGGCGGCGGCCTTGTTGATCGGCTCGGGCGCCTTGGGATCGGCGAAGCGGGCGAAATACCAGGAACTGTCGACGAAGGTGTCCAGGGTGTCCGTCTCGCGCCGGGCGTCGGCGCCGCACGACGGGCATTTGACGTGCTTCCAGGTCGGGTGGCGGTCCAGGGGATTGCCGGGCGTGTCGAAGGTGACGTCCTTGGGCAGTTCGACCGGCAGCTGGTCGGCCGGAACCGGCACGACGCCGCAGGCCTCGCAGTGGATGACCGGAATCGGACAGCCCCAGTAGCGCTGGCGGCTGACGCCCCAGTCGCGCAGACGATAGATGGTCGCGCCCTGGCCGGTTCCGGCCGCCTCGATGCGGCGGATGGCCTCGGCCTTGGCGGCCTCGATGTCCAGGCCGTTCAGGAAGTCGGAATGGAAGATGACGCCGGGGCCGGTATAGGCCTCGTCCGCCACGGCGAAGTCGTCGCCCGCGCCCTCGGGGCGGACGACCGGGATCACCGGCAGGTCGTATTTGCGGGCGAAGTCCAGGTCGCGCTGGTCATGCGCCGGGCAGGCGAAGATGGCGCCGGTGCCGTAGTCGGACAGGATGAAGTTGGCGATCCACACCGAGACCTCGGCCCCGGTGAAGGGGTGGACGACCTTCAGGCCCGTGTCCCAGCCGATCTTCTCGGCCTGTTCGATGTCGGCCTG
>JAFKFS010000088.1 GCA_017308115.1 Bordetella sp.
GCCTCGCATCAGACTTCGATCAGTCAGCCCAGTTCAGGACGACCTTGCCCGACTTGCCCGACTTCATGGCCTCGAAGCCCGCCTCGAAGTCCTGATACGGCATCTGGTGGGTGATCAGCGGCGTCAGGTCCAGACCGGCCTTCAGCAGGCCCAGCATCTTGCGCCAGGTGGTGAACATCTCACGCCCATAGACGCCCTTGATGGTCAGGGCCTTCAGGATGATCGCGCCCCAGTCCGTCTCCATCGGCTTGGACGGAATGCCCAGAAGGGCCATGCCGCCGCCCATGATCAGGGTGTCGACGCACTGCTTGAAGGCGACGGGCGACCCCGACATCTCCAGCGCCACATCGAAGCCGACCTTCAGGCCCAGTTCGTGCATGACGTCGCGCAGGTCTTCCTTGGTGGTGTTCACCGTGCGCACGCCCGGCGCGACCTTCTGCGCAAGTTCCAGGCGGAAGTCGTTGATATCGGTCAGGACCACGGTGCGAGCGCCCGCATGGCGCGCCACAGCGGCGGCCATCATGCCGATGGGGCCGGCGCCCGTGACCAGCACGTCCTCGCCCAGCAGGTCGAACTGCTGCGCCGTGTGCACGGCGTTGCCGAACGGATCGAGGATCGAGCCGATCTCATAGGGCACGTCGTCGGGCAGCTCGATGACGTTGAAGGCCGGAGCCACCACGAACTCCGCGAAGGCGCCCTGACGGTTCACGCCGATTCCGCGCGTGTCAGGGTCCAGGTGGAAGTGACCGGCGCGGGCCGCCTCTGAGTTCAGGTCGATGACGTGGCCCTCGGCCGAGACGCGCTGGCCGACCTTGAGGCGGCGATCCACGTCCTTGCCGATGGCGACGATCTCGCCCGAGAATTCGTGGCCGGTGATCATGGGCACGGGCACGTTCTTGCGGGACCACTCGTCCCAGTTCCAGATGTGGATGTCGGTGCCGCAGACGGCGGTGCGATGCACCCTGATCAGCACGTCCTCGTCGCCCGCCACGGGAATGGGCGCGTCGATCAGCTCCAGCCCCTCGGCCGGTTTCGTCTTGGCCAGGGCCTTCATCGTGTCAGCCATGTCGTTTCCTCAAACGCTTTCTGGTTTCGTCACCCCGAAGGCCCGAAGTGCCGTCCGGGGCCGCCGGAAGCGCCGGCGTATGTTGCGATATCCCGGAGAGACGCTTCGCGCCCTCCGGGATGAGGTCAAATGACGCCCAACTCGCGGCCCGCCTGGGTGAAGGCGGCGACGGCGGCGTCGATCTGCTCGAAGGTGTGGGCCGCCGACATCTGGGTGCGGATGCGGGCCTGGCCGCGCGGGACGACCGGGAATGAGAAGCCGATGACATAGACGCCCAGCTCCAGCAGGCGCGCCGCCATGTCCTGGGCCAGCTTGGCGTCGCCCAGCATGACCGGGATGATCGGGTGCTCGCCCGGCAGCAGGTCGAAGCCCGCCGCCGCCATGGCCGAACGGAAGCGCGCGGCGTTGGCGAACAGTTGGGCCCGCAAGGCGTCGCCCTCATCCCCCGCAGCGATGCGGATGGCCTCCAGCGACGACCCGCACACCGAAGGCGCCAGGGCGTTGGAGAAGAGATAGGGCCGCGCGCGCTGCTTCAGCAGCTCCACCACGCTCGACCGGGCGCAGATGAAGCCGCCCATGGCGCCGCCCAGGGCCTTGCCGAAGGTGCCGGTGACGAAGTCGACCTCGACGCCGCAGTGGGCGAACGAGCCCTTGCCCTTGGGCCCCAGGAAGCCGGTCGCGTGGCAGTCATCGACCATGATCAGGGCCTGATAGCGGTCGGCCAGGGCGCGGATCTGGTCGATCTTGCCGATGTAGCCGTCCATCGAGAAGGCGCCGTCGGTGGCGATGACGATGTTGCGGGCGCCGGCGGCGCGCGCCTCCTTCAGCCTGGCCTCCAGATCGGCCATGTCCGAGTTGGCGAAGCGGTAGCGCTGGGCCTTCGACAGGCGCACGCCGTCGATGATGGAGGCGTGGTTCAGGCTGTCCGAGACGATGGCGTCCTCGGCCCCGAACAGCGGCTCGAAGACGCCGCCGTTGGCGTCGAAGGCGGCGGCGAACAGGATGGCGTCCTCAAAGCCGAGATAGTCGGCGATCGCGCGTTCCAGCTCCTTGTGAATCTCCAGCGTGCCGCAGATGAAGCGGACCGAGGCCGTACCCGCGCCCCACTTCGCCTGCGCCCTGATCCCGGCCTGTGCGACGCGCTCGTCGCCCGCCAGGCCCAGGTAGTTGTTGGCGCAGAAGTTCAGCACGTCGCGGCCGTTGACGGAGATCACCGGCCCCTGGCGCGAGGCGATGACGCGCTCGGGCTTGGTCAGCCCCTGGGCGTCGATGTCGGCCAGTTCGGCGGAGACGCGGTCGTAGAAGGCCTGGTTCGTATCTTGGGTCATGTTTGCTCCGCTACGCTGAATTCGAGCAGGTTTGAACCCCTAGTTTGCGGCTGCCTTAGCAGGCTGCGCCGTGCCGTCGGCGACGGGCCGCAGGGGGCTGACCTCAACCTGCCCGCCGCAAGGGGTGAAGGCCAGCGGCAGAGCGATCGCCGTCGCCGCGCCCGGCGCCGTGACGCGCACCGTCTTGGCCGAGGGACAGGTCGTCTCGCCCTGGTCCTCGTGCGGGATGACGGTCCAGGCCAGGTCGAACCAGGCGGCCTGCTGAGGGCGAATCTCCACGGGAGTCGGCGCGCCGCCCTGGCCGAAATAGCCGCCCGGCGTCTGAACCGCCCGAACGCCGGTCAGCAGCCTCCCCTCGCCGTCCAACAGGCTGACGGACGGATAGCCGGTCACGGTGCAGGCGCCGGTCCCCGCATTGCGCAGCGCCAGGGTCGTGACGCGATGCCCCATGCCCGCGTCCCCGCCCTCGACCGCCAGGCGAAGGTTTTCGGCGGCGCAGGGCGCGCCCGAGGGCGGCGGCGCGACGGCGGCGACCGGGCGGCTGCAGCGCTCGACGACGACGCCCGGCTGATCGCCTGACCCAGCCCGGCTCAGCATGCCGCTTTCCAGATCGCCCCGGCCGGCCGTCCGCCACTCCAGCCCCTGGCCCGCGTAACGGGCGCCGCTGGCCGAGACGACGCTGGTCAGGGCGTAGTCCTTTCCTTCGTAGGACAGTCGGGCCGTCTGGGCGTCGGGATAGCCGACCACGACCATCTTGCCGCTTTCGCAGGCATAGCCGACGGCGGCCGCCGTCCCGCTCTCCGGCGCCTCGACCGGCGAGGTCGGCTCGGCCGGCGTCTCCCGGGAACAGCCGGCGGGCGCAAGTCCGAGCGCGGCGGTCACGGCGATGGTCTGGAGCGTGGCGGATCTGGTCATGTCGGCCCCCTTGAAACAGCGACCCTGCTGGAACGTCGGCGGCTTGTGAAGGCTCCAGCCCGGACGAAATCGTCACGAGACGGTTGTGCGGTGCTACACTATAACATATCAAACCCTTCATCATGGTGACGGGGATGCGTGACATGCGATTTCAGACCTTCCTGCTGACCGCCGCAGGGGCCGCGGCCCTGACCGGCCTGGGCGCGGCCGCGCCCGCCTGCGCCGAAGACATGGTTCAGCGTCAGTCGCAGGGCGATCCGCACGATCATGCCCCCCGCGCCGCCGACGCCTATGAGGTGGACGAGGTCGTGGTGCGCGCCCTGCCCCTGGGCCGGGCGGGCGACGACGTCGGTTCGCACGTCTCCCTGCTGAGCGGCGACGACCTGGTCCACCGTCGTCAGTCGACCCTGGGCGACACCCTGAACAGCATCCCCGGCGTCAACTCCGACACCTTCGGCGGCGGCGCCAGCCGCCCGGTGGTGCGCGGCCAGACCTCGCCCCGCGTCAAGGTGCTGAGCGAGGGCGCGGGGCTCATGGACGCCTCCGAGGTCTCGCCCGACCACGCGGTCAGCGGCGAGCCCTTGCTGCTGGAAGGCGTCGAGATCCTGCGCGGCCCGGCGGCCCTGCTCTACGGCGGCGGCGCCATCGGCGGCGCGGTCAACCTGCTGGACAAGAAGATTCCGACCCGCGTCCCGGCCGACGGCGGCGAGGGCGTGGCCGAATACCGTCGCGGCTCGGTCGACAACGAGGAAGCCGGCGTGGTCGGCATGACGGTCGGGGCCGGAAACTTCGCCGTCCGCGTCGAGGCGGCCGCGCGCAAGTCGGACGATTACAAGGTTCCGGGCTGGGAAGAGCCGCGCCTGGACGGCTCCTACAACGAGACCTCGACCGCGACCCTGGGCGCCTCCTGGATCGGCGCGCGCGGCTATCTGGGCGCGGCCTACACCGAACAGACCAGCCGCTACGGCCTGTCCGGGCACAGCCATGAATATGAGGGCTGCCACCCGCACGGCGACCACCTGCACTGCGGCGGCCACGATCATGACCATGGCGACGACGATCACGGGCACGAGCATGAGGGCGATCACGACCACGCCGCCCCCGAAGTCCGCCTGAAGAGCCGCCGCGTCGACCTGCGCGGCGAACTGCGCGACCCGCTGCCGGGCGTCGAGAACGTCCGGCTGCGCGCCGGCTACACCGACTATGAGCACAGCGAGCTCGAGGAAGGCGTCGTCTCGACCACCTTCACCAACAAGGGCTACGACGGCCGCATCGAGGCCCAGCACCGCGAGATCGCCGGCTTCAGGGGGGTGGTCGGCCTGCAACTGAGCAAGAGCGACTTCGCCGCCGTCGGCGAGGAGAGCTTCCTGGCCCCCAGCACCACCAAGAACACCGGCCTGTTCGTGATGGAGGAATACGAGATCGGCCTGTGGCACCTGGAAGGGGCCCTGCGTCAGGAATGGCAGGAGGCCTCGGCCCTGGGCCTGCCGGACGCGGAGCACAAGCCCTTCTCCCTCTCCGGTTCGGCGGTGTGGCACTTCACCCCCGGCTGGACCGGCGCGGTGTCCCTGTCGCGCTCGCAGCGCGCGCCCTCGGCCCAGGAGCTGTACGCCGACGGCGTGCACCTGGCGACCAACACCTATGAGATCGGCGACGCTGCACTGGACGTCGAGACGGCCAACTCGATCGAGCTGACCCTGCGCAAGACCGAAGGCCCCCTGACCGGCTCGGTCAGCGCCTATCACTACGTCTACGACGACTACATCTTCGCCCGGACGCTGGATCAGAACGAGGACTTCCGCCTGATCCGCTACAGCCAGGCCGACGCGACCTTCACCGGCGTCGAGGGCGAGTTGACGCGACAGTTCACCCCGTGGCTGTCGGGCACGGTCTTCGGCGACTACGTCCAGGGCGAACTGAAGGGCGACGGCGGGAACCTGCCGCGCATCCCGGCGGCGCGGGCGGGCGTACGCCTGGCCGCCTTCCAGGGTCCGTGGTCGGGCGACGTCGAATACAGCCGCACCTTCAAGCAGACCGACATCGCGGCCTTCGAGGCCGAGACGCCGGGCTACGACATGGTCAACGCCACCGTGGCCTATGACGTCGATCTGGGGCCGGTGCGCTCGCAGATCTTCCTGCGCGGGACCAATCTGCTGGACGAGACGGCGTTCAACCACGCCTCCTTCCTGGCCGAAGCGGCGCCCCTGCGCGGGCGCAACCTGACCGTGGGCGTGCGCGCCCGCTTCTAGGGCGTCTTCGCCGGTGCAAAAAAGGAGGGACGGGGTCCGACGGATTCCGTCCCTTCCTGCGTTGGAGTCCTGTCAGTTCGGACAGGACTAAGCCCCTCATTACAGGAGTTTAATCCGGGAGAGCGAAAGCGCCCCTTTTCGGCGCACATCGTTCTTTACTCGAGCCGATGCGACTGACGGGACAGGGCGTCGGTCGCGAGCGTGCCTATTCCCCGGTTGTCTTTAGGACTCGACATGTCGCCAGTCGCCTTGCTGTTCGCCCTCGCCTCCCTGTCTCCCGCCGACACGGCGCCTTCCGCGGCCCCGCCCCAGGCCACGCCGGCCCAGACCTCGACCCCGGTCCCGCAGGAAGAGCTGGACGACAACGCCTATGACCTGGGCACGCTGGAGACCGTCACCACCGCCCGTCGCGGCGCGGCCCTGGGCGACTATGAGCCCGAGCTCGTCCTCGACGAAGAGCAGATCAAGGCCTACGGCGCCAGCAGCATCGAGGAGCTGATGACCCTGCTGGAGCCGATCACGCGCAGCTCGCGCGGCGGCTCGCCCGTCTTCCTGGTCAACGGGCGACGCATCTCGGGCTTCCGCGAGATTCGCGGCATCCCGCCCGAGGCCATCGAGCGCACCGAGATCCTGCCCGAGGAGACCGCCCTGTCCTACGGCTACAGCGCCGACCAGCGGGTGGTGAACTTCGTGCTGAAGGCCGACTTCCGCTCATTGACGGCCCAGGCCAGCGTGCGGCGTCCCGATCAGGGCGGCCGCACCACGACCCAGATCGACAACAACGTCCTGCGCATCGACGGCAAGCAGCGCTGGACGCTGGACCTGAAATATCAGCGCGACACCCCGCTGTTCGAGACCGAACGCAACATCGTCCGCGACGGCCTTCCCTACGACCTGACGGGCAATGTCACGGCGCCCGGCGGCGGCGAGATCGACCCCGCCCTGTCGGCCCTACTGGGCCAGACCGTGACGACGGCCTCGGTCGGCGCGGGCGCGGCGGGCGGGGCCGTCCTGTCCGACTTCGGCGTCGGGCCGCGCACCGACGACCTGACCGCCTATCGCACCCTGTCGCCCAAGCGCGAGAACGGCTCCATCTCCGGCTCCCTGGTGCGCGACCTGAACTCGACCATGTCGCTGACGCTCAGCGGCGAACTGGAAGACACCTCCAGCTTCTCCTACCTGGGCCTGCCGGGACTCAGCCTGGCCCTGCCCTCGACCAGCCCCTATTCGCCCTTCGCCGGCGACGTCCTGCTGCACCGGTACGTCGACGCGCCCGGCGCGCTGGGGCGGCAGACCGACACCCTGTCGGGACAGGTGGGCTTCCTGGTCGACGGCTATCTGGGCGACTGGCGCTGGACGGTGAACGGCGGCTACAACCGCGCCGAGACCAAGACCCGCACCGGCCGGGGGCTCGACGACGACGCCCTGCAGGCGGGCGTGACGGCAGGGACCATCGACCCGTTCGGCGACCTGGGCCAGCTTCCGGCCAATCCGTTCGACACCGCCCGCTCGATCTCCAGCAAGTCCAACATCGAAGGCGTCATCAACGGCACGGCCTGGGAAGGCCCGGCCGGGTCCCTGTCCTCGACCTTCAAGATCGGCTTCGACAACCAGTCGCAGGATTCCGAGACCTTGCGCTCGGGGGTCTTCTCCGAACGCTCCCTGTCGCGCGACCGGACCAGCGCCTCGGGCAACTTCAACCTGCCCATCGCCAGCCGCGACCGCGAGGTGCTGGGCGTTCTGGGCGACCTGTCGGCCAATCTGAACCTGGCCTATGAGGACCTGTCGGACTTCGGCGGCCTGTCGGCCTATACGGTCGGACTGAACTGGTCGCCGTGGACGCCGGTCAACTTCACCGCCAGCTGGGCCGACGAGCAGAAGGCCCCGTCGATGTCGCAGCTGAACGACCCGACGATCTCGACCCCGAACGTGCCGGTCTATGACTTCGCCGCCGGCCAGTCGGTCAACATCACCCGGATCGAGGGCGGCAACCCCAACCTGTCCGAAGAGACCAAGCGCATCCTGAAATTCGGAGTCAACCTGACCCCGCTGAAGGACAAGGACCTGCGCTTCACGGCCAACTACACCCGCACCGAGACGGAAGGCTCCATCGCCTCCTTCCCGACCATCACCCCGGAGCTGGAAGCCGCCCTGCCCGAGCGTTTCACCCGCGACCTGGACGGCAATCTGCTGTCGATCGACGCCCGGCCGCTGAACTTCCAGAAGGCCGAGCAGCAGGAAATCCGCTGGGGGCTGAACTTCTCGACCGCCTTCGGCAAGCCGGACCCGGCGGCCATGGCCCGCATGAATCAACGCAGCGGCCCCGGCCAGCGCGGACCGGGCGGTCCGGGCGGCGCTCCGATCGTGATGCGCGTCGAAGGCGGCCCGCCTCCCGGCGCAGGCCAGCCTAGCGCGGGCGGTCCTGGCGCGGGCGGGCCGCCCCCCGGCGGCCCCGGCGCGGGAGCCCCTCCCGGCGGCGCCGGCCCGCGCGGCGCGGGCGGCGGCATGTTGCCCGGCCAGGGGCGCTTCAACGTCTCGCTCTATCACACCTACCGCATCCAGGATGAGATCACGATCCGCGACGGCCTGCCGGTGCTCGACCTGCTGGACGGCGCCGCCATCGGCGCGCGCGGCGGCCAGTCCCGCAATGAAGTCCAGTTGCAGATGGGCGCCTTCAAGAGCGGCATGGGCGGCTTCCTGAACGCCAACTGGAAGGAATCCACCCGCATCAACGGCGGCGCCTCGCCCGACGACGACCTGAGCTTCTCGGACCTGACGACGGTGAACCTGAACCTGTTCGCCGACCTGTCGTCGCGGGAGAGCCTGGTCTCACGCTACCCGTGGCTGAAGGGCGCCCGCGTCAGCGTCGGCGTCGAGAACATCTTCGACCAGCGCCTAAAGGTCCGCGACGGCCTGGGCGAGACGCCGCTGTCCTATCAGCCCGACTACCTCGACCCGCTGGGCCGCACGTTCCGCATCAGCCTGCGAAAGATCCTGTACTGACCAATGAAAAGGCCCGGTCTCACGACCGGGCCTTTGTCTTTTAGTGATCGCCTTTCGGCGTCTCCATCAGTTCGATCAGCACCCCGCCCATCTCCTTGGGATGCAGGAACACCACCGGCGTCCCGTGCGCCCCGATGCGAGGCTCGCCCGTGCCGAGAATGGTCACGCCCTTGGCGCGCATCTCGGCGATGGCGGCGCGGATGTCGGCCACCTCGAAGCAGACGTGGTGTTGGCCGCCCTTCGGGTTCTTGGCCAGGAAGCCTGTGATCGGGCTGGTCTCGTCGAACGGCTCGATCAGTTCGATCTGGGCCGTCGGCGTGTCGATGAAGCAGACCTTCACCCCTTGGGCGGGCAGGTCGAACGGCTCGCCGATCTTCGTGGCGCCCAGAATATCGCGA
>JAFKFS010000089.1 GCA_017308115.1 Bordetella sp.
GGCTCTCCGCTATTGCCCGCCCTCCGATGCGAGCGGTCGTGGCGGAATTGGTAGACGCGCAGCGTTGAGGTCGCTGTGGGGCAACCCGTGGAAGTTCGAGTCTTCTCGACCGCACCATCTGATCTGACAGGGCGAATCTCGGCTAGATACGGCTGACATCAATCTCCAGAGGAGGCAGACACGTGACCCACACGGAATCCGCCCCTCTGCGCCCCGAAGCCCCTATCGACGAAGATCACGCCGCCCTCGGCGAAGACTACGCCCTGACGGCGGCCTTCGTCGAAAAGGTGGTGGACGCCGCCGACGACGGCGACGGCATGCGGCTGCGCAGCCTGCTGGAAGACCTGCACCCCGCCGACGTCGCCGACCTGATGGGCTTTCTGACCGCCGAGCACCGCTCGGTCGTGGTCCAGTGGCTGCCGCCCGAACTGCTGGCCGAGACCCTGCCTGAGATGGACGACGGCATCCGCGAGGAGGTGCTGGAGCGCGTCCCCTCCGCCACCCTGGCCGAGGCCCTGCAGGAACTGGATTCGGACGACGCCGCCGCCGTGGTCGAGGACCTGGAGGACGACCAGCGCGAGAAGGTGCTGGCCGCCATGCCCGAGGTCGAGCGCGCCGCCATCGAATCCTCGCTGGGCTATGAGGAGGACTCGGCCGGGCGCCTGATGCAGCGCGAGTTCATGGCCGCGCCGCAGTTCTGGAACGTCGGCGACACCATCGACCACGTCCGCTCGCAGGGCGACGACCTGCCCGAGCTGTTCTTCGACATCTATGTGGTCGATCCGATGAACCGGCCGGTCGGCGGCGTCGCCATCAGCCGGATGCTGCGCAGCCCGCGCGCCACGCCCCTGACCGAGCTTATGGAGCCGGTCAACGCCATCGAGGTGGACGTCGACCAGGAAGAGGTCGCCTACATCTTCGAGAAATACCACCTGATCTCGGCCCCCGTGGTGGACGCGGGCGGACGGCTGGTGGGCCAGCTGACCGTCGATGACGTGGTCAACATCATCCAGGAAGAGAACCGCGAGGACATCCTGCGCCTGGCCGGGGTCTCGGACGAGGACCGCTCGTCCAGCGTGATGGAGATCGTGCGCGGCCGCGTGCCCTGGCTGGGCATCAACCTGTTCACCGCCGTCCTGGGCGCCGGGGTCATCGCCTTCTTCGAGGGAACGATCGAGCAGATCGTCGCCCTGGCCGTGCTGATGCCCATCGTCTCGGCGATCGGCGGCAACGCGGGGACGCAGGCCCTGACCGTCACCGTGCGCGCCCTGGCCACGCGCGAGTTGAACAGCTCCAACGCGCTCAGAACCTTCTGGCGCGAGATGGCCGTGGGCCTGGCCAACGGCTTCATCCTGGCCCCGCTGATCGGCCTGGCGGCGGGCGTGTGGTTCCAGGAATGGCGGATCGGCGCCGTGATCGGCGCGGCCATGATCCTGAACCTGCTGGTCGCGGCCAGCGTGGGCGTGCTGACGCCGCTGACCCTGTCCAAGCTCAAGTTCGACCCGGCCGTGTCCTCGGCCGTCTTCGTGACGGCGACGACCGACTTCTTCGGTTTCCTGATCTTCCTCGGCCTGGCGACCATCGTCCTGCTCTGAAACTGACCTGAAACGGCCACGCCCGTTTCGGAACAAGGCTTGCTCCACCCCGGCCAGGGCGAGAACGCCCGTTTCGAATTGGGTCAATCCGTGTCCGCAGCCGCGCCGCAACGCCGCAAGGTCTCTCGAGAAGGCCTTCTGCTGATCAAGAGCTTCGAGGGCTTTCGCCCGCGCACCGTGCTGCGTCGCGACGGTACGCCCGTCATCGGCTACGGCCACTCCCGCTCGGCCCGTCCCGGCGCCGTGGTGACCGAGGCCGAGGCCGAACTGCTGCTGCAATACGATCTGGTGCCGATCGTCGCCCTGTTGAACGAGCGGGCGCGCCTGCCGCTGAACCAGCATCAGTTCGACGCCCTGGCCAGCTTCATCTTCTCCATCGGCCTGGAGCGGTTCCAGGGCTCCGACGTTCAGGCCAAGCTGGACGCGAACGCCCCGTCCGAGGCCGCCGTCGCCCTGTCCGCCTGGCCCGAGCGCGCCTCGCCGCCGGTCGACGCCCTCTATCGCCGCCGTTCGGCCGAGCGCGCCCTGTTCGACACCCCCTCCGACCAGCCCGCCCCTCTGGAGGTCCTGCTGACCGCCCCGGTGCGCGGCCCGGACGCCGATGAGCCGCCCGCCGAGGCCGCGCCCCCCACGGCGGCCGTCCTGCGCCACGAAGCGCGCGTCGACGCTCCCGCCGACCCACGCGACGCCTTCTCGGGCGACAAGGGGGCCGTCCTGTTCATCGGCGGCGTCGGCGCCCTGGCCTTCCTGGCGGGAATCGCCGCCTTCCAGCGCGCCTGGCGCGCCCCCACGGCCAGCGACGCGACCGTGCTGATCGGCGCGGGGCTGGCGATCGCGGGCCTGGTCTTCATCGGCATGGCGGCCTGGAGCGCCCTGCGCGCCAAGGCTCCGGCGACGAAGGACAAGCAGCAGAAACAGTCGCGCTGACAGCAGTCTTTGCGAAGCTCGCGCACGATGCTACGCCTTGCGGCATGAGCATACCCTTCGCGCCCCAATCCATGGAATTCGGCCTCGGCGAGACCGCTGACGCCATCCGCGACACGACCGCCCGCTGGGCCGCCGAACGGCTGGCGCCGCGCGCCGCCGAAATCGACGAGAAGAACGAATTCGCCCGCGACCTGTGGCCCGAGATGGGCGAACTGGGCCTGCACGGCATCACGGTCGAGGAAGAGTTCGGCGGCCTGGGCCTCGGCTACCTCGAACACGTGGTGGCGATGGAGGAGGTGTCGCGCGCCTCGGCCTCGATCGGGCTCAGCTACGGCGCCCACTCCAATCTGTGCGTCAATCAGATCCGCCGCTGGGGCACGCCCGAGCAGAAGGCGAAATACCTGCCCAAACTGATCTCGGGCGAGCACGTCGGCTCCCTGGCCATGTCCGAGGCCGGCTCCGGCTCGGACGTCATGTCCATGCGCACCCGCGCCGAGAAGAAGGGCGACCGCTACGTCCTGAACGGCACCAAGTTCTGGATCACCAACGCCCCCCACGCCGAGACCCTGGTGGTCTACGCCCGCACCGGCGACGGCAACGGCGGCGTCACCGCCTTCCTGATCGAAAAGGGCATGAAGGGCTTTTCGGTCTCCAAGAAGCTGGACAAGATGGGCATGCGCGGCTCGGACACGGCCGAGCTGGTGTTCGAGGATTGCGAGGTCCCCGAGGAGAACATCATGGGCGGCGAAGGGCGCGGCGCCGCCGTGCTGATGAGCGGCCTGGACTATGAGCGCGCCGTGCTGTCGGCCGGTCCGCTGGGCATCATGCAGGCGGCGCTGGACGTGGTCCTGCCCTACGTCCGCGAGCGCAAGCAGTTCGGCAAGGCCATCGGCTCCTTCCAGCTGATGCAGGGCAAGGTGGCTGACATGTACGTCGCCCTGAACAGCGCCCGCGCCTATGTCTATTCGGTCGCCCGCGCCTGCGATCAGGGCCTGACCACCCGCTATGACGCAGCGGGCGCCATCCTGCTGGCCTCGGAAAACGCAGTGAAGGTCACGCTGGAAGCCGTCCAGGCCCTGGGCGGCGCCGGCTACACCAAGGAATGGCCGGTCGAGCGCCTCGTCCGCGACGCCAAGCTCTACGACATCGGCGCCGGCACCAACGAGATCCGCCGCTTCCTCATCGGCCGCGAACTGCTGGGAAGCTGACGGAACCCTAGGGCGGGCGGACGGTTGCCTTTCACTCGGAAGGAGATCGTCATGCCCGCCAAGTCCGCCGCCCAGCAGAAAGCCGCCGGAGCCGCCCTGTCGGCTAAGCGCGGCGACACGCCCAAATCCAAGCTGAAGGGCGCGTCGAAATCCATGATGGAATCGATGACCGAAAAACAGCTGGAAGAGTTCGCCCACACCAAGCGCAAGGGCAAACCCGAACACGCCTCAAAGCGCTAGAGGCTTTATTTCGTCGCAAACCTGGCGGCGGGGATGGCGCAAGCCGCCGCGCGCCCCTAACGTCGCGCACGATATCGCTTTGAGTCTCGCTTGATGACGCTCGTTTCCGCGCCGCCGCCCGATGAAGGGCGGACCTTCTCCGACGTGCTGGAGCTCCTGGGCCGGGACCGACCGGGCCAGGGCGAGTCCGACAAGCTGTCCCTTCGAGAAATGGTCGAGGCTTTCGGAGAGCGTGGCTTCGGCGCCGTGATCCTCATGCTTGCGCTCATGGCGCTGTTTCCGTGGCCGCCCGGCGGCAAGGCTGTCTTCTCGGTCCCCATCATCCTGATCGCGGCCGAGATGGCGCTGCAGAGCGACAAGGTATGGCTGCCGCGGTGGCTGCTGAACCTTTCGGTCAGCCGGAAATCCTACAGGGCCGCCGTCGAGAAGACGCTGCCGCGCCTGCGCCGGATCGAACGGCTGACCCGTCCGCGCTGGCCCGGGCTGACAGGCGAGGCCGCGGACGTGGTGATCGGCCTGATCTGCATCCTGCTGGCCCTGATGATGGCTCTGCCGGTTCCGTTCGGAGACGCCCTGCCCGGCCTGACCCTGGCGCTGTTCGGGCTGGGCATCATTCAACGCGACGGGGCCTTCATCCTGGCCGGTCTTGCGGGAACCGCCGTGTGCGGCGTCTACCTGACCCTGGTCTGGACCACCGTGGTCGCCGTCGTCAGCGGCATCGGCAGTTGGGCCGCCGGCCTGTTCTGACGTCCCGCCCGATCAGCCGGCGTCCGTCTGACCGGCGAGGCCCTGCATGATCATGCGGTTGACGTCGATCAGGGTCGAGAAATCGTCCTCCCCCCGCATCACCTCGGAGGTGTTGCGGTTGACGAAAAGGGCCAGGGAGATGAACTGCGCGCGCATCGCCTTGGGCATGGCGTTGGCGGGATCGGCGCAGGCGGTGGACAGTGCCGACCACATGCGACGGTTCCAGTCCAGGGCGTCCATCCGTCCGGCCACATCCGACTTGTCCAGGGTCGAGGCGTGCATCAGGGCGCGCGTCACCTGGCCGAACAGCCGGTACTCCATCTCACGCGGGGACTCAGCCCGCGTCGCCGCCGTCTTGTACGCCTGAAGCGACATTGCCGAGCCTTTGGTCTTCGTAATCAACGATTTTGCGGGCGCCCATCAGGGCCTTGTAATACTGGCGCGCCAGGACGTGCTTGGAGCAGGCGACGCATTCCGTCAGGATGTCTGGGTTGCGCACCGCGCCCATGAACTCGGTCAGCCGCAGGGCGAATTCATCGTAGAATTTCGACGCCTCCGCCTCGTCCAGATACATCATCATGACGGGGAAGTAGATGCGGCGCGCGGGCGTGGTCACGTCCTCGGGCTGCATGATGTCCTTCTCGCGCAGGACGCTGGCCTTGTTCTGCAGGACCAGGACGCCGCGACGGTCGCCGTTCTGCACGACGGCCCCGTTCAGCACGAATTTCTCGCCGGGCTTCAGCGACAGTTTCAGAGGCAAGGGAAGGTCTCCGTGGCGCCGCCCTCACAGTGACGGCCGGCCGCTGAAGAACCCTAAACCGACGTGGTTAACCATCCCTTCCTTTCACGCTCGGGCGTCAAGATGGCACGGACGGGAACACCCGGACGAGCCGAGCCGTTGAGTTTGCGAAGGGAGACGATGATGGCAGGACCCGACTTCGACACCGATGGCCAGGACCAGGCGGAGGTCTATGACGAAACCCATCTGGACGACGAGGGCGACGGCGACCTGTCGCCCGACGAAGCCGAAGACGTTCTGGACGTCACCCAGTTGGACGGGGACGCCGACGACGAGCCCTTTGCAGAGGACGACGCCGATCTGGACGACGATCTGGCGCTGGACGGCGTGGAGGCCGAGGCCGACGCCCTGCTGGGCGTCGACGGGATGCGCCTGAGCGAGGCGGATGCCGACGGCGCCCCGGCCTCCGCCGCCGACGAGATCGAACTGGTCTACGCCGGGCTGATGCGCAACCAGCGCGGGGCCCAGGCCAGCGCCGCCCACTGGGAAGCCCGTCGCCTTTCCGACGACGACATTGAGGACCTGGGCTACGGCCCCGACACCGAGGAACGAGCATGAGCGACCATCCCAAACCGACCAAGGCCCAGGAAGAGGCCGATCCCAACACCCCTCCGGCCAAGCGGGCCGCACACGAAAGCGGCAAGCCCGACCAGTTGAAGGACAAGGAAAAGGACGCCGAAAACCGTCAGGAAGCCCTGATCGACGAGGGCGTCGAGGAGACCTTCCCCGCCAGCGATCCGGTGTCGGCCAAGCGCATCACCTGATCCTGCAGCCTGTTCACGCCCATCTCTTTAAGCTACCTGCTCCCTTCCCCCGGAATGGAGCAGGTTTCGCATGAGCCGGTTCGAAGGCACGTCCAACTACATCGCCACCGACGACCTGAAGGTCGCCGTCAACGCCGCCGTGGCGCTGGAGCGGCCCTTGCTGATCAAGGGCGAGCCGGGCACCGGCAAGACGGTCCTGGCCTATGAACTGGCCCGGGCGCTGAATGCGCCGCTGATCACCTGGCACGTCAAGTCGACGACCAAGGCCCACAACGGCCTTTACGAATACGACGCCGTCTCCCGCCTGCGCGACAGCCAGCTGGGCGACGCGCGGGTCCACGACGTGCGCAACTATCTGAAGAAGGGCAAGCTGTGGGAGGCCTTCACCGCCCCCACCCGCCCCGTCCTGCTGATCGACGAGATCGACAAGGCCGACATCGAGTTCCCCAACGATCTGCTGCAGGAACTCGACCGCATGGAGTTCTACGTCCAGGAGACGGACGAGACGATCCGCGCCGAGGTCCGCCCCGTCGTCGTCATCACCTCGAACAACGAGAAGGAGCTGCCGGACGCCTTCCTGCGCCGCTGCTTCTTCCACTACATCCGCTTCCCCGACGCCGAGACGATGCAGGACATCGTCGAGGTCCACTTCCCCGGCATCAAGCCGCGCCTGGTGTCGGAAGCCCTGAAGACCTTCTATGAAATCCGCGACACGCCGGGCCTGAAGAAGAAGCCCTCGACCTCGGAGCTTCTGGACTGGCTGAAATTGCTGCTGGTCGACGACGTGTCGCCCGAGACCTTGCGCGAAAAGACGCCCGGCAAGCTGATCCCGCCGCTGCACGGGGCCCTGCTGAAGAACGAGCAGGACGTTCATCTGTTCGAGCGGCTGGCCTTCATGGCCCGTCGCGAAGGCGCCCGCCCCGGCGGCTGATTCCCGCCGCCTTCCCGTCGTCTTTCGATTACCGCGATTTCACTGGCCCTGAGGCGCCGATGGCGCACAATCGGAGCCTGAAGTGGAGCCGACCCATGCAGCACATCACCTGGCCCGTCATCGCCCTGGCGCTGATGACCGCCGCCTGCGACAACGGCGGCTCGGTGCGCATCACCACCTCCACGACCTCGGACTCCTCCGGCGTGCTGAAGGTGGTCGACGCCCTGCAATGCCCCCAGACCCAGGGCGTGCTGACGCGCAAGGGTTCGGCCCGGGCCGACGGTTCCTGCGTCTACGGCGGCCCGCGCGGTTCGGAAGTCATCCTGCAACTGGTCCAGTTGGACGGCCGCTCGGCCCAGACGGCGCTGAAACCCTTCGAGACGCGTCTGACCGCCGACCTGCCCGAGGCCATGGCCCAGGTCGAGGCTGAGAACGCCCGAGCGGAGGCCGCCGCCGCCAAGGCCGAAGCGGACGCCGCCCGCGCCGAGGCTGACGCCGACCGCGCCGCCGCCGAGGCGTCCAGGGTCGCCGATGAGGTCGCGGGCGATTCCGCCCAGGTTCGAATGCCCGGCCTGCGCGTCGACGCCCAGGGCGACAAGGCCACCGTCCGCCTGCCCGGCATGAAGATCGAGGCCGACGGCGACCGCGCCAATATCCGCATCGGCGGCCTGACCATCCGCGCCGACGACAAGTCGAGCCGCGTCAACGTCTCGTCCGGAGACGACGCCGTGAACATCGACGCGACCGACGGCGCCGCACGCATCCGCACCAGCGCCTCGGGCGAATCCGTGCGTTCGACCTTCCTGATGACCGCGAACGAGCCGTCCGCCGGCGGCTGGCGCACCGTGGGCTATGAGGCGCGCGGCCCCGTCGGCGGCCCCATCGTCGTCGCCACCGTGCGCAGCAAGGATCGCGACCCCGACCGTCTGTTCGACGCCGCCAAGGCCCTGGTGACGCTCAACGTCGGCGATTAACCCCCACCTATCGCAACGGCCGCCCTTGATCGCGCGTTCGGTCTGAGTCACCAGCCTGAGCATGCGCAGCATCAAGACCTTGGCCGAAGAAATCGAAGACGCCGGCCCCGCGCCCCGAGTCCGCAAACCCAAGCCGCCGCGCGCCTGGCAACGCATGTTGTCCGGCCGCCGCCTGGATCTGCTGGATCCCTCGCCCTTCGACATCGAGATCGAGGACATCGCCCACGGCCTGGCCCGCGTCGCCCGCTGGAACGGCCAGACGATCGGCGAACACGCCTTCTCGGTCGCCCAGCACTCCCTCGTGGTCGAGGAGATCGCCGCCCACATCCGTCCGGGGCTGGAGCCGAAATGGCGCCTGGCCGCCCTGCTGCACGACGCCTCGGAATACGTCATCGGCGACATGATCTCGCCGTTCAAATCGGCCCTGGGCGCCGGCTACAAGGACTTCGAGGCCCGGCTGGAGGCCGCCATCCACGTCCGCTTCCAGCTGCCGCCCAAGACGCCCCAGACGATCAAGACCCTGATCAAGAAGGCCGACAAGGCCTGCGCCTTCTACGAGGCGACCCAGCTGGCCGGCTTCACCCGTCGCGAGTCCCTGCAGATCTTCGGCGCCCCGCCGCCCGGCTATGATCTGGTGATCGAGCCGCAACCCGCCGCCGTCGCCCAGCAGCGCTATCTGGACCGCTACCGCGTTCTGGCCGAAGCTGTCGGCATCCTGCCCGGCGCCGACGCCTGGCATACCGAGTAG
>JAFKFS010000090.1 GCA_017308115.1 Bordetella sp.
GACAACATCACGACCGGCCGCATCTATCAGACCATCATCGAGAAGGAGCGGCGCGGCGACTATCTGGGCGCGACCGTCCAGGTGATCCCGCACGTCACCGACCAGATCAAGCAGTTCTGCCTGAACCCGGCCAAGACGGACGACGGCGAGGACGTGGATTTCGTCCTGGTCGAGATCGGCGGCACGGTCGGGGACATCGAGGGCCTGCCCTTCTTCGAGGCGATCCGCCAGCTGGGGCAGGATCTGCCGCGCGGCCAGTCGTGCTTCGTCCACCTGACCCTGCTGCCCTTCATCAAGACCGCGGGCGAGATGAAGACCAAGCCGACGCAGCATTCGGTCAAGGAGCTGCGCTCCATCGGCATCCAGCCCGACATCCTGCTGTGCCGCTGCGAGGCGCCGATCCCGGCTGATGAGAAGCGCAAGATCGCCCAGTTCTGTAACGTCCGCCCCGACAGCGTCATCCAGGCCATGGACTCGGCCGACATCTACGCTGTGCCGCTGGACTATCATCGCGAGGGGCTGGACACCCAGGTCCTGGCCCACTTCGGCCTGACCGAGGCGCCGGAACCGGAGCTGGCCGGCTGGACCGAGATCGTCCGTCGCCGCCTACACCCGGACGGCGAGGTCAACATCGCCGTGGTCGGCAAGTACACCGTGTTGAAGGACGCCTATAAGTCGCTGATCGAGGCGCTGCAGCACGGCGGCGTGGCCAACAACGTCAAGGTCAACATCGACTGGGTCGAGGCTGACACCTTCGAGGGCGACGCGGACGCCTGCGCCCAGCGCCTGGCGGGCGCCCACGCCATCCTGGTGCCCGGCGGCTTCGGCGAGCGCGGGGCCGAGGGCAAGATCGAGGCGGCGCGCTTCGCCCGGATGCGCAAGATTCCCTATTTCGGCATCTGCTTCGGCATGCAGATGGCGGTGATCGAGGCGGCGCGGAACCTGGCGGGCTATCCCAAGGCGACCTCGACCGAGTTCGGCCCGGCGGACGAACCCGTGGTCGGCCTGATGACCGAATGGGTCCAGGGCAATGAGCGCGTGAAGCGCGAGCAGGGCGGCGACCTGGGCGGCACCATGCGCCTGGGGGCCTACGCCTCCACCCTGGCTCCCGGCTCCAAGATCGCCGAGATCTATGGCCAGACCGACATCAACGAGCGCCACCGTCACCGCTATGAGGTGAACATCAACTACCGCGAGGCGGTCGAGGCGAAGGGCGGCCTGTTCTTCGCGGGCCTGTCCCCGGACGGCGTCCTGCCCGAGACGGTCGAGCGCCGGGACCACCCGTGGTTCATCGGCGTGCAGTATCACCCGGAATACCGCAGCCGCCCCTTCGCCCCGCACCCCCTGTTCGCCAGTTTCGTGCAGGCGGCCCTGGTGCAGAGCCGGTTGGTCTGATCACAAACCCTTGTTGCGGCGTTTGCCCAACCGCGTGTCATGATGCCGTCGCTTTCGAGTCAAGGCAGATGGCAGGCGACATCCTCTATTTCCTGCACCGGCATTTTCGACTGGTGCTTCTGGCCGGCGCGACGTTCGGCGTAATGGCGCTCGGGCTGATCCTTCGCGGGTGCCTGAGCCTGCTGTTCAGCGCCTAGGGCAGGCAGGACCGATCAGCGCCAGGGCGGATCGGGAAAGGCGGCGGCTTACGCCGCGCGGTCGAAACAGATCACCCTCTTTGCAGCGACGCCCGGCCGCAAACGCCGATGGGGGGCGCGCTCGAGCGTATCCAGTCGGCGATGACAGGGCGTCGTGAGCCGGTCCTGCTGAGCGAGCGGGGCGGTCGGGCGCCGTCCCCGGCCCAACCGTCGAAGCCCGCTTCAGGCGGCGGCGGAGGCGGCGACCGCTTCTGCGCTCGTGACCCGGTTCCGGCCCGAGCGCTTGGAGACGTAGAGGGCCGCGTCGGCGCGTTCCAGGAACTGCGACGCCGCCTCGCCGGCTCGACGCAGGGCGAAGCCGACGGAGATGGTCACGGCGCCCAGATTGTCGTTGGTCGAGCGTCGCCGCAGGTTGCGCGAAGCGATCTCTTCGCGGGCGGCGTTCAAGGCGGCCGCGACCGAGCCCGCCGATTCGCGAGGGAAGATGACCGCGAACTCCTCGCCGCCGTAGCGGGCGGCGATGCGGGGCGCCCGCGCGACGCGGGCCAGGACGCTGGCGACATAGCGCAGCACCTGGTCGCCGGTCTGGTGGCCCCAGGTGTCGTTGAAGCGCTTGAAGTGGTCGATGTCGATCAGCGCCAGGCCGATGGAGGAGCCGCCTGCCTCGGCTTCCTCGCACATGCGTTGCAGTTGTTCGTCGAACGCCTTGCGATTGGCCAGATTGGTCAGGGCGTCGGTCATGGCGTCGCGGCGGACCTGCTCCAGATGGTCGCGCAGCTTGGCGACTTCGCGATTGGAGGATTCCAGGCGACGCTCCAGGGCCGTGGTGTGACGCCGTATCCGGTCCGTGGCGTCGCTGAGCGAGGAGACGATGGCGCCCAGGTTGGTGGGGTCGGAGGTCGAGGCCATGTCGTCAGCGGCCTGGGCGAGGGTGTCGCCGTATTCCACCTGGCTTTCACGGGCCTTGTCGATGGCCGCCGCCACGGCCGCCAGTTCGCGGTTCAGCACCGCGCCGGCGTCGCGAATCTCTTCCGACATGCGGCTGCGGGGCAGGAATTCGGCGGCCAGCATCTCGGCCGTGGTGTCGTTGAAAGGCGCGCCGGTGGCCAGCAGACGGGCCATTTCCTGACTCAGCGGGCTCTCGGGCGCGCTGATGTAGTGCAGCCAGAGTTCGAAATTCAGCGGAGTCGGCCAAATCGCCGCCTCCTGCATGGCGTCCACCGCCCGGCGAGCGAGGGTATAAGCTTCCGGACTTCGGACTGTGGTTTCGACCTGCGTGGTCATGCCTTGAAGCGCCCCCTCGACAATTCAGGCCGCAAGCTTAGCGCGGCCTTCTGTAACGCGGGGTTAAACCAAGAACCGCGGCCTCAGTCAGCAAAAATCACCGGTCGACGCAGGAAGGCGGGGACGTCGTCCCCGAAGGCGCCGCCGCGAACCTCGACGGAGGGCTTGGCCGCGGGACGAGCGGCGGCCGGGCGGCCCTCGGCGGTCTTGCGGCTGCGCGAGCGGCGCGGCGTTTCGACCTTCGGCTCGGGAGCCGCGGCAGAGGCGGCGACGTCCTGGACCTCGACCGATTCGAGGGGCGCGGCCTCGGTCGTTTTGCGGGCTCGGCTGCGTTCTCCGCGCTCGGAGCGGCCACGTCCCCGGCTTGAGCGGCCCTCGTCGCGGGGGCGATCCTGGATCGAGGCGAAGTCGATACCGTCCAGCGGTAGTTCGACCGGGTCTTTCTTGATCAGCTTCAACACCTTGTCCAACGACTTGTCGTCGGCGGGGGTGACGATCATGAAGGCCTCGCCCAGGCGGCCGGCGCGGCCGGTGCGGCCGATCCGGTGGACGTAGTCGTCAGCGTGGTGCGGAACGTCATAGTTGAAGACGTGGCTGACGGCCGGGATGTCCAGGCCGCGTGCGGCGACGTCGGAGGCGACCAGCAGCTTGAGCGCGCCGCTGCGGAAATCGGCCAGGGTCTTCATCCGCAGCGACTGGTCCAGGTCGCCATGGATCGGCGCGGCGTCGAAGCCGTGGACCTGCAGCGACTTGGCGACGATGTCGACTTCAGACTTGCGGTTGCAGAAGACGATGCCGTTCTGGACGTCGCCGCGCTCGACCAGGGCGCGCAGGGCGGTGCGCTTGGCCTTGGGGTCCGAGGTCGGCAGGCGGGTGACGTGCTGGGTGATGGTGTCGGCGGTGGTGGCCGGGCGCGACACCTCGATCCGCGTCGGATCCTTGAGGAACTGCTGCGTCAGGCGCGTGATTTCCGGCGGCATGGTGGCCGAGAAGAACAGGGTCTGGCGGCGCGGCGGCGTCAGCTTGAAGATGCGCTCGATGTCCGGGATGAAGCCCATGTCCAGCATCCGGTCGGCCTCGTCGACCACCATCAGCTCGACGCCGGTCAGCAGCATCTTGCCGCGATCGAACAGGTCCAGCAGGCGGCCCGGCGTGGCGATCAGCACGTCCACGCCCTTGTTCAGGGCGGCGATCTGGTCGCCCATGGAGACGCCGCCGATCAGCAGCACCCAGTTCAGCTTGGTGCCCTTGGCGTATTTGGCGAAGCTCTCGGCCACCTGGTCGGCCAGTTCGCGGGTCGGGGCCAGCACCAGGGCGCGCGGCATGCGGGCGCGGGCGCGGCCCGAGGCCAGGCGATCGACCATGGGCAGGGTGAAGGCGGCCGTCTTGCCGGTGCCGGTCTGGGCGATGCCCAGGACGTCGCGTCCGGCCAGGGCCACCGGAATGGCCTGTTCCTGGATCGGAGTGGCGGTCGTGTAGCCGGTGTCGGCGACCGCCTGAAGGGTCGTGGGCGAAAGGCCCAGCTTGGAAAATTCAGTCATGTAGTCCTGAAAGGGACGGAGGATAGCGTTCGCGAACGCCTTCAGCTGACAGAGCCGCCCCTCTTGGGCGAGCGGGCGGCGCGCATCGCCAGTCCTGCTCCGAGCCTGCGGCCGTATATGGAAGGCCCTATGCCTCAGTCAAGTATTTCCGTTCGGAACAGGCCGCTTGGCAACGGCGTTTCGGCCTGTATGGTCCGCGTCGGGACAGGGAGGAACGCCGAATGCGCGCTGTGGTCTTGATCGCGCTGATGCTGGCCGCGCCTGCGGGCGCCAGGGCGTCGGATCGCGGACGGAGCGCCGACGCCATGCAGGCGGCTTTCGGCAATACGGTCGTTTCCCACTATCCGGACGGCGATTGGGTCAAGCACTGGTTCGACCGCGACGGCGGCTATCGCGCCTTGTTCTCCGACGGCCGCCGCCTGACCGCCCGTTGGGCGCATGAGGGCGACAAGGTGTGTCTCAACGAAATTCGCCCTCGCATGATTTTGTCGCGCTTCTGCACGCCGCTGGTCCAGGCTGGGGTGGGCGAGAGCTGGCCCGGCCGCGATCCCTTGGGCCGTCGCGTCCGCAATGAACTGATCGCAGGGCGTTAGTCTTCCTCGCTTCGCGGCGGGCCGCCCTTCTGGCCCGGCAGGCCTCGCCGATAGCAGGAAGAAGAAATCAGCCGCCGATCAGCGCCAGCCAGTCGTCCTCGGTCAGGACGGCGACGCCATGCTTTTCCGCGTCCTTCAGCTTGGACCCGGCGCCGGGGCCGGCGACGAGGTAGTCTGTCTTCTTCGACACCGAGCCCGAGACCTTGGCGCCCAGGCTTTCGGCGCGAGCCTTGGCCTCGTCGCGGGTGAAGCGTTCCAGCGAGCCGGTGAAGACCACGGTCTTGCCCGCCACGGGGCTGTCGGTCGTGGGGGCGGCCACGTCCTCGACGCGCTCAAGCTCGGCCAGCAGGGCGTCGACGACCTGAAGATTGTGCGGCTCGTGGAAGAAGTGGGCCAGGGCCTCGGCGGCGACCGGGCCGACGCCGGAGACGCCCGCGATCTGGTTCAGCATGTCGGAGGGGCCTTCATCGCGCGCGACGGCGGCCCAGCGGGTCAGGTCGGTCCAGCCGTCCGAGATTTCCGCCAGCGAACGGCGGGCGGGCGCGGCCATGCCAGGGAAGGCGAGGGCGATCTTCTGATCCATCGGCGCTTCGGGCCACGGATCGTCGGCGGCGGGGCGCGCGTCGGCCATCAGGCCCAGAACGCGCGGCGAGATGGCGTGGGTCGCGGCCAGCGTCTTCCAGTCGTCGCTGGCGAGGCCGTTGGCGGCGGCCATGCAGGCGCTCTGGAAGGCGGTCCAACTGCCGAAGGCGCGCGACAGGACCAGAGAGGTCTGTTCGCCGATCTCGCGCACGCCGAGGCCGAAGATCAGGCGATCGAGGGAGATGACGCGCCGCGCCTCGATGCCGGCGATCAGGTTGCGGACGCTGGTCTCGCCATAGCCGTCCTCGGCGCGCAGCAGGGCCAGCTTCTCCTCGTCGCGGGCCAGGCGGAAGATGTCGGCGGGCTCCTTGATCCAGCCGCGCGCGTGGAAGGCGATCAGCTGCTTTTCGCCGAGGCCTTCGATGTCGAAGGCGCGGCGGCTGACGAAATGCTTGAGGCGCTCGACGATCTGGGCGTCGCAGATCAGGCCGCCGGTGCAGCGGCGCTTGACCTCGTCCCCCTCGCGCACGGCTTCGGAGCCGCAGACGGGGCAGACGGTGGGGAAGACGTAAGGGACGGCGCCTTCGGGACGCAGGGTTTCGACCACGCCGACGATCTGGGGGATGACGTCGCCGGCGCGTTGCAGGACGACGGTGTCGCCGATGCGGACGTCCTTGCGGGCGATCTCGTCCTCGTTGTGCAGGGTGGCGTTGCGGACCACGACGCCGCCGACGGTGACGGGATGCAGGCGGGCCACGGGGGTCAGGGCGCCGGTGCGGCCGACCTGAATGTCGATGCCTTCCAGCACGGTCGTCGCCTGCTGCGCCGGGAATTTGTGGGCGATGGCCCATCTAGGGCTTCTGGCGATGAAGCCGAGACGCTGCTGCCAGTCCAGCCGGTCGACCTTATAGACCACGCCGTCGATGTCGTAGCCGAGGCGGCTGCGGTCGGCCTCCAGCGCCCGATAGACGCCGATCAGGCCGTCGGCGCCCTCGACGCGGGCCGAGCGGTCGTTGACCTGAAAGCCCCAGCTGCGGAAGGCCTCCAGCGCGCCGTGTTGGGTGTCGGCGAAGGGGGCGGAAGTCTCGCCCCAGGCGTAGGCGAAGAAGGTCAGGGGGCGCAGGGCCGTGATCTTCGGGTCTTTCTGGCGCAGCGACCCGGCGGCGAAGTTGCGCGGGTTGGCGTAGGTGCGCCTGCCTTCGGCCTCGGCCGCCGCGTTGAAGGCGTCGAAGGCGGCGTTGGGGGCGTAGACTTCGCCCCGGATCTCGATGACGTCGGGCCAGCCCGAGCCGGTCAGCGTCTGGGGGATGCTGTCCAGGGTGCGCAGGTTGGCGGTCACGTCCTCGCCCGTCTTGCCGTCGCCGCGCGTGGCGCCCTGGACCAGGACGCCCTTTTCATAGCGCAGGCTGGCCGAGAGGCCGTCGATCTTGGGCTCGGCGACGAAGGCGATGGGCTCGTCGCCCGGCAGCTTGAGGAAGCGGGCGATGCGGGCCACGAAGTCGCGCACCTCGCCCTCGTCGAAGGCGTTGTCCAGCGACAGCATGGGCACGCCGTGGCGGACCTCGGCGAACTGGCTGGAGACCGGGGCGCCGACGCGCCGGGACGGGGAGACGGGGCTGGACAGGTCCGGGAAGGCGGCCTCGATGGCGAGGGCGCGGCCTTTCAACGCGTCGTAGTCGGCGTCGGAAATCTCGGGCGCGGCGTCGGCGTAGTAGAGGGCGTCGTGGCGCGCCAGTTCGGCCGACAGGCGGTCCAGCTCTTCGCGCGCCTGGGCTTCGGTCAGGGTTTCGACAGGCGTGAAGAGATCGGACATGAGAATCGCAGGAAGTCGGCAAAGGCGGAACGGTTCCTTATCATCCGGGAGCGGCCATGACAGAAAGGTAATCTGACGCGGCGGCCGGGGGCCGCTAGCGTCGCGCCTCAAAGAGTCCTGCCGGAGCCCTCCATGCGTCCTGTCCTCGCCAGCCTGTCCGTGATCGCCGCCGCCCTGACGCTGGCCGCCTGTGAGACGACGACCGTCCCGGCCGCGCCCGAAACGCCCGCCGTCGTCGCCGCCTCGGCCGACTACGCCCAGTTGATGGAGGACCTGCGCATCCTGTCGGCGGACGACATGCAGGGGCGTGATACGGGTTCCGAGGGCGGGGCGAAGGCGCGCGACTACATCGTTGGGCGGCTGGAGGCGATGGGCGTGCGGCCCTCCCCGATGGGGCGCCTGCAGCCGTGGGAGATGCTGGGCCGCACGCGCGAGGGGACCCGGACCTACAACGGGACCAACATCATCGGCGTCATCCCCGGCACGCGCGTGGCCGACAAATACATCGTGGTGACGGCCCACTATGACCACGTCGGCGTCAACGACGGCCAGATATTCAACGGGGCGGACGACAACGCCTCGGGCGTGGCGACCATGCTGGAGCTGGCCAGACGGCTGAAGGCGAACCCGCCGGAGCACAGCGTGCTGATCGTGGCGCTGGACGGCGAGGAGCGGGGCCTGCTGGGCGCCAAGCATTTCGTCGAGGCGCCGCCCGTGCCGCTGCACGCGATTTCGATGAACCTGAACTTCGACATGACGGCGCGGGCCGACAGCGACGGCAAGCTGTGGGTGACGGGGACGTATCAGCACCCCTATTTCCGCCCGGTGCTGGATCAGGTTCAGGCACGCCGGAACGTCGCCTTCGCCTTCGGCAAGGACACGCCCGAGGACAAGGGCGCCGACAACTGGGTCGAGGCGTCGGACCACGCCGCCTTCCACCGCGCAGGCCTGCCGTTCCTGTATTTCGGGGTGAACTACCACCCGGACTATCACCGCCCGACCGACGACTTCGAGAAGGTCAATCCGGCGGTGTTCCAGGGCGCGACCGAACTGGCCATCGGCGGCTTCCGCGCCCTGGACCGGTGGCTGGATCAGTAGGAGGCAAGTACGTGCGCCAGCGGTGGCGCAGGGTATCGAATTTCCTGCCGTCATCCTCGGGTCAGGCCCGAGGGTGACGGAACGAGGAAGCCTTGCGTTGCGCGTTCTCGGAAATCGAGATCGGATTTTAAGCCTTGAAAGCGCCGCCGGAGCGGCGTTCTGTCGCACCCTCATCAGTCGAGGAAATACACAGATGTCGGCGACGCAGGGTTTTGATCTTCAGCGGGTGCAGAAGCTGCGCAAGGCGGCGCTGCTGGTCGGCTTGATCGGCGTGGTCGGACTGGCCTTCGTCAGCCGCTCGATCGGCGGCGAGACCCTGCTGCACGAAGGGCTGGAAGCGTTCGGCCTGGGTCTGATCGTCGTCTGCATCGTCGGGCGGGCCTGG
>JAFKFS010000091.1 GCA_017308115.1 Bordetella sp.
TCGGCCTGGCCATCCTGGTGACCTTCTTCCGTAACCGCGGCGACATCGCGGTCGACGACGCCTCCGTGATGAAGGGCTGATCGGAACCGTGACTATCCAGACTCTCGTCACTCTCGGCGTCTTCGCCCCCCTGCTGGGGGCCATGATCGTCGGCTTCTTCGGTCGCCGGATCGGCGATATCCCGTCACAGGCCGTCACGACCGGCCTGCTGTTCTTCTCGTGCGCGGTCTCGTGGATCGTGTTCAGCCAATGGACCTGGGGCGGGCTGGAAGCCTTCACCGTCCACATCGCGCCCTTCATCCACGTCGGTGACTTCCAGTCGAACTGGTCGATCCGCGTGGACGCCATGTCGGCGGTCATGCTGATCGTGGTGACCTCGGTGTCCTCGCTGGTTCACCTCTATTCCTGGGGCTACATGGCCGAGGACGACAGCCGTCCCCGCTTCTTCGCCTATCTGTCGCTGTTCACCTTCATGATGCTGGCGCTGGTGACGGCGGCCGACTTCCTGCAGATGTTCTTCGGCTGGGAAGGCGTGGGTCTGGCCTCCTATCTGCTGATCGGCTTCTGGTACAAGAAGCCCTCGGCCACCGCCGCCTCCATCAAGGCCTTCGTGGTCAACCGCGTCGGCGACTTCGGCTTCCTGCTCGGCATGATGACCGTGTTCTGGATGTTCGGCACGATCGAGTTCGCCAAGCTGTTCCCGATGATCGCCGGCAAGGTCGGAACGGGCTGGGAATTTCTGGGCCACACCTGGTCGGCGCTGGATCTGGCCGGTCTGCTGCTGTTCATCGGCGCCATGGGCAAGTCGGCGCAGTTCTTCCTGCACACCTGGCTGCCGGACGCCATGGAGGGCCCGACGCCGGTGTCGGCCCTGATCCACGCGGCCACCATGGTCACCGCCGGCGTCTTCATGGTCTGCCTGCTGTCGCCGCTGTATGAGCACGCGCCCGTCGCGTCGCAGTTCATCGCCATCATCGGCGGGGTCACGGCCATCTTCGCCGCGACCGTCGGCATGATGCAGAACGACATCAAGCGGGTGATCGCCTATTCGACCTGTTCGCAGCTGGGCTACATGTTCTTCGCGGCGGGCGTCGGCGCCTATCAGCCCGCCATGTTCCACCTGTTCACGCACGCCTTCTTCAAGGCCCTGCTGTTCCTAGGCGCCGGCTCGGTGATCCACGGCATGCACCACGAACAGGACATGCGGAACATGGGCGGCCTCGCGAAGCTGCTGCCGATCACCTACGGCGTGATGATGATCGGCACCATCGCCATCACCGGCATCGGCATTCCGGGAGTGTGGGGTCTGTCGGGCTTCTACTCCAAGGACTCCATCCTCGAGAGCGCCTATGCGGCGGCGGCGACCGGCCATTCGGCGGCGGGCATGTTCGCCTTCGTCATCGGCATCTCGGCGGCCTTGCTGACGGCCTACTATTCGTGGCGCCTGGTGTTCATGACTTTCCACGGCAAGGCCAAGTGGAAAGATGATGGCCATCACGCGGACGACCACGCCTCGCACGCCCAGATCGAGACCCATTCCGAACCGCTGGACGGCGACGATCACGCGCACGACGACCATCACCATGGTCCGCTGAAGCCGCATGAAAGCCCGTGGGTCATGGTCGTGCCGTTGCTGGCGCTGGCGGTCGGCGCGGTGTTCGCGGGCTGGATCTTCGCCCCGCACTTCATCGGCCATCATGAGGCCGAGTTCTGGCGCGGCGCCATCTTCGTCGGCGGCGACAACCACGTCCTGCACGAAAGCCACAACGTCCCGACCTGGGTGAAGTGGGCGCCGCTGATCGTGACGCTGCTGGGCACGGCCATCGCCTTCTGGCTCTACGTGCTGAGGGAAGGCGCGGCCAAGCAGATGGCCGACCGCAAGGGTCCGCTGTGGACCTTCCTCTACAACAAGTGGTTCTTCGATGAGCTGTACGACGCCGTGTTCGTGAAGGGCGCCAAGGCGATCGGCGACCTCTTCTGGAAGATCGGCGACGTGAAGATCATCGACGGCCTCGGCCCGAACGGCGCGGCCTGGGCTTCGCTGAAGTCGGGCGGCTGGCTGTCCCGGTTCCAGTCCGGTTTCGTCTACTTCTATGCATTCGTGATGCTGATCGGCGTGGCTGCCTTCCTTGCCTTCGCCATCTTCACGTGGGGAGCCTGAGCCTCGTGCCTCACATTCTGAGCATCGTCACCTTCCTGCCGCTTCTCGGCGCGGCCGCGATCCTGGTCGCGCGCCTGCTGAACAAGGGCGGTCAGGACGCCGCGGCCCCGGCCGCCCGCTGGATCGCCCTGGCCACCACCCTGGTGGTGCTGGCGGTGTCCGTCCTGCTGGTCGCGCAGTTCGATCCGTCGAACCCGGCCTATCAGTTCGTCGAGAACCACGCCTGGTTCGCGGGGGCGAGCTATCACCTGGGCGTCGACGGGGTCTCCATCCTGTTCGTCCTGCTGACGGCCTTCCTGCTGCCGATCTGCATCGTGGCCAGCTGGAAGTCGATCGAGACGCGCGTCGTCGAATATATGATCGCCTTCCTGATCCTGGAGACGCTGGTCATCGGGGTGTTCACCTCGCTGGACCTGTTCCTCTTCTACATCTTCTTCGAAGGCACCCTGGTGCCGATGTATCTGATCATCGGCATCTGGGGCGGCGCCAACCGCATCTACGCGGCGTACAAGTTCTTCCTCTACACCCTGCTCGGGTCGGTCCTGATGCTGCTGGCCATGCTGTGGATGGCGCACACGACGGGCACCACCAGCATTCCGGAACTGAAGCAGTACGCCTTCGACCCCGCGGTGCAGCCGCTGCTGTGGCTGGCCTTCTTCGCCTCCTTCGCGGTGAAGATGCCGATGTGGCCGGTGCACACCTGGCTGCCCGACGCCCACGTCCAGGCGCCGACGGCCGGTTCGGTCATCCTGGCCGGCATCCTGCTGAAGCTGGGCGGCTACGGCTTCATCCTGTTCAACATCCCGATGTTCCCGCTGGCGTCGCAGATGTTCACGCCTCTGGTGTTCGCCCTGTCGGTGATCGCCGTGGTCTACACCTCCCTGGTCGCCTTCCGTCAGACGGACATCAAGAAGCTGATCGCCTATTCGTCGGTCGCCCACATGGGCTTCGTGACCATGGGCATCTTCGCCGGCAACGACACCGGGGTTCAGGGCGCCGTCTTCCAGATGCTGAGCCACGGCCTGATCTCGGGCGCGCTCTTCCTGTGCGTCGGCGTGGTCTACGACCGGATGCACACGCGCGAGATCGCCTTCTACGGCGGCCTGACGGCGCGGATGCCCTGGTATGCTGCCATCTTCCTGATGTTCACCATGGCCAACGTCGGCCTGCCGGGCACCTCGGGCTTCATCGGCGAAGTGCTGACGATGACGGGCGCCTATCAGGTCTCGACCTGGACGGCCCTGATCGCGGCCTCGGGCGTGATCTTCTCGGCGGTCTATGCGCTGACGCTGTTCCGCAACGTCATGTACGGGCCGATCACCAATCCGGCGCTGGAAAGCATCACCGACATCGACAAGCGCGAGCTGCTGATCTTCGTGCCCCTGATCGTCGGCACCATCTGGCTGGGCCTCTATCCCAACGCCGTTCTGGACTACACCGGGCCGACGGTTGAGGCCCTGACGACCGCCTATCGCGCAGCCATCGGCGGGTGAGAGCATAATGACTGATCTGTCTTCCGCCCTGAACCTCGCCGCCCCGGAGCTGACCCTTGCGGTCGGCGGGCTGGTGCTGCTCATGCTCGGCGCCTTCGCCGGAGAGAAGTCGACGCGCCTGGTCTCGGGCCTGTCGGTGCTGCTGCTGCTGGCGGCGACGGCCCTGGCCGCCGTCGGCCCGCTGGGCGCGGCCTTCAACGGGGCCTATGTGGCCGATCCGCTGGCCGTCTACGGCAAGGCGGTGATCTTCCTGTCCGCCGCCGTGGCCGTGGTGCTGGGCGACGGGTGGATGCGCCGCAACAACATCGCCAAGTTCGAATATCCGATCCTGATCGTCCTGGCCTCGGTCGGCATGGGCATGATGGCGTCGTCGGGCGACCTGATCTCGCTCTACATCGGCATCGAGATGCACTCCCTGGCCCTCTATGTTCTGGCCGCCTATCGCCGCGACGACCTGAAGGCCTCGGAAGCGGGCCTGAAGTATTTCGTCCTGGGCGCCCTGTCGTCGGGCCTGCTGCTGTACGGCGCCAGCCTGATCTATGGTTTCGCCGGTTCGATGCGGTTCGAGGACATCGCCGCCTTCGCCGGCGCCAACCCCGGTCCGGGCCTGATCTTCGGCCTGGTCTTCCTGATCTGCGGCCTGGCGTTCAAGGTCTCGGCCGCGCCGTTCCACATGTGGACGCCGGACGTCTATGAGGGCGCCCCGACGCCGGTCGTGGCCCTGTTCTCGACCGCGCCCAAGGTGGCGGCCATGGTGCTGATCGCCCGCGTCCTGGTCGAGGGCTTCGGCCTAGCCCATGCGCAGTGGGCCCAGGTGCTGATCCTGATCTCGCTGATCAGCTTCGCCGTCGGCGCCTTCGGCGGCCTGATGCAGAAGGACATCCAGCGCCTGCTGGCCTATTCCTCCATCATCAACATCGGCTACGCCCTGCTGGGCATCGCGGCGGGCACCCAGGTCGGCGTCCAGGCGACCCTGATGTTCATGACCCTGTATGTCGTGGACCAGATCGGCTTCTTCGCCATCCTGCTGTCGCTGAGCCGCAACGGCCGCCCGATCCGCAAGATCGCCGACTTGGCGGGTTTGAAGAAGGACCGCCCGCTGACGGCCGTCGCCCTGACGATCCTGTCGCTGTCGGCCGTCGGCATTCCGCCGATGTCGGGCTTCTGGGGCAAGTTCTACGTCTTCGGCGCGGCCGCCGACGCGGGTTACTGGATGGCGGGGGCTGCGGGTCTGGTGGCCTCGGTCGTCGCGGCCTTCTATTACCTGCGCATCATCAAGGTGATGTGGTTCGACACGCCCGAGTTCGACGTGACGACCGACAAGGCGCCCGTCGAGGCGCAGTGGATCGGCTGGGCGGCCGCCGCCTTCAGCTTCCCCGTGCTGCTGATCGCCCTGACCTGGCTGGAGCCGCTGACGCGTGCGGCGGCCGCAGGCGTCGGGATCGGATAAGGGGCCTTGGCGGCTCCGGTCCTGATCCTCGAAGAGACCGACTCCACCAACGCCGAGGCGCGTCGCCGCGCCGAGGCGGGCGAGGTCGGGCCGCTGTGGATCGCGGCCCGGCGTCAGACCGCCGGGCGGGGCCGTCGCGGCCGCGCCTGGGACAGCCGGGACGGCAACCTGGCCTCGACCCTGCTGCTGACGCTGAACCGGACTCCGGCCGAGGCGGCGCAACTGACCTTCGCCGCCGCCCTGGCCGTGGCCGATTTGCTGGACCGCTATGTGCCGCCCGCGCTGGTCAGCATCAAATGGCCTAATGACGTCCTGCTAGACGGGCGCAAGTCGTCCGGCATCCTGATCGAATCCGGGCCCGCGCCGTCCGGCGGCCTGTGGCTGGCCGTCGGCGTCGGCGTGAACCTGTCCCACGCGCCCGAAGGGACCGAGCGCCCGACCACCTGCATCGCCGAGCATCTGCGTCACGACGTGGCCGCCGCGCCGTCGATGGAGGAGGCGGCGAAGGCGCTGGCCGAAACCTTCGACGCCTGGCTGGAACGCTGGATGCAGTTGGGCTTTCAGCCGGTGCTGGACGCCTGGGTCGCGAGGACGCAGGGCCTGTTCGGGCCGTGCACGGCGCGGCTGAGCCATGAAACCCTGAGCGGGATCGCCGACGGCGTCGAGGCCGACGGCGCCCTGCGCCTGAAACTGCCGGACGGAAGCCTGCGGGTCATTTCCGCCGGCGACGTCTTCTTCGGAGAGGCCGCCTGATGCTGCTGGCGATCGAGCAAGGCAACACCAACACCCTGTTCGCCGTCCATGACGGAGAGGCCTGGATCGCCCAGTGGCGCACGGCCACGGACGCCATGCGCACGGCGGACGAGTACGCCGTCTGGCTGCATCAGCTGTTCGAGATGCGCGGCACGGGCCTGACCATGGCCGACCTCGACGGCTGCATCATCTCCAGCGTGGTGCCGCAGTCCATCTTCAACCTGCGCAATCTGGCGCGGCGCTACATCAACGTCGAACCCTTGGTGATCGGCGAGAATGTCGATCTGGGCATCGAGGTGCGCATTCCGAAACCGAGCGAGGCCGGCGCTGACCGCCTGGTCAACGCCATCGGCGCGCTTCTGGTCTATGAAGGCGACCTGTTGTTGATCGACAGCGGCACGGCGACGACCTTCGATGTGGTGTCGGGCGGCGCCGAACCCGGGCAGGGCGCCTTCGAGGGCGGTCTGATCGCGCCGGGCATCAACCTGTCGCTTCAGGCCCTGCACGAGGCGGCGGCCAAGCTGCCGCGCATCGCCATCCAGCGCCCTGACGTCGTCATCGGGCGCGACACCGTGACCTCCATGCAATCGGGCGTCTTCTGGGGCTATATCGCCCTGATCGAAGGGTTGGTGGACCGCATCAAGACCGAGTGGGGCAAGCCCATGACGGTCATCGGCACCGGCGGCGTCGCCTCCCTGTTCGAGGGCGCCACTCACTCAATTGACCGGTTTGATCCGGATCTGACCATCCGCGGCCTACTCGAAATCTGGCGGCGGAACTCCCATCTGTAAGGCCGTATGACCAAGAAAAATCAAAACGACGAACTCGTCTTCCTGCCGCTGGGCGGCTCGAACGAGGTCGGTATGAACCTGAACGCCTATGGCTTCGGCCCGGCGCACGATCGCAAATGGATCATCGTCGATGTCGGCGTGACCTTCGGCGACCAGTCCACGCCGGGCGTGGACGTCATCGTGCCCGATCCGACCTTCCTGGAAGGCGAGAACATCCTGGGCATCGTGCTGACCCACGCCCACGAGGACCATATCGGCGCCCTGGGCTGGCTGTGGCCGCGCATCCAGGCGCCGCTGTACGCCACGCCCTTCACCGCCTTCCTGATCCGCGAGAAGCTGCGCGACGCGGGCATCATGCAGGACGTGGAGCTGCACGAGGCGCCCCTGGGCTCGACCGTGAACCTGGGCCCGTTCGAGGTGACCTATGTCACCATCACCCACTCGATCGCCGAGCCGAACGGCCTGGCCATCAGGACGCCGCTGGGCACGGTGCTGCACACCGGCGACTGGAAGATCGACAACGATCCGGTCGTGGGCGAGCGCACCGACGTCGACTTCATCCAGAAGCTGGGCGACGAGGGCGTCCTGGCCATGGTGTGCGACTCCACCAACGTCTTCGTGGACGGCGTCGCCGGGTCCGAGGGCGAGGTGAAGGTCAAGCTGGCCGAGTTGATCCAGGGCCTGAAGGGCCGGGTCGCGGTGGGCTGCTTCGCCTCCAACGTCGCGCGCATGCACAGCGTCATCAGCGCCGCCGAGGCCGCCGGTCGCCGCGTGGCCCTGGCCGGGCGGTCGATGCACCGCATCACCGCCGCCGCCAAGTCGGTCGGCATGTTGAACGACCTCAAGCCCTTCCTGTCCGAGCAGGAGGCCAAGATCTGGCCGGCGGACGAGATCCTGTATCTGTGCACCGGCAGCCAGGGCGAGGCGCGCGCAGCCCTGTCGCGCGTGGCCGAGGGGACGCATCCCTTCGTCAAGCTGGGGCAGGGGGATCACTGCATCTTCTCGTCGCGCGTCATCCCCGGCAATGAGCTGGCCATCGGCCGCCTGCAGGACAAGATGGCCGAGCGCGGGGTGCGCATCTACACCGAGAAGGATCATCCCGGCATCCACGTCTCGGGCCACCCGTGCCGCGACGAGCTGAAGCAGATGTATCAGTGGGCCCGGCCGCAGATCGCCGTGCCGACCCATGGCATGCGCCGCCACCTCATCGAGCACGGCGCCCTGGCCAAGGACATGCAGGTGCCCGAGACGGTGACGCCCCGCAACGGCGACATGGTGCGCCTGGCCCCCGGACCGGCGGCCATCATCGACGAGGTGCCCTCGGGCCGCCTGTTCGTCGACGGCGGCATGCTGGTTGAAGAGGCGGGCGAGGCCCTGCGCGAGCGCAAGCACGCCGCCAGCAACGGCATCCTGATCGTCAGCTTCGCCCTGGACAAGCGCGGGCGGATCGCCAGCGACATCGATGTGCGCGGCGTCGGCCTGCCCGGCGACGCCGACCGTCCGTTGGGCGACGTGCTGGACGACATGGCCGAGCGCGTCGAGAACACGGTGCGCGGCCTGAAGGGCGAGGCTCTGGAAGACGAAATGGTCATCGAACAGGCCGTCAGCCGGACCCTGAAGAAAGCCAGTCAGCAGATATGGGACCGTCGCCCGATCGTGGAGACCGTGGTGCTGAGGCTCTGATGGCGGATCGGCTGTATCTGCTGAATCCCGACTGGTTCGACGAGGCGGGCGGACCCTGGTTCTGTCCGCCCGGCGCGCGGATCGAGGGGGTGCTGGGCCTGTATCCGCGCCTGCGCGAGCAACTGACGGTGACCTATCTGGACCATCCGCGCCCGCGCCCGGCCGTGATCGCCGAGGTGGGGGAGGCCAATCAGAGCTGCCCCTTGCTGGTGCTGGACGGGGCGTTCGACTGGCCTGACGCACAGGTCAGCCAGCAAACCGGCGCGCGCTTCCTGCAGGATGACGACATCCTGCCGTACTGGGCGGCGCGCTACGGGATCGGGCGGCCGCATCCGTAAGGTCTTCTCCTCCCCATGAAATGGGGAGGTGGATCGGGCGCGTGAGCGCCCGAGACGGAGGGGCTGCTTGGTTCCGCTGTCGCTAAGCCCCTCCACCGCTTCGCGGTCCCCCTCCCCACAAAGTGGGGAGGAAAAAGAGGCGCCGACCTTCTACCTCCCCTTCATGGGGAGG
>JAFKFS010000092.1 GCA_017308115.1 Bordetella sp.
ATGTCGGCGTAGTTCATCGCCTTGCCGCCGCCGGCCTTCGCCAGCGTCATCGTGATCGCCGCCGTCAGCGTCGTCTTGCCGTGGTCAACGTGACCGATCGTGCCGATGTTCACGTGCGGCTTAGTGCGTTCGAACTTTTCCTTGGCCATTTTCTAGCTCCTGGCATCCCCAAGACGGGGGTCCAAATGGGGTTTGGGGACAGGCGGGGCGATTTGTGTCCAAACCGCCCCGTTTTCAAGTGGGTCCGTCGAAACGACGGACTTAGGCGTACTTCTTGATCACTTCGTCGGCGACGTGTTGCGGCACCGCTTCATAGTGGTCGTACTGCATGGTGAACTGGGCGCGGCCCTGCGACATGCCGCGCAGCGTGTTCACATAGCCGAACATGTTGGCCAGCGGCACGAAGGCGTTCACGACGACGGCGTTGCCGCGCATGTCCTGACCCTGGATCATGCCGCGACGGCCGTTCAGGTCGCCGATGATCGAGCCCAGATACTCTTCCGGGGTCACGACCTCGACGGCCATGATCGGCTCGAGCAGCTTCGGCCCGCCCTTTTCACGCAGTTCCTTGAAGGCCGCGCGCGAGGCGATTTCGAAGGCCAGGACCGAGGAGTCGACGTCGTGGAAGGCGCCGTCCACCAGGGTGGCCTTGACGTCGATGACCGGGAAGCCGGCCAGCAGGCCGTTTTCCTTGGCCGACTTCAGGCCCTTTTCCACGCCCGGGATGTATTCCTTGGGCACCGCGCCGCCGACGATGGCCGACTCGAAGACGAAGTCCGAACCCGGCTCGCCCGGCTCGAACACCAGCTTGACGCGGGCGAACTGGCCCGTGCCGCCGGTCTGCTTCTTGTGGGTGTAGTCGATCTCGGCCTTGCGGCTGATGGACTCGCGATAGGCCACCTGCGGGGCGCCGATGGTCGCCTCGACCTTATAGGTGCGCTTCAGGATGTCGATCTTGATGTCCAGGTGCAGCTCGCCCATGCCCTTCAGGATCGTCTGGCCCGACTCGTGGTCGGTCGAGACGGTGAAGGACGGATCTTCCGAAGCCAGCTTGGCCAGGGCGACGCCCAGCTTCTCCTGGTCGGCCTTGGTCTTGGGCTCGACGGCGATCTCGATGACCGGCGCCGGGAATTCCATCTTCTCGAGGATGACCGGCGACTTCAGCGGATCGCACAGGGTGTCGCCCGTGCGGGTTTCCTTCAGGCCGGCCAGGGCGACGATGTCGCCGGCGTAGGCTTCCTTGATGTCCTCGCGGTTGTTGGAGTGCATCAGCAGCATGCGGCCGACGCGCTCGCGCTTGTCGCGCGACGAGTTCAGCAGCGACTGACCGGTCTCCATCTTGCCCGAGTACAGGCGGCAGAAGGTGATCGAGCCGACGAAGGGGTCGTCCATGATCTTGAACGCCAGGACCGACAGGGGCTCGTCGTCCGACGCCTTGCGGACGATCGGCTCTTCGGTCTTGAAGTCGATGCCCGGCGTCGGCGGAATGTCCACCGGCGACGGCAGGTAGTCGACGACGGCGTCGAGCAGGGGCTGGACGCCCTTGTTCTTGAAGGCCGAGCCGGCGAGGATCGGATAGAAGTGACCCTCGATCACGGCCTTGCGGATGCAGCGCTTCAGCACTTCGACCGACGGCTCTTCGCCGCCGAGGTAGGATTCCATCGCCTCGTCGTCGATCTCGACGGCGTTGTCGACCAGGTACTGGCGGGCGGCGGCCACGGCGTCGGCCATGTCGGCCGGGATTTCGCGCACGTCCGCAGCGGCGCCGACCTGATCCGTTTCCCAGACCAGGGCCTTCATCTCGACCAGGTCGACCACGCCCTTCAGGTTCGATTCCGAACCGATCGGCAGTTGGATCGGCACGGCCTTGGCGCCCAGACGGTCGCGGATCGACTCGACCGACTTCTCGAAGTCGGCGCCGATCTTGTCCATCTTGTTGACGAAGACGATCCGCGGGACGTTGTACTTGTCGGCCTGGCGCCAGACGGTTTCCGTCTGCGGCTCGACGCCGGCGTTGCCGTCCAGCACGGTCACGGCGCCGTCGAGGACGCGCAGCGAACGCTCGACCTCGATGGTGAAGTCCACGTGGCCGGGGGTGTCGATGATGTTCAGGCGCTTTTCACGCCAGAAGGCGGTCGTCGCGGCCGAGGTGATGGTGATGCCGCGTTCCTGCTCCTGGTCCATCCAGTCCATGGTCGAGGCGCCGTCGTGCGTCTCGCCCATTTTGTGGTTCTTGCCGGTGTAGAACAGGATCCGCTCGGTCGTCGTCGTCTTGCCCGCGTCGATGTGGGCCATGATGCCGAAGTTGCGGTAGTCTTCGATTTTATGTGTGCGGGGCATTGAAGTTGCCTTCCGGGAGCTTCGCGGACGCGGCGAGCGCCCTGGGGTGTCGGATATGACGGCGCGGGCGGTTCAATCTGAACGCCCGCGCCGGATCGTCTTAGATAGTCGCCGCCATTGGCGGTTTTAAGACGCTTACCAGCGGTAGTGGCTGAAGGCGCGGTTGGCTTCGGCCATCTTGTGGGTGTCTTCGCGCTTCTTGACCGCGGTGCCGCGGTTGTTGGCGGCGTCCAGCAGCTCGGCGGCCAGCTTTTCCGTCATGGTGTTCTCGCCGCGGTTGCGCGCGGCGTTGACCAGCCAGCGGATGGCCAGGGCGCGGCGACGGTCCGGGCGGACTTCGACCGGCACCTGATAGGTGGCGCCGCCGACGCGACGCGAACGGACTTCAACGGCCGGAGCGACGTTTTCCAGGGCGATGTGGAAGGTCTCGACCGCGGTCTGCTCCTTCTTCTTCTCGGCCAGGATGTCGAAGGCGCCGTAGACGATGTTTTCGGCGACGGCCTTCTTACCTTCGTACATGACGTAGTTCATGAACTTGGTGACCACCAGGTCCCCGAACTTGGGATCCGGCAGAACTTCACGCTTCTGGGCGCGGTGACGACGGGACATGGATGTATCCTCTTAAATCTGTAGGGCGCTAGGAGCGGATTACTTCGGACGCTTGGCGCCGTAGTGCGAACGACGCTGCTTGCGGTCCTTGACGCCCTGGGTGTCGAGCACGCCGCGCAGGATGTGGTAGCGAACGCCGGGCAAGTCCTTCACGCGGCCGCCGCGGATCAGCACCACCGAGTGCTCCTGCAGGTTGTGGCCTTCGCCGGGGATGTAGCACACGGCTTCGACGCCGTTCTTGGCCAGGCGGACCTTGGCGACCTTACGCAGAGCCGAGTTCGGCTTCTTCGGGGTCGTGGTGTAAACGCGGGTGCAGACGCCGCGACGCTGGGGCGAACCCTCCAGGGCCGGAACCTTGTTGCGGGCCGGCTTCGGCTTGCGGGGCTTGCGGATCAGCTGGTTGATCGTGGGCATTCGAATTCGTCTCTTTTCGATGTGGAGGCGTGTGTCTTTCGACCGGAGCGCCTCATGAGCCTTCTTTTGGACGCGGCCGAAGCCCCGCCCGGGTGTTATCGAGCCGAGGCCGGAACGCCCAAACAGAAAAACCGGAACGCGCGCTTCGGGCGTTCCGGCGGGACACAGCCCGTCCGTTCGATTGTCACGATCTCAGCGGACGACGAAGCGCCCGCATCTCGAAAGTGCGGGACTTCTACGCGCGATCGGCTGATCGGTCAAGGGATTCGCCGACCGACCTCTCCAACGCCCTTCGCCGCACGCCGCTCGGCGATCATCGCCTTCGCCCCGATATCGCCACGCTTGCCCCTTCATCCTTCCGTCCAGGGATGGGGAGGGTCTGAATGACCATCGCGGCGCTCAGCGAGGACAGGCCGGGTCAGGCGAAGCCGGCGCGCGCCGCGCGGCGGCGGAGGCTGATGCTGGTCGGCGCCTCGGCGTTGATCCACGGCCTTCTCCTTCTTCCCCTGGCCTATCGGGGCGCCCGCCCCCCCCTGCGCGGGGCCGACGCCCTCCCCCCGCCTCTCTACCTGGAGATCGAGCCGCGCCCTCTTCTGCCGGAGGAGCGCGCGCGACGGCAGGCCGTCGTCGCCCGCCCTTCGCCCCAGGTCCAGGCCTCAGCGGCCATGAACGAATCCGCCGCGCCGGCCCGAGAACCCCGGGACCGACCCGCCCCGCCCTCGCCGCGTCTTGCACGCCCGGCGCCGGAGGGCGCCTCCGCGCCGCCCGCCGCACAGGTCGCCGATCCCTGGCGGGTGACGCCGGAAAGCCAGGCGACCGCCGTGGCGCGGGCCCTGCGCACCTCTCCGGTCGGCTGTCGCTCGCCGGAACTGCTCACCCGCGCCGAGCGCGTCATCTGCGACGAGCGGTTCAATGAGCGAGCGGCCGAGGCTGCGGCGCGTCGTCCCATAACCGGCACGGGCGACCCGGCGCGGGACGCCCGGTTCGCGCGCGAGGGCGCCGCGGCCCTGCGCCGCTACGAGGCCAAGCGCCGGCCGCTCAGCGGCGGGGCCGGCATACTGGCGCCGCAGGATTGCCCCGGCTCCAACTTCGGCACGGGCTGCGCGGGCGCCCACCTGAACTCCTCCATGCAGATGGACTCCAACCGCAACGTCCAGACCCGCCGTGAAGGAGCGCCCGCTTCGGGCCGCCCCATGACGCCCGGCGCCGCCGGTCCCCGCGAACCGATGCGGCCGCAGTAGGCGTCCGGCACACGGCCAGCGCCCGCCCCACGGCCTCAAGCAGCGCGAAGCTAGGCCAAACAAAAAGGGCGGCGCCTTGCGACGCCGCCCTCTTCAGTTCTTCAGGTCCGAGACCCGGATCAGTCGGCCGACTGCTCCAGCTCCAGGGCCAGGTCGGCCGGAAGCGGCTCGACCGCGTCTTCGCGGGCCTGGGTCAGCTCAGCGTCACGCTCGTTGGCGATCTTCTGCAGGCTGCGCAGGTAGGCGCCCGTGCCCGCCGGGATCAGGCGGCCCACGATCACGTTCTCTTTCAGGCCTTCCAGCGTGTCCTTCTTGCCGTGGACCGAAGCCTCGGTGAGGACGCGGGTGGTCTCCTGGAACGAGGCCGCCGAGATGAAGCTGCGGGTCTGCAAGCTGGCCTTGGTGATGCCCAGCAGGACCGGCTGCACGGTGGCGATGCGGCCGCCGCGCTTCTCGACCTTGGCGTTCTCGATCTCGACCTCGACCCGATCGACGTGGTCGCCCTTGATGAGCGTCGTCTCGGCGGAATCGATGACCTCGACCTTCTGCAGCATCTGACGGACGATCACCTCGATGTGCTTGTCGTTGATCGGCACGCCCTGCAGTCGATAGACCTCCTGCACCTCGTTCACCAGATACTCGGCCAGCGCCTCGACGCCCTGGATGCGCAGCAGGTCGTGCGGATCCGGGTTGCCGTCGATGATGTAGTCGCCCTTCTGGATCAGATCGCCGTCGTGGACGGAGATGTGCTTGCCCTTGGGGATCAGGAACTCGACCGCTTCGCCCTGGTTGCCGTCGGCGTCCGGCTCCGGGGTGATCTTGATGCGGCGCTTGTTCTTGTAGTCGCGACCGAATTCGACGCGACCGTCCATCTCGGCGATGACCGCGCAGTCCTTCGGACGACGGGCTTCGAACAGTTCCGCCACGCGCGGCAGACCGCCGGTGATGTCGCGGGTCTTGGCGCCTTCGGTCGGGATACGGGCGATGATGTCGCCCGGCTTGACCTCGTCGCCGTTGGCCACCGACAGGATGGCGCCGACGGGCAGCAGGTAACGCGCGTCGGAGCCGCTCGACAGCTTGGCGTAGCTGTCGCCCTGGATGACGCCCATGGCCGGACGCAGGTCCGCGCCGCGCGGGCTGGCGCGCCAGTCGGAGACGACGCGCTGGGCGATGCCCGTGGCCTCGTCCGTCTCTTCCTTGACCGACAGGCCTTCGACCAGGTCCTCGAAGCGCACCAAGCCGCCCACTTCCGTCAGGATCGGGGTGGTGTAGGGGTCCCACTCGGCCAGACGCTGGTTCTTGATCACCTCGCCGCCGTCCTTGACGCGCAGACGCGCGCCGTAGGGCACCTTGTAGGACTCACGGTCCTTGCCGTCGACGGTCACGGTGACCACGACGTTGCGGCTCATGGCCACCGGGTCGCCGTGGGCGGCGATAACCGTCGGGCCGACGACCTTGATGACGCCCGCGTTGGTCGCCTCGAAGAAGGAGGTCTCCGCCACCTGGGCGGTGCCGCCGATGTGGAAGGTCCGCATCGTCAGCTGGGTGCCGGGCTCGCCGATCGACTGGGCGGCGATGACGCCGACCGCTTCGCCGATGTTGACGTTGGTGCCGCGCGCCAGGTCGCGGCCGTAGCAGGTCGCGCAGATGCCGGTGTCGGCTTCACAGGTCAGGGCCGAACGGACCTTGATGGACTGGACGCCCACCTTGTCGATCAGCTCGACCTCCTCTTCCTGCAGATAGGTGTCGGCGGGGAACAGGACCTCGCCGCCCGGCTCCTTGACGTCCTCGGCCGCGTAACGGCCCAGGACGCGCTGGCCCAGCGAGACCAGGACGTCGCCGCCCTCGACCACGGCGCGCAGGGTGATGCCGCGCGTCGAGCCGCAGTCTTCCTCGGTGACGATGGAGTCCTGCGCCACGTCCACCAGACGGCGGGTCAGATAACCCGAGTTGGCGGTCTTCAGCGCGGTGTCGGCCAGGCCCTTACGGGCGCCGTGGGTCGAGTTGAAGTATTCAAGGACGGTCAGCCCTTCCTTGAAGTTCGAGATGATCGGCGTCTCGATGATCTCGCCCGAGGGCTTGGCCATCAGGCCGCGCATCCCGCCCAGCTGCTTCATCTGGGCCTGCGAGCCGCGGGCGCCCGAGTTGGCCATCATGAAGACCGAGTTGATGTCCGGCTCCTGGCCCTTGATCAGGACGCGGGGCTGGGCGATCTCGCCCATCATCTCGTCGGCGATCTTGTCCGTGGCCTTGGCCCAGGCGTCGACGACCTTGTTGTACTTCTCGCCCTTGGTGATCAGGCCGTCGGCGTACTGCTGCTCGTACTCCTCGACCTGGGTGCGGGTCTCGTTGACCAGCTGTTCCTTCTTGGCGGGGATGACGATGTCGTCCTTGCCCACCGAGATGCCGGCCTTGGCCGCTTCGCGGAAGCCCATCTGCATCATCTGGTCGGCGAAGATGACCGTCGCCTTCTGACCGCAGTGGCGATAGACCTGATCGATCAGGTTGCCGATTTCCTTCTTGGTCAGGTTCTTCTCGAGCAGGCGGTAGCCGATGTTCGGGTTGTGCGGCAGCAGGGCGCCCAGCTTCATCCGGCCCGGCGTGGTGTCGATCACCTTGGTGACCAGTTCGCCGTCCGCATTCATCTCGGTCCAGCGCGCCTTGATCTTGGTGTGCAGCTTGACGACCTGGGCGTCCAGCGCCGCGTCGATCTCGCCCATGTTGGCGAACAGCTTGCCCTCGCCCGGCTGGTTCTCCTTGACCAGCGACAGGTAGTACAGGCCCAGGACGATGTCCTGCGACGGCACGATGATCGGCTTGCCGTTGGCGGGCGACAGGATGTTGTTCGTCGACATCATCAGCACGCGCGCTTCCAGCTGGGCCTCGAGGCTCAGCGGGACGTGCACGGCCATCTGGTCGCCGTCGAAGTCGGCGTTGAACGCCGTACAGACCAGCGGGTGCAGGCGAATGGCCTTGCCCTCGATCAGCTTGGGCTCGAACGCCTGGATGCCCAGACGGTGAAGCGTCGGCGCGCGGTTCAGCAGGACCGGATGCTCGCGGATGACCTCGTCCAGAATGTCCCAGACGGCGGGCTGTTCACGCTCGACCATGCGCTTGGACTGCTTGACGGTGCCCGACAGGCCCTTGGCGTCCAGACGCGCGTAGATGAAGGGCTTGAACAGCTCCAGCGCCATCTTCTTGGGCAGGCCGCACTCGTGCAGCTTCAGCTCGGGGCCCACGGTGATGACCGAGCGGCCCGAATAGTCGACGCGCTTGCCCAGCAGGTTCTGGCGGAAGCGGCCCTGCTTGCCCTTCAGCATGTCGGCCAGCGACTTCAGCGGACGCTTGTTGGCGCCCGTGATCACGCGGCCGCGACGGCCGTTGTCGAACAGGGCGTCGACGGATTCCTGCAGCATCCGCTTTTCGTTGCGGATGATGATGTCCGGCGCTCGCAGCTCGATCAGGCGCTTCAGGCGGTTGTTCCGGTTGATGACCCGGCGATACAGGTCGTTCAGGTCCGAGGTCGCGAAGCGGCCGCCGTCCAGCGGCACCAGCGGACGCAGTTCCGGCGGGATGACCGGCACGATGGTCAGGATCATCCACTCGGGCTTGTTGCCCGACTCGATGAAGGCCTCCAGCAGCTTCAGGCGCTTGGACGCCTTCTTGGCCTTCAGCTCCGACGGGTTGTCGGCCAGCTCGGCGCGATGCTTCTCGGCCTCGGCGTTCAGGTCGATGGCCATCAGCAGGTTGCGCACGGCCTCGGCGCCGATCTCGGCGGTGAAGCCGTCGTCGCCGAACTCTTCCTGATAGCGATAGAATTCGTCTTCCGTCAGCAGTTGGTTCTGCTTCAGCGGGGTCAGGCCCGGCTCGGTGACGATGTAGTTCTCGAAATACAGGACGCGCTCGACGTCCTTCAGCGCCATGTCCAGCATCAGGGAGATGCGCGACGGCAGCGACTTCAGGAACCAGATGTGGGCGACCGGGGCGGCCAGGTCGATGTGGCCCATGCGCTCGCGACGGACGCGGGCCAGGGTGACCTCAACGCCGCACTTCTCGCAGATGATGCCCTTGTACTTCATGCGCTTGTACTTGCCGCACAGGCATTCGTAGTCCTTGGTCGGGCCAAAGATACGGGCGCAGAACAGGCCGTCACGCTCGGGCTTGAACGTGCGGTAGTTGATGGTTTC
>JAFKFS010000093.1 GCA_017308115.1 Bordetella sp.
GACGGCGGGATCACCCCGGACGAGGCCGCCGTCTTCGGCCGGGCCCTGCACGACACGGGCTATGACTATCTGCACCTGACCAGCGGCGGCAACGTCGCCACGGCCCGCATCCCCGGCGACCGGCCCGGCTATCAGGTCCCGTTCGCCGAGGCGGTGAAGACGGCGGTTCCAGACGCGAACGTCATGGCCGTCGGCATGATCGTCACGCCGCAGCAGGCCGAGGCCGTGCTGACCGAAGGCAAGGCCGACCTGATCGCCGTGGCCCGCGCCGTGCTGGACGACCCGAACTGGGGCCATCACGCCGCCGTCGCCCTCGGGGCCGAGGAGGCCCTGCCCGTCCAGTATGAAAGGGCCGGCGCGGCGGACTGGCCGGGCTACGGCTTCGTCCGCCCGACCTGAGCCGAGGCGGGCGGCGTCGCCACCCAGGCGACGCCGTTCAGCAGGGCGTCGCTTTCCGGCTGGGGACGGCCCAGCAGATAGCCCTGCACCTCGTGGCAGCCCTGGTCCTGCAGGAAGGCCAGTTGCTCGGCGGTTTCGACGCCCTCGGCCAGCACGGCGATCGAGAGGCTCTCGCCGATCGCGAGGACGGCGCGGATGATCGCCCGCGACTGCTGCGCCTCGCCGTCCAGATCCGCCATGAAGGAACGGTCCAGCTTGATCTTGTCGAAGGGGAAGGCCTTCAGCGTCGACAGGGAGGAATAGCCGGTGCCGAAGTCGTCCATGGCGATCGTGACCCCCAGGGCCTTCAACTGGCGCAGCACATGGGTGGTGCGCGCCATGTCCGTGATCATGGCCGTCTCCGTGATCTCCAACTCCAGCCGCCCCGGCGTCAGCCCGGTCTCCAGCAGGACCTGATGCACCAGGCGCGGCAGGTCGACATGGGTCAGTTGCACCGGCGACAGATTGACCGCGATGCGGTGCGGCTCGTCCCAGGCGACGGCCTGACGGCAGGCCTGGCGCAGCACCCACTCGCCGATCGGCAGGATCAACCCGGTCTCCTCGGCCACCGGGATGAAGTCGTCCGGCGAAATGTAGCGGCCTTCCTCGTTCTTCCAGCGCAGCAGGACCTCATAGCCCGTGGCCTCGCCGGTCTCGACCGAGGCCTGGACCTGGAAGTGCAGTTCGAACTGCTCCCGCTCCAGGGCCTCGCGCAGGGACTGGGCGACCCGGCGCCGGGCGCGGACGGCCTGGTCCATGTCGACTTCGTAGAAGCAGATGTCCTGGGTCAGGGACGCCTTGGCGCGGTACATGGCCAGGTCGGCGTTGTTGATCAGCGTCGAGACGGCCAGCGCGTCCTCGGGCCACAGCGAGACGCCGATGCTGACCCCGCACGACAGGTCCGCATGGTCGATGGTCACAGGCTGGATCAGGGCCTGGCGCAGGCGCTCCGCCACCGCCCGGGCCTCATCGCGCGAAGCGACCGGCGCCATGGCCAGGAATTCGTCTCCGCCCTGACGGGCCACGAATTCCTCCTCGCGCAGGGCGCCCCGAAGCCGCTCGGCCAGGACGCGGAGCAGCTGGTCCCCCACCGCATGGCCGTAAAGGTCGTTGACCTCCTTGAAGCGATCCAGGTCCAGGGCGAAAAGGGCCAGGCTCTCGGCTTCGGCCGCCGTCTGCTGTCGACGCGTCAACCGCTCCAGGAAGGAGGCGCGGTTAGGCAGGCCGGTCAGGCTGTCGTTGCGCGCCAGATGGGCGATGCGCCGCTCCTGGGCCATGCGGGGCCGCAGGTCGCGCACGGCGTAGATCATGGTGCGCCCCTGGGCCGCGCGGTCGCGCCGGGCCGAAAGCTCGACGGGAATCTCCTGGCCGCGCGCCAGCAGCGTGGTCTGGGTCACGGCGCCGTCGTCGAGACGGTGGGCGTCCTGCACCCAGTCGCCCAGGTCCGCGCCGATCAGGCTGTCGCGGTCGGCCCCGGCCAGTTCGGCGAAGACTTCATTGAGGGCCACGATGACGCCGTCGCGCTCGATGGCCATGCCGTCGACGCCGGTCTCGAGCAGATACTGCAGGCGCTGGCCGTTCCGCGCCCTGGCCTCGCGGTCAAGGGCGTGGCTGGCGGCCCCGGCGCCCAGCACCAGCAGACCCACGCCGGCGACGCCCAGAGCCAGTCCGTCGCGCGCGTCCTGGCCCGTCAGCATCCCGTCAAGCGGCCCCAGGGGAATGACGATCATCGCCGCCATGGCGCTGAAGTGCAGGCAGACGATGCCCAGCACCATGGCCGCCCCGCCCTTCAAGCGCGCGAATCTCCGGTTGGCCGAAGCCAGGCGGAAGGCCAGGCCGCCGAAGACCACCGATCCGATCACGGCGGCGGCCAGGTAGCCGACCGACCAGTGGATCACCCCCTCGACCGACAGGGCGGCCATGCCGACGAAATGCATTCCGGCCACGGCCGCGCCGAACAGGGCGCCGCCCGCCTCGACCGCGAAACGGCGCGGAATGGACGCCGTCGCCAGGGCCAGGCCCGTGCCCAGGACGGCCACGACCAGGGAGACGCCGGTCAGCAACGGCTCATAGGCCGTCTCCACCCCGGGTCGATAGGCGATCATGGCCACGAAATGCGTGCACCAGACGGTCGCTCCGCCCGCGACGGCGCCGAGGAACAGCCAGGACAGGCGCGACAGCCCTCCATTCTCCGTCACCCGTCGCAACAAGCCGGTGGTGATGAAACTGCCCAGCAGGCAGATCAGGGCCGCGAGGGCGACAAGCCCGAGATGATGCTCGTCGGTAAGGCAGGTCAGAACACGCATGGAAGACGCCGCTCAGGAGGATCGTCTTATCCTCCTAGGACATCACACCTTAAGCCCGGCTGTTTCGACGTAGGTAAGGAAGTTGAAAGAAACGACCCCCTTAAGCCCGCTTCGCGTCCTAGTGGCCGATGGCCGCAGCCTCGCCGTCGATCATATAGGGGTTGTTGACCAGGACGTTCGCTCCGGGCGGCAGGCCCAGTTCCTGAAAGGTCCACTCGACCTGGACGCCGCCCCTGACCGGGCTGGCGCAGCGATCCTCGTCCAGCCGACGCAGGGTGATGACCGCCGAATCCTTGAGCCGGGTGATGAAGGGCTTGACGTCGCTCTTGTCGGTGCAGCCGTTGGAGCTGACGCGGAACACGGCCAGGTCACGGGTGAAGGCGGCGGCGTGGATCGGCTCCAGCTGGCCCGGCATCCCCTCGGTCCGCACCAGAGCCTCCGGCGTCTGGGCGCAGCCCGCCAGGACGACCATGGACAGAACGACCACGGACAGGGCGACGACAGGCAGCGCCTGGGCGGCGCGGCCGGCGATCCGATCTCTCATCCCGGCCTCCTGCGGCGCGATCCCGACACACGAGCCACAATGCCTTGGTTCGGCCCAAAAGGGAACCGCAGCGAAATCGCATGAAAAAAGAGGCCCCGGCGAGCCGGAGCCTCTTTCCTGTCTTAACCGAAACCCGACGGATCGGGCGGGCTCGTCGAACTTACGAGGAGTAGTATTCGACGACCAGGTTCGGCTCCATCTTCACCGGATAGGGCACGTCGGACAGTTCCGGCACGCGGCCGTAACGGACCGAGAAACCGCGGTCGCCCAGCTCCAGGTAGTCGGGCAGGTCACGCTCGCCCGATTGCTGGGCTTCCAGCACCAGGGCCATGTTGCGCGACTTTTCCTTGACCTCGATCACGTCGCCGACCTTGCAGCGGTACGAACCGATGTCGACCTTCTTGCCGTTGACGGTGACGTGGCCGTGCGAGACGAATTGACGGGCGGCCCAGACGGTCGGCACGAACTTGGCGCGATAGACGATGGCGTCCAGGCGCGATTCCAGCAGACCGATCAGGTTTTCCGAGGTGTTGCCCTTGCGGCGGGCGGCTTCGGCGTAGGTCGCCGCGAATTGCTTCTCGGTGATGTTGCCGTAGTAGCCCTTCAGCTTCTGCTTGGCCTTCAGCTGCAGGCCGAAGTCAGAGACCTTGGACTTGCGGCGCTGACCGTGCTGGCCGGGGCCGTAGGAGCGTTTGTTGACGGGAGACTTCGAGCGGCCCCACAGGTTTTCACCCATGGCCCGGTCGAGTTTGTACTTGGCGCTGTGGCGCTTGGACATATGTCGCTCTTCATCATGATGCGGCCCGGCCCCTCCCCGATTGGAGCGGCGATCTCAACGGCGGTCCACGCATCGTCCGTAATAGACGTCGCGCCTCGGGACGAACCCGGTGCGAGAAGGGCGCGCTTATGCGGCCGCGCCCCCTCAGAGTCAAGCCAACCAGGTCAGGCCGGGCGGGCGTTTCAGCCTGCGGGCGGCGCCTTCGGCGTCCAGACATAGGCGTCGCCCCGGCGCTCGATCTTCCCCAGCCCCGGGAAGGGGAAGTGGACGCCGTAGTAACGCAACCCGCCCTGCGCGCCCTGATCCAGCAGGGTCCGGCGCGTCGCGGCCCCCGCCGCGCGGTCGTTGTCCCAGACCAGAGCCAGATCCGGCCGCGGAACCGAGATGACCGAACTGTGCAGGGCGTCGCCGACATACAGCAGCCGCTCCGACCCCGATGCGATCTCATAACCCGAATGACCCGGCGTATGCCCCTTCAGCGGGACGGCGCGGATCGCCGGCGTGATCCGCGCGGCGGGCTGGAAGACCTCGACGCGCGGCGTGATGGCCCGGATCAGGACGGCTTCATCGCCCTTGGCGCCCGCCTTGGCGGCGTCCCACTCGGCCGCGCTCATGCGAATGACCGCCTTGGGGAAGGTCAGGGCGCCGCCGGCGTCGACGAGGCCGCCCACATGGTCGCCGTGGGCGTGGGAGATCAGGATGTCCGTCACCTGATCCGGCTCGACCCCGGCGGCGCGAAGCGAGGCGACCAGCAGGTTCTGCGTGCCCATCTGTCCGCCCGCGCCCGCGTCGATCAGGACCACCCGCTCGCCGTCGCGCACCAGCAGCGGCTGCACCGGCAGGTGGACCGCATCCGTCGGCGCCCCGGCCGCCGTCAGCAGGGCGACAATGTCTTCGGCCTTGGCCCCGGCCTCGACCCACGGGCTCTGCGCCACCGGCACGACGATCTCGCCGTCGCGCAGAGCCGCCAGCTTCAGATCGCCCACCGTAAAGGGATGCACGTCCGGCGAGGTCGCGGCGGCCGCCGTCGCCGCCTGCCCCTGCTCGCCCGCCCTGGACTGCTTTTGGGGCTGCTGCTGGCAGGCGCCCGCGCCGATCAGAAGGCTCAGCACCAGCCCTGAGGCGGCCAGTTTCAGATAGGGGGTCATCATCGTCTCCTGCGGGCTTAGCCCGGAATGAAGGCTGAAATCGTCTTGAGCGGCGGAGACTTTTCCTGCCCGCTCCTCCCGGCGGAGGCCGGAATCCCGTCGGGCCGCCAGGCGGAAGCCTGTTCGGTCGGCCTGGGCGCCCTGAAGTCGAAGCATCGCGTCCCGGCCTCCGCCGGGAGGAGCGGGAGGGGGAGCCATAAAGAAGAACGCCCCGCCGTCATCGGCGGGGCGTCCGCTGCATCAGCCCTTGGCGGCTTCGTACAGTTCGTTGACCTTGTTCCAGTTCACCACCGACCAGAAGGCCTTGAGGTAGTCGACCCGGCGGTTCTGGTACTTCAGGTAATAGGCGTGCTCCCACACGTCGGCGGCCAGCAGGACGGCGCCCTTCTCGTCGGCCAGATCCATCAGCGGGTTGTCCTGGTTCGGCGTCGAGGTGACCTTCAGCTTGCCGTCCTGAAGGATCAGCCAGGCCCAGCCCGAGCCGAACTGACCGGCGCCGGCGGCGTCGAAGTCGGCCTTGAACTTGTCCATGCCGCCCAGCTCGGCGTCGATCTTGGCCGCCAGCTCGGCCGAGGGCTCGCCCGTCTGGCCCTGGGGCGCCAGCAGTTCCCAGAACAGGGAGTGGTTCCAGTGGCCGCCGCCGTTGTTGCGCACCGCCTTGGGTAGGGTCGACATCGTGGCGAACAACTCCTCCAGCGACTTGCCCTGCAGGGCGGCGTCGGCGTCGATAGCCTTGTTCAGGTTGTCGACATAGGTCTGATGGTGCTTGTCGTGGTGGAAGGACATCGTCTCCTTGTCGATGGCCGGCTCCAGCGCGTCACACGCGTAGAGCAGCGGGGGCAGGGTGAAGGCCATGGGGAGACTCCTCTTTCGGCGTTTGATTCCTCTGGACCCTATCTAGGGCCGTGCGCGCCATACCCAAGCCTTGAACCGCGCCTTTGTTCATAATTCTGGGGCCGAGGCCGATTTTCGGAACTCCGGACGCGAAACAGTCGTTTCCCCCACGCCCCCAGACCATCATTTGATGGTCGCTTCGCCAGGGAAGTCCCATGCCCGGTCGCGCCTCCTCTCGCGACGCCCTGTTGTCGGACGCCGAAGCGGAAAGCCTGCGCCTGCAATTGCTGGAGGTGATCCCGCGCCTTCGCCGTCACCACCTGCTGGACATCGCCGACACCCTGCACGAAGCCGCGCGCGAGCGGCGCTGGTCGCCGCAAGAGCGGCTGGACCTCAGGGCCTGAAATCCACACGCGATCACCCCGCGTGCAGTTCCTGCTTGACCCGCTCGGCCAGGGTCTTGATGTCCAGCGGCTTGGGCAGGAAGGACACGCCCGTCTCGTCCTGCAGCAGGTCCGAGAAGTCGCTCTCGGCATAGCCCGAGATGAACATGACCGGCGCGTCGCCGAGGAAGGGTCGCGCCTTGCGCAGCAGCGACGGTCCGTCCAGCCCCGGCATGATGACGTCCGAGATCAGCATGTCGATCTGGCCCGCCCATTCTTCGGCCAGGATCAGGGCCTCCTCGCCGTCGGCGGCCTCGATCACCTCATAGCCGCGCTGGCGTAGCAGGCGGGCGGCGATGCCGCGCACGGCGGCCTCGTCTTCCACGAACAGGATGCGGCCCGCCCCCGACAGGTCGCGCGGCGCCTTGACGACCTTCTCGACCACCGGGGCCTCGACCAACTCCTCGGCCGTGGCGGCGGGCAGGAAGATGCGGAAGGCCGCGCCGAGAATACTGGAATCGGGGCCGTCCAGGTTGGCGACGGTGATGTGGCCGCCCGCCTGCTGGGCGATGCCGTAGACGGTGGCCAGGCCCATGCCCGTCCCCTCGTTCACCGCCTTGGTGGTGAAGAAGGGCTCGAAGATCTTGTCCAGCAGGGCCGTCGGCACGCCGGGGCCGGTGTCGGACACCTCGATCAGGGCGACTTCCTCGGGCGCCTCGCGCCAACCCAGGCCGCGCGCCTCGGCGCCCGTCAGGCGACGGGTGCGGATGGTGACCACCCCCGCGCCCGGCTCGACCACCCCGCGCATGGCGTCGCGGGCGTTGACGGCCAGGTTCATCACCGCCGTCTCCAGCTGGCTCTTGTCGGCCAGCACCAGCGGCAGGTCGCGGCCGTAGTCGGTCTCCAGCCGCACGTCCTCGCGCAGCAGGCGGCGCAGCAGCACCGCGAATTCGCCGACCAGCTCGCCCAGGTCCAGCCGCTCGCGCCGCACCGTCGACTTGCGCGAGAAGGCCAAGAGCTTCCTCACCAGATCGGCGGCGCGGATGGCTGTCTGGCGGATCTCGTTCAGACCTTCATACGAGGGATCGCCGACCGGGTGGCGCTCCAGCAGGCCGGAAAGCTGCAGCTGGATCGCGGTCAGCAGGTTGTTGAAGTCGTGCGCCACCCCGCCCGCCAGCTGGCCCACGGCCTGCATCTTCTGGGCCTGGGACAGCTGCAGCTCCATCGACTTCTGCGCCGCCACGTCGAACAGCCAGACGCGGCGCTTGTCGCCTTCGGGCGCGACATAGAGGTGCAGCTGGCGATCCGGGTGGGCGCGGGCGATCAGCTCGATCGGGCCGGACGACCCGGCCTCCAGCTTGGCCCTGGCCTCGATCACGCCCGCCGGGTCGAACAGATGGCCGAAGGCCGCGTCGCCCGAGGCCGCCGGCCCGGTCAACAGGGACAGCGCCGCGTTCGGCTCCTCCACCCTGCCCGAGAACAGGTCTTCGCCCCCGATCACCGCCGAGCCGAAGGGCGCTCCGGCGGCCATGGCGCGGGCCTCGCCCGTCGGGGCGGCGGGTTGCGGCGCGACCGGCGCGGCGGGGGCCAGGGGCAGGACGGCCTCGGGCGCGGCGCGCACCAGGAAACGCCCCTGCCCCGCCTGGCCGATCAGCACCTCGATCTCACGCGCGCCGATCTGGACGATGGCGCGGCCCTGATGGCCTTCGCGGGCCTGGGCGAAGGCCATGTAGAGGGCCTGGGCGGACTTGCCGCCGCCCTTGCCGGCCCTGGGCAGGGTGGTGACGGTCCCGTTCTCCTCGGCCCAGGCGGCGTTATAGGCCAGCACCTGGCCTGACGGCTGCACCAGGGCGGCGGGCTCGGCCATGGCGTCCAGCATCTCGACCGCCGTATCGCCCGAGGCGGGACGACGCTCTGACCGGCCGAACGCCGACAGCCAGATCAGCGCCGTCGCCCCCGCCGCGAAGATCAGGATCAGCCCCGGCGCGGTGAAGGCGCTGGCCCGGAACGCCGGATAGGCGATGGCCGCGATCGCCAGGGCGAAGCCGACCGCCATCACGACCAGCCACGGATCGAAGCGCGGGCGGCCCGCGATGCTGGTCTTCTGGCGGTCTTGCGGTCGGGAAATGGTCATGGCGTCTCGCCCGCGCGAATCAGGGTTCGTCAGCATACGCCGTTCCTCCGCCGTCGCCTTCATCGCCGCTTCCTTTGCTGCATGACGAAGCCGATGACCTTGGCGGCCGCCTCGCAATGTTCGCGCGGGAT
>JAFKFS010000094.1 GCA_017308115.1 Bordetella sp.
GGTCATCGACCGCCGCTTCCTGATCGAGGAGTCGCTGGAGGAGGTGAAGGGCGAGGTGAAGGCCATCCTCGACGGGCTGGCGGCCCAGCGCCACGGCTTCCGCTACGAGATGCGCGACCTGGTCCAGGTGGCCCCCAGCATGGCCGACCGCGACGGCCCCGTCGCCAGCACGACCGCCGCCGCCATCGAGACCGTGCTGGGGAAAAAGGCCCAGTTCGTCTGCTCGCCCGGCACCTATGACCAGAAGCACATCGACCGCATCGGCAAGCTGAAGGACTGCATCGCCTACGGACCCGGCGTGCTGGACCTGGCCCACCAGCCCGACGAATGGGTGGGCATCGACGACATGACCAACTCGGCCAAGGTCATGGCCAGAGCGGCCTACGACCTGCTGACCCGCAAGCGAGGATAGGCGAAATGGCGCGCGGCGACATGGAAGACGAGAACATCATCGGCCCGCGCCTGCGGGCGCTTCGGGACCGCCTCGGCCTGTCGCAGCGCGCCCTGGCGCGCAAGGCGGGCGTGCCGTCCAGCACCGTCAGCCTGGTCGAGAGCGGCCGCACCAGCCCCTCGGTCGGCTCGCTGAAGCGCCTGCTGGACGCGGCGGGCATATCGCTGGGCGACTTCTTCAGCTCGGAGTTCGAGACCCCGACCAAATACTTCTATCGCCACGACGAACTGACCGACATCTCGCGCGGCGAGGTCTCCTATCGCCAGCTGGGGTCCAGCCAGGATTCCAGCCTGCAGATCCTGTACGAGACCTATCAGCCCGGCTCCGACAGCGGCCGGGTCATGCTGTCCCACGAGGGCGAGGAAGGCGGACTGATCATCTCGGGCCGCCTGGAAGTCACCGTCGACGGCCAGTCGCGCGTGCTGAAGGCGGGCGAAGGCTATCTGTTTCCCAGCGTCCTGCCGCACCGCTTCCGCAACATCGGCGACATCCCGTGCGTGGTCATCAGCGCCTGCACCCCGCCGACCTTCTGACGGCGCCGTTGTGATTGCTCAGGATTCCGATCATTGGATTATTTTTCCCTTTTCTCACAGAGACGTAGGGCAACCAAGAAACAGCCTTGCCCGATTTCTCGCCAGGGCGGCTAATCAGCCCATCGAGAAGGGAGCCGACCGTCGTCGATCACCGCAGCCGCACAGGAATGCTGCGTTGCACAGAATATCGATTGCGGAGAGATTTCAGCGGCCGGGTCACCCGGCGGCCACGGCCGAAAGCGGCATCAGACCGCGAGGGCCTTATGGGGAGGAGAGACGATGGATCGTCTGATGGTCGCCGCCGCCAACGACCTTGATCCGTTTTGGATGCCCTTCACGGCCAACCGCGCCTTCAAGGCGCAGCCGCGCCTGCTCGCCTCGGCGCGGGACATGCATTACTTCACGCCCGACGGTCGGGCGGTGCTGGACGGCACCGCCGGCCTGTGGTGCGTCAACGCCGGCCACGCCCGCAAGCCGATCGTCGAGGCCATCCAGCGGCAGGCCGCGATTCTGGACTACGCCCCGACCTTCCAACTGGGGCACCCGCTGGCGTTCGAACTGGCGTCGCGGCTGGGGATGCTGCTGCCCGGCGACCTGAACCATGTCTTCTTCGCCGGTTCGGGATCGGAAGCGGTCGACACCGCCCTGAAGATCGCCCTCGCCTATCAGAGCGCCAAGGGGTTCGAGAACCGCACCCGCCTGATCGGCCGCCAGAAGGGCTATCACGGCGTCGGCTTCGGCGGCATTTCCGTCGGCGGGCTGGAGAACAACCGGCGCGGCTTTCCCACCCTGCCCGGCGTCGACCACCTGTCGCACACCCTGAACCTGGACGAGGCCGCCTTCAGCCGAGGCCAGCCGACCTGGGGCCTGCATCTGGCCGATGAGCTGGAGGCCCTGATCGAGGCCCACGGCGCCGAAACCATTGCCGCCGTCATCGTCGAGCCCATGTCCGGTTCGGCCGGAGTGATCGTGCCGCCGGTCGGCTATCTGGAGCGGCTGCGCGAGATCACGGCGCGGCACGGCGTCCTGCTGATCTTCGACGAGGTCATCACCGGCTTCGGCCGCCTGGGCGCCCTGACGGCGGCCGAGGCCCTGGGCGTCACGCCCGACCTGATGACCTGCGCCAAGGGTCTGACCAACGGCGCCGTGCCCATGGGCGCCGTCGGCGTCAGCAGCGCCGTCTATCAGGCGGTGGTCGAGGGCGCCGCCGGGCCGGGCATCGAATTCTTCCACGGCTACACCTATTCCGGCCATCCGCTGGCGGCGGCGGCGGGGCTGGCCACGCTGGACGTCTATGAAGGCGACGGCCTGTTCCAGCGCGCGGCCGAACTGACGCCCTATTGGCAGGATGCGGTGCACAGCCTGAAGGGCCTGCCCCACGTCATCGACGTGCGGGATCTGGGCCTGGTCGCAGGCATCGAGCTGGAGCCGCGCCCTGGCGCGCCCGGCGCCCGCGCGACGGAAGTGTTCCACCGAGCGTTTGACGACGGAATTCTAGTACGGGTGACGGCGGATGTCATCGCACTGTCGCCTCCCTTGATTATCAGCCGCGCCCAGATCGACGAGTTGATCGATCGCCTTTCCAGCATCATCAATAAAATACCTTAGAATACCAACGGTATTGAGGGGAATAAAATGAAGAAGCATATCTTGGCGTCTTCTGTCAGCTTACTGACAATCGCCACCTTCTCCAACGCCAACGCTCAAAGCGGCGCACGCGCCGGAGATCAGGCTACGCGCGTCGACGAAATCATCGTCACCGCCCAGCGTCGAGAGCAGGCCAGCCAGGACGTAGGCGTCTCGCTCAGCGTCGTCGGCGGCGAGCAGTTGGAGGAGAAGGGCATCTCGGTCGTCAACGACCTGGAGAACGCCGTCCCCAACATGGAGGTCGACAGCCAGTTCGGCGGCGGCCAGCCCCAGTTCCGTATCCGCGGCATCGGCGCGCGGGAATATTCCTCGAACAACGCCTCGACCGTCGGCATCTATGTCGATGAGGTCGCCCATCCCTATACGGTGACGACCCAGGGCGCCCTGTTCGACATCGCCCGGATGGAGGTCCTGCGCGGACCGCAGGGCACCCTGTACGGCCGCAACACCACCGGCGGCGCCGTCAACATCATCACCAACGCCCCGACCGCCGACTTCCGCGCCGGATTCAACGCCGAATACGGGACCTTCGACCGCTATAAGGTCGAGGGCTACGTCTCGGGCCAGATCGCACCGACCCTGCTGGGCCGTCTGGCCGCCGTCACCGAACAGGGCGGCGCCTGGCAGTACCACCGCGACACCGGCGAAAAGCTGGGCGACGTGAACAAGACCGCCATCCGCGGCCGCCTGACCTGGGACGTCAGCGAGACCGTCACCGCCGATCTGGCCGCCACCTATTCCATCGACAAGTCCGACGGCCGCGGCTTCCGCCTTCTGGGACCATACGCCGTGTCAGGCAGCACCATCGTCTATCCTAAGGATACGGCCTGGCGCATCACGGGTTGGGGCATCTCGCCGGCGATGGCCGCCGTGGCGGGCGTCGGCCTGGACGCCAAGCCCTTCCGCGACAACGACGGCTTCGACGTCAGCGCCCGCATCAAGGCGGACCTGGGCTGGGCCGACCTGACCTCGATCACCGCCTACCAGACCTTCTCGCGCAGCGAGTTCAACGACTGGGACAGCACCCGCTTCAACGAGTCGAACGTCTTCTTCTACAACGACATCGACGTCTTCGCTCAGGAACTGCGCCTGAGCTCCAACGGAGACGGGCCTCTCAACTGGATGATCGGCGCTCACTACGCTGACGAAAGCATCGACGGCGGCTTCTATACCAACTTCCGGGGTAACGCGAACCTGATCAACACCGGCTACGGCCAGTCGGTGTCGGCCTTCGGCGTCTTCACCCACAACTCCTATCAGGTGAACGAGCGGCTGAACCTGATCGCCGGCCTGCGCTGGGAAACGGAAGAGCGGACCCTGGACAGCGGCGGCACCTTCGTCGCTCCCAACCCGCCGCCGCCGACCACCAGCTACGACACCGACCTGAACGAGGTCTCGGGCCGTCTGGGTCTGGAGTACAAGCTGACCGACGACGCCCTCTTCTACGCCAGCGTGGCGCGCGGGGTGAAATCGGGCGGTTTCACCACCTACAACGCGACCTCGGCGACGCCGTTCAAGCCGGAGATCGTCATCGCCTATGAGGCCGGCGTCAAGTCGGACCTGTTCGACCGACGGCTGCGGTTGAACGGCGCCCTCTTCTACTATGACTACAAGGACCAGCAGGTTCAGGGCCTGGAATACGACCGCCTGACCGGCCGCCTGGGCAAGATCACCAATGTGCCCAAGTCGCATATCTGGGGCGGCGAGATCGAGTTGACCTGGGTGCCGGTCGACGGCCTGACCATCAGCCAGAACATCGGCTACAAGACCGGCGAATACGACGAATACTTCGCTATCGACGGAACCAAGACCGACGCCGCCAATCCGGTCAACGGCCCATGGGACGTCATCATCGCCAATGACCGCTCGGGCGAACGCCTGTCCTTCCCCAAGATGAACTATGGCGGTTCGATCGCCTATGACTGGGGCATGTCGGGCTGGGACATGCGCGCCGAGACCAACTACAACTATCGGGACGAGCTGTATTCGGTCAGCTCCTCGTCGATCATCGACGCCTATTGGCTGTGGAACGCCAACTTCAGCGTCGGCCCGGCGGGGGCCAACTGGCGCGCAGGCCTGTGGGTGCGGAACATGTTCAACACCTACTATGAAGAGACCCGCAACGGCTTCAACGGCTCGGCCCGCCCAACCACCTCGCCCAGCCAGGGCCGCACCTATGGCGTGCGGCTGTCGATGGACTTCTGAGGTTTCCTCCCGAGCGAAGGCGGGCCGGTTTCGGCCGGTCCGCCTTCGTTTCCTTGCTGGTGTCATGATGGCTTATTCCGCTCCCCGCCTTGATCGCCGCGCCCTTCTGACGGGTCTGGTCGTCGCGCCCGCCGTGCTGAGCTTCGGACGGGCCCAGGCGGGCGGCGCCTATCTATTTCCGCTGGGGGTCGCCAGCGGCGATCCCGCGCCCGACGGCTTCGTCCTTTGGACGCGGCTGGCGGCCGATCCTCTGGCCGCCGACGGTCTGGGGGGCCTGGACGCCGCCATCCCCGTGCGCTGGGAAGTCGCCGCCGACGACCAGTTCCGCCGCATCGTCGCCGCGGGCGAGACGCTGGCCTCGCGAGAGGCGGCGCACAGCGTCCACGTCGAGGTTGCGGGCCTCAGCCCCCATCGCCCCTACTGGTACCGCTTCACCGCCCAGGGGCAGCAGAGCCCGACCGGCCGCGCCCTGACCACCCCCGCCCCGAACGCCGCCGCCGACCGTCTGCGGCTGGCCGTCGCCTCCTGCTCGCACTGGGAGCGCGGCTATTTCAGCGCCTATGGCCACATGGCCGACGAGGCGCCGGACATGACCCTGTTCCTGGGCGACTACATCTATGAGTACACCCTGCTGCCGGGTCGGGCGGCCGAGGTGGTGCGCCCCTATAATCTGGAAGAGGCGACGACGCTGGCGGGCTATCGCAACCGCTACGCCCTGCACAAGACGGACGCGAACCTTCAGCGCCTGCACGCCGTCGCCCCCGGCGTCGCCGTCTGGGACGACCATGAGATTCAGGACGACTATTCGGGGGTCTGGTCCAAGGTTCGCGGCGTCGCTCCGAACGATTTCCTGCAACGCCGCGCCGCCGGCTATCAGGCCTTCTACGAGGCCATGCCCATCCGCCGCACACGGCTGAACGCCGCCCTGCAGATGCCGATCTATCGCCGCGTCCGCTATGGCAAGCTGGCCGAGTTCTTCATGCTGGACGGGCGGCAATACCGCTCGAAACAGCCGTGCAGCGACGGCGAGAACGGCGGCAAGGGCCAGATCGTCGCCGACGCGACCTGCACCGACCGTCTGGACCCGTCGCGCACCTTCCTCGGCTTCGAGCAGGAGCGTTGGCTCTATGACGGCCTGGCCCGCGCCGACGCGCGCTGGAACATCCTGGGCCAGAACCTGGTGATGGCGGGCCTGCGCCTCTCCCGCAGCCCGGCCGAGGAGAACCGCTACTGGACCGACACCTGGGACGGCTTCCCCGCCGCGCGCGACCGGCTGACCGGCGCCCTGTCCGAGCTGAAGCCGTCCAACCCCGTGGTCCTCAGCGGCGACTACCACTCCTTCTGGACCAACGACGTGAAGCTGGACAGCCGCGACCCGTCGTCGGCCACCGTGGCGACCGAGTTCGTCGGCACCTCCATCACCTCGACCGGCCCCAGCTACGAAGGCCTGATGGCCGTCATGCCCAATAATCCGCAGGTGAAGTTCTTCGACAGCCGCCCGCGCGGCTATATGTCGATCGAGGTGCGCCCCGACCGCATGGATACGCGCTATCAGGTCATCAGCGACGTGCGCGATCCCAAGGCCGGCCTGTCGACCCTGAAATCCTGGACCGTCGAGTCCGGCCGCCCCGGCGCCGTCGCCGCATGATCCCCGCTACCCGGAGCTTCCCCATGACCATGCCCCGCCTCGCCTCTTCCCTCGTCGCGATGAGCCTGGCCTTGGGCGGGGCTGTGGGCGGCTGCGCGGGCGCGGCCTCGACGCAGACGGCGGTCGTCGCCGCCCCTGCTGCGCCGGTCTCCTTCTGGACCGGCTTCCGCGACCACCCGCACGGCTATCTGACGGCCGAGAACACGCCCAACGCCGCCAACTTCCTGCCGCCGCCGCCCGAAGAAGGCTCCCTGCGAGAACAGGCCGACATCGCCGCCTATCGCGCCATGCGGTCGCTGGAAGGCTCCGAACGCTGGGCCATCGCCCGCGCCGACAATGAGATCGAGACGCCCGGCGCCCCGCGCGCTTTCGACTGCGCCCTTGGCTTCAAGTTCGAGCCGGAACAGATGCCGACCCTCACCCTGCTGATGGGCAAGATGCTGGGCGATCTGGAGATGATCCAGACCCCGGCCAAGAAGGGCTATTTCCGCAAACGTCCCTTCGTGGTCGAGCCCCTGCCGACCTGCATCGCGCCCGAGACCTGGCTGGCGGCCAGCGGCTCCTATCCGTCGGGCCACTCGGCGCTGGGCTGGGCCTGGTCGCTGGTCCTGGCCGAAATGGCGCCCGACCGCGCCGACGCCATCCTGCGCCGAGGCCTGGCCTATGGCGAAAGCCGCGCGGTCTGCGGCGTCCACTACGCCAGCGACGTCGAGGCGGGCCGTATCGTCGGCGCGACCATCGTCACACGGCTGAAGGCCGACCCGGCGTTCCAGGCCGACTTCGCCCGCGCCAAGGAGGAGTTCGACGCCGCCCGCGCCGCCGCGACCGAAACCGCCGCCGCCTGCCCCGCCTCTCTGATGCGCCAGCCGTGGTGAGGCGCGCCTATTCGATGGCGTGAGAGCAAATCCATGACGTAGGCTGACGCAGATCGGCCGCGTCGCAAGGGGGAGATCGAGGGACGGTGACGAAGACAGGGGCGACATGCGTCGCGACAGCATCCCGACGGCGCGGCCGGAACGGCGGGCTTCGACCCGACCTGATCACCCTCATCCTGTCGCTGGCCCTGTGCGTCGTGTGGGGCCTGTCCGCGCCTCAGGTTCAGGCTCAAGCCCCGCGTGACCGTCTGGTCCTCGGCCTGCCGCTGGAGCCGCCGAACCTCGATCCGACCTCGGGCGCGGCGGCGGCGGTGGACGAGGTCGTCTACGCCAACGTCTTCGAGGGCCTGACCAAGCTGACCCAGAACGGCGCCGTCGCCCCGTCCCTGGCCGAGTCGTGGGAAGCCGCGCCCGACGGCCTGACCTGGACCTTCCACCTGCGGCGCGGCGTGACCTTTTCGGATGGCGCGCCGTTCGACGCCGCCGTCGCCAAATTCTCTCTCGACCGCATCACCGCCAGAGACTCGACCAACGCCCAGAAGGCCCTGTTCGAGCCGATCCGCAACGTCGAGGTCGTCGACCCGGCGACCCTGCGCATCCATCTGTCGCGGCCCATGGCGACCCTGCCCTATGTCCTGGCCTGGGGTGACGCGGTCATGGTCTCGCCGAACAGCGCCGCGACCAACGCCGTCACGCCGGTCGGCACCGGCCCGTTCAAGCTGCGGGGCTGGCAGCGCGGCAGCCAGCTGACCCTGATCCGCCGCGACGGCTACTGGGGGCCGGTGCCGCGCCTGAACACCGTCGTCTTCCGCTTCATCAG
>JAFKFS010000095.1 GCA_017308115.1 Bordetella sp.
TCCTGGTGTTCGCTCCACCGCTTGGCGAGCATGAACTCCTCATCCTTGGTCAGCATGGGAAACTTACGGATTTCCGTAAGATAACGGGACAGTCCCTGTTCAGGCGACATCACCGTCAGCGTATTGTTGGCCATATGGTCCCTCCGGCTGCATGAGCTGGCGCTACGGTTCCGACCACATGACGTGCATCATCACCTCGCCCCTCAACTGACAAGATGGGAATCCGTTGCCCGAAAGGAAAGGGGCGGATTGTCCCATTTGGGCGACGACCGATCAGTCGTCGTCGTCGGATTATCTAGCACAGACATTGTTGCGAATAAAGCCTCTAATTTGCAAACAAGTCGCAATAGCGATAACTGCCTCAGCCAGAGTGGTTCAGTGAAAGGCGTCGCCATGGGGCCGTATCGGTTGTTTGACCTGGTGTTGGCGCGGCGGACCCGGCTGTGCCCCTCGCTGACGCGGTTCACCTTCGGCGGACTGGAGGTGGAGCGGGTGGCGGCCTTCGCTCCGGACCAGCGGATCAAGCTGTTCTTTCCCGGCGCGGACGGCCGGGCGCCGCAGTTGGCCGAGCGGCTGGCGGAGCGGTCGGGCGAGGCCTGGTACGACGCCTATCGCGGCCTTGCGGAGGCGGAGCGCCCGCCCATGCGCTCCTACACCATCCGCGCCCTGCGGCCGGCGGCTGGGGAGATCGACATCGACTTCGTGATGCACGGGCCGACCGGCTATGCGGCGCCGGAAGAGTGGGCGTCGCTGGGGCCGGCGGGGCGCTGGGCCGCGCGGGCGCGGATCGGCGACAGGCTGTCGATGTCGGCCCCCGACCGGACGGCGGGCGGGCCGCAGGTCGGCTTCGAATGGCGGCCGCCGCGCGCGGTGCGCCAGGTGCTGATCGTGGCGGACGAGACGGCCTTGCCCGCCGCCATGGGCATAGTGGAGACCCTGAAGGCCTGGAACGAGCGCCCGCGGGTGCGCCTGTTGGCCGAGACGCCGGGCGAGGCGGATCGGCTGCCCCTGCCGACCTGGGTGGAGGCCCAGTGGGCGCCGCGCACGACCGGCTACGGCCAGGCGCTGATCGCGGCGGTGAAGGGGTTGGATCTCTCGACGGTCGCGCCCGGAGGCCTGGCGTATGAGGCGGACGAGGCGGTCGGACGTCTGGACGTCGACGCCGAGGTCCTGTGGGACACGGAGGTGGACGAGGCGTCGGAATTCTACGCCTGGATCGCCTGCGAGACGCGCGCGGCGCGGGACATCCGCCTGCATCTGACGCGCGAGCGCGGCCTGTCCCGCCGCAGCGTGGCCTGCATGGGCTACTGGCGCGAGGGGCGGGCGCTGGATTAGGCGCTAGAGTTCGCTCAGCAGGGCTTCCAGCCGCCGCATGTCCTCGGGCGGGTCGGTCTCGAAGCGCAGGGGCCGGCCGGTGACGGGGTGGACGAAGCCGAGGACGGCGGCGTGCAGGGCCTGGCGCTTCAGCCCCGCCGCCTCGACGGCCGCGCGGACGGGGGCGGCGGGACTGCCCGAGCCGTAGACGGGATCGCCGAGCAGGGGCGACCCCTTGGAGGCCATGTGGACGCGGATCTGATGGGTGCGGCCGGTGTGCAGGGTGCAGGCGACGCGGGCGGCGAGCGGGGCGTTCGAGGCCTTGGCCGGTCGACCGAAGGTCTGCTGGACCACATAGTCGGTGATCGCCTCGCGCCCGCCGGAACGCAGCACGGCCATCTTCTTGCGGTCGCCGCTGGATCGGCCGATCCGGGTCTGGATGCGGCCCTTTTCAGGGGCGGGCGCGCCGCGCGTCAGGGCGACATAGGTTCGCTCGATGTCATGGGCGGCGAACAGGGCCGACAGGCCCGCATGGGCGCGGTCGGACTTGGCGGCGACCATGACGCCCGAGGTGTCCTTGTCCAGGCGATGGACGATGCCGGGCCGGGCCACGCCGCCGATGCCCGACAGCCCCGCGCCGCAGTGGGCCAGAAGGGCGTTGACCAGGGTGCCGGTCTCGCAGCCGGGCGCCGGATGGGCGGCCATGCCGGGCGCCTTGTCGATGACGATCAGATCGGCGTCCTCGAACAGCACCGTCAGGGGGATGGCTTCGGGCTGGGGCGCGGCCGGGGCGACGGGCGGCAGGGCGACGGCGTAGAGCCCGGCCTGCGCCTTGGCCGAGCCGCCGGAGACGACCTGGCCGTCGCGGGTGACGGCGCCTTCGGACAACAGGGTCTGGAGCCGGGCGCGGGACAGGGCGGGGAAGGCCTCGGCCAGGGCCTTGTCCAGACGCACGCCGGGCGCGTCGATGCGCGCCTCGAGGATGTCCGCGTCGTCGTCTTCGGTCAGCAGGGGGGCGTCGGCCATGAGGCGGGATAGCATGGCTTTCTCCTCCCCACGAAGTGGGGAGGAGACTGGAGGCGTCAGCCGATGCGCGGGTCCAGCTCGCCCGAGGCGTAGCGCTTGGCCATCTGGGCGGTGGACAGGGGCTTGATCTTGGACGCCTGGCCCTCGCAGCCGAACTGCAGGTAGCGTTCCTGGCACAGCTTGCGCATGGCTTCCTTGGCCGGCTTCAGATAGGCGCGCGGGTCGAACTCGGCCGGCTTTTCCATCAGCACCTTGCGGATGGCGCCGGTCATGGCCATGCGGTTGTCGGTGTCGATGTTGACCTTGCGCACGCCGTTCTTGATGCCGCGCTGAATCTCCTCGACCGGGACGCCCCAGGTCTGGGGCATCTGGCCGCCGTACTGGTTGATGATGTCCTGCAGGTCCTGCGGCACCGAGGAGGAGCCGTGCATCACCAGGTGGGTGTTGGGCAGGCGGCGGTGGATTTCCTCGATCACGTTCATGGCCAGGACCTCGCCGTCCGGCTGGCGCGTGAACTTGTAGGCGCCGTGCGAGGTGCCCATGGCGATGGCCAGGGCGTCGACCTTGGTGGCCTTGACGAAGTCGACCGCCTGGTCCGGGTCGGTCAGCAGGGCCGAGTGGTCCAGCTTGCCCTCAAAGCCATGGCCATCCTCGGCCTCGCCCATGCCGGTCTCCAGCGAGCCCAGCACGCCCAGCTCGCCCTCGACCGAGACGCCGCAGCTGTGGGCCATTTCGGTGACGCGGCGCGTGACGTCGACGTTGTAGTCGTAGGAGGCGGGGGTCTTGGCGTCCTCCTCCAGCGAGCCGTCCATCATCACCGAGGTGAAGCCGTACTGGATGGCGGTGGCGCAGGTGGCCGGGCCGTTGCCGTGGTCCTGGTGCATGCAGACCGGGATGTGCGGATAGAGCTCGACCAGGGCGTCGATCAGCCGGGCCAGGACCACGTCGTTGGCGTAGGAGCGGGCGCCGCGCGAGGCCTGGATGATGACCGGCGCGTTGACGGCGTCGGCGGCCTCCATGATGGCCAGGCCCTGCTCCATGTTGTTGATGTTGTAGGCGGGCAGGCCGTAGTCGTGCTCCGCCGCGTGGTCGAGCAGTTGTCGCAGCGTGATGCGCGCCATGGATAGTCTCCTGAACCGGTTCTGATTTTGCCCGAGGTCTTAGCCGTTCGGGCGGGGGAAGTCACGCCGATGTGACAGGGGGCCGCCGCAGTGGACTTTGAACGCACAGGCCCTAAGTGGTCCGGCGCCGACACGGCGTCAGATCAAGGAGCGGCGATGAGCCAGAACGATGATGCGCTGGATGAAGACGGCGGCGGTTTCGACGTCGACGACTGGTCGCGGCTGACGCCCTTCAACGGGGCCGTGGCGACGCTGGACGACGTTCAGGCGGGCAGGGCCGTCTTCGCCCTGGGGGACACCGAAGAGGCGCGCGTTATCGAGATGGACCTGCCCCAACCCGTCATCTGGTGGGAGGAGGACGGCGAGCAGGCGGCCGTGATCGTCCAGGCCGAGGCCCACGTCGGTCCCGACGGCGAGCTGATGGAGGTGCTGGGTCTGATCCTGCCCGACGGAGGCGGGGCGGTGGCCCTGCTGGACGACGTCGATCTGGTGGACGACACCGATCCGACGTGGCGCGATCTGGTCGCGCGCGCGGTCGATATGGACGGCGAGGACTGAGCTTCGGCGTCAGGGGCGAGGTCAGGGGCGAGGGCCGTGAACAGCCCTCGCCTTGACGTTTTTAGGCGCGCAGGGCCTCGACGCCCGGCAGGACCTTGCCTTCCATCCATTCCAGGAAGGCGCCGCCCGCAGTGGAGACGAAGGTCATGTCGTCGGCCGTGCCCGCGTGGTTCAGGGCTGCGACGGTGTCGCCGCCGCCGGCCACGGCGACCAGCTTGCCCGACTTGGCCAGTTCGGCGGCGTGCTTGGCGGCCTCGACCGTGGCCTTGTCGAAGGGCGGAACCTCGAACACGCCCAGCGGGCCGTTCCAGATCAGGGTCTTGGACAGGTCCATGGCTCGGTTCAGGCGGGCGACCGTCTCCGGCCCGGCGTCCAGGATCAGGTCGTCGGCGGCGATGCGATCCAGGGCGCGCACGCCCGATTCCACGCCCGGCTTCACCGTCTTGGCGACGACCACATCGACCGGCAGCAGCAGTTCGCAGCCCTGGCGGCGGGCTTCCTCGATGATCTCGCGGGCGGTGTCGGCCAGGTCCTTTTCGCACAGCGAACCGCCGACATCGACGCCCTGGGCGAACAGGAAGGTGTTGGCCATGCCGCCGCCGATGGCCAGGTAGTCCAGCTTGGCGACCAGGTTCTTCAGCAGATCGAGCTTGGTCGAGACCTTGGCGCCGCCGACGATGCCGATGACCGGCTTCTGCGGCTTGCCCAGCGCCGCGTCCAGCGCCTCAAGCTCACGCGCCATGGCGCAACCGGCATAGGCGGGCAGCAGGCGAGCCAGACCTTCGGTCGAGGCGTGGGCGCGGTGAGCGGCCGAGAAGGCGTCGTTGACGTAGAGGTCGCCTAGTTCCGCCAGCTGCTGGGCGAAGGCCGGGTCGTTCTTTTCCTCGCCCTTGTGGAAGCGGACGTTCTCCAGCAGCAGCACGCCGCCCGCGTCCAGGTCGGCCACGGCGGCCTTGGCCTCATCGCCCACGCAGTCGTCGGCGAAGCGCACGGGGCCGTGCAGCAGCAGCTCCAGCGGCTGAACGACGGGCTTCAGGCTCATCGACGGGACGCGCTCGCCCTTGGGCCGGTCGAAGTGGGCCAGCAGCACCACCTTGGCGCCCGCCTCGCGCAGGCGGTGGATGGTCGGCAGGGCGGCCTTCAGCCGGGTGTCGTCGGTGACGGTTCCGTCCTCCATCGGCACGTTGAAGTCCACGCGGACCAGGGCGGCCTTGCCCGAAAGGTCGGAAACGTCGTCGAGGGTGCGGAAGGTCATGATTAAGTTCCAGGTCTTCCTTCTCCCAGTGGGAGAAGGTGGCCCGCAGGGCCGGATGAGGGTCGAAGGCGTCCGTCGGCGTAAGCCGTGGTCAGGGCGTGATCAAGCGGGCGTGTGCGCGGACGGTGGCGGTGATGGCTTCGGGGTTGCTCAACGCCTGGTCATTGGTGAAGCGCAGGACGGTCCAGCCCAAGGATTCCAGATCGGCCTGTCTCAGGTGATCGCTGGTCACCACGTCGTCCCGATCATGGACCGCGCCGTCGATCTCGATCACCAATCGCAGTCGATCACAGGCGAAATCCGCGACGTATCGACCGATCGGATGTTGGCGACGGAATTTGTGGCCGTCGATGCAGCCACTCCGCAGCAAGGCCCAGATGCGTTGCTCGGCCAGTCCTGCATTTTGCCGAAGTGAGCGGGCGAAGGCGGTGCGTTTCAATGTCATCGCGCCGACCCTCACCCTTTCGCGCAGCCAATCGCCTTCGGCTCTTGGGCGCTCAAGCCCTCTCCCACCGGGAGAGGGCCTAGCGTTTCAGCTTACAGGAACTTCGCCATCTGCAGCGCCGTGTCCGACATGCGGGTCGCGAAGCCCCACTCGTTGTCGTACCAGGTCAGGACGCGGGCCAGCTTGCCGTCGACGACCTGCGTTTGCGGCAGGGCGGCGGTGGACGAAGCGGCGACGTGGTTCAGGTCGATCGACACCAGCGGGTCGGTGGTCGTGGCCAGGACGCCGTTCATCGGGCCGTTCGCAGCGGCCAGCAGGGCGGCGTTGATTTCCTCGACGGTGACTTCGCGACCGGCGACGACCTTCAGGTCGACGACCGAGACGTTCGGGGTCGGGACGCGGATCGACGAGCCGTCCAGCTTGCCCTTCAGTTCCGGCAGGACCAGGCCCAGGGCCTTGGCGGCGCCGGTCGAGGTCGGGATCATGCTGAGGGCGGCGGCGCGGCCGCGGTACAGATCCTTGTGCATCGTATCCAGCGTCGGCTGGTCGCCGGTGTAGGCGTGGATGGTGGTCATGTAGCCACGCTCGATGCCGAACAGGTCGTGCAGCACCTTGGCCACCGGGGCCAGGGCGTTGGTCGTGCACGAGCCGTTGGAGACGACGATGTCGTCGGCGGTCAGGGTCTCATGGTTGACCTTGAAGACGATGGTCTTGTCGGCGTTGTCGGCCGGGGCCGAGACCAGCACGCGCTTGGCGCCCGCCTTCAGGTGGGCCGAGGCCTTGTCCTTGGAGGTGAAGATGCCCGTGCATTCCAGGGCGATGTCCACCTTCAGCTCGGCGTGCGGCAGGTTGGCCGGGTCGCGCTCGGCCGTGACCTTGATCTTGCCCGTGCCGACGTCGATCCAGTCCTCGCCCGTCGTGACCGTGCCGGGGAAGCGGCCGTGCACCGAGTCATAGCGGAACAGGTGGGCGTTGGTCTCGACCGGACCCAGGTCGTTGATCGCCACGACCTCGATGTCCTTGCGGCCGTGCTCGACGATCGAGCGGAGGACGAGGCGGCCGATACGGCCGAAGCCGTTGATGGCGACGCGAACGGTCATGGGGCGGGGTCTCCTGAACGAGGGCGGTTATGATGGGCGCCTTAGTGGGACGGAGCGCGCGCGGTTGCAACCCCGTCGCCGTAACAAGGCCCGTAACAAGATATGATCGCCTGTAACCGTCCGGGCGCGGTCAAGCCGCTTCAGCAGCAGCGGAAGCCGCCGCCTTCGCCGAACCGCCGCGCCTCGTGCAGGCGGAAGAAGGCGGTGCGGTCCAGCGGCACCTGATCGGGGTGGGTCGCCTTCGCATGGGCGACATAGGCGTCATAGTCGGGCTGGCCGATCATCAGGCTGGCGGTGCGGCGGGCGTCCTTGCCCCACCGCGCCAGCGCAGCCCGGCAGGCGCAGAACAGGTCTGCGCCGCCGGTCGTTGAGGTGGACGGCTTAAGCACGGGCGATGTCCATGGCTTCGTCGGCCAGGGTCAGCTCATGCTCGGCGGGGGTCTCGACCACGGTGGGGCGGTCGGACTTCAGCGCCTTGAGGCAGGCGCCGACGCCATAGACCACGACCGTCAGCACCACGAACAGGAAGCCCGCCGTCAGCGCCGAGTTGACGTAGTCGTTGACGATGACCCGATGCATGTCGCCGATGGTCTTGGCCGGGGCCAGGATGTCGCCGGCGGCCATGGCGTCCTGATATTTCCGCGCGTGGGCCAGGAAGCCGATCTTCACGTCGGGGTGGAACAGCTTCTGCAGCCCCGCCGTGACGGTGCAGATCAGCAGCCAGACCGCCGGGACCGCCGTGGCCCAGGCGAACCTGTGCCGCTTCATCTTGAACAGGACGACCGTGCCCAGGATCAGGGCGACCGCCGCCAGCATCTGGTTGGCGATGCCGAACAGGGGCCACAGGCTGTTGATCCCGCCCAGCGGATCGACCACGCCGGTATAGAGGAAATAGCCCCACAGCCCGACCGTCAGGGCCGTGGCCACGACGTTGCCGGTCCAGGATTGCGTCTGGCGCATCTTGGGCACGGCCATGCCCAGCAGATCCTGGATCATGAAGCGGCAGACGCGGGTGCCCGCATCGACCGTGGTCAGGATGAACAGGGCCTCGAACAGGATGGCGAAGTGGTACCAGAAGGCCATCATGGCCTTGCCGCCGATGACGCCCGACAGGATGTTCGCCATGCCGACCGCCAGGGTGGGTGCCCCGCCTGCACGCGACAGGATGGAGTGTTCGCCCACGTCCTTGGCCAGTTGCTCCAGCTCGGCCGGAGTGATGTGGAAGCCCCACTGGGCCACGGCGGCGGCGGCCGAGGCGGCGTTGTCGCCGATGACGGCGACCGGGCTGTTCATGGCGAAATAGACGGCCGGGTCCAGCACG
>JAFKFS010000096.1 GCA_017308115.1 Bordetella sp.
TCGATCAGGCCGGTGGGGCGGATGACTTGTTCGGTGAAGACGCCGCCGGTCTTGTCCAGCTCCCAGGCGCCGGGGGTGGCCGAGACAAAGACGGTCTGGGGCCGCATGGCGTCCCATTCCTCGAACTTCAGCGGGCGGTTGTCGATGGCCGACGGCAGGCGGAAGCCGTATTCGGCCAAGGTCGATTTGCGGCGGTAGTCGCCGCGATACATGGCGCCGATCTGGCCCACGGTGACGTGGCTCTCATCCACGAACAGCAGGGCGTTGTCGGGGATGTATTCGAAGAAGGTGGGCGGCGGCTCGCCGGGCGCGCGGCCGGTCAGCCAGCGGCTGTAGTTCTCGATGCCGGCGCAGGAGCCGGTGGCCTCCATCATCTCCAGATCGAAACGGGTGCGCTGCTCCAGCCGCTGGGCCTCCAGCAGCTTGCCGTTCTCGACCATCCAGTCGAGCGTCTCCTTCAGCTCGGCCTTGATGCCGTTGACGGCCTGATTCAGCGTCGGGCGCGGGGTGACGTAGTGGCTGGCGGCGTAGACGGTGACCTCGTCCAGCGCATTGGTCTTCTTGCCGGTCAGGGGATCGAACTCGTCGATGGCCTCGATCTCGTCGCCGAACAGGCTGATGCGCCAGGCGCGGTCCTCGAGGTGGACGGGGAAGATTTCGAGCGTGTCGCCGCGCTTGCGGAACATGCCGCGCTCGAAATGGACGTCGTTGCGCTTGTACTGCAGGGCGATCAGGTCGGCGCGCAGCTTGGCCTCGTCGATCTGGTCGCCGACCTTCAGGTTGAAGGTCATGGCGGTGTAGGTCTCGACCGAGCCGATGCCGTAGATGCAGCTGACCGAGGCGACGACGATGACGTCGTCCCGCTCCAGGATCGCGCGGGTGGCCGCGTGGCGCATCCGGTCGATCTGCTCGTTAATCGACGAGTCCTTCTCGATGTAGGTGTCGGTGCGCGGGACGTAGGCCTCGGGCTGGTAGTAGTCGTAGTAGCTGACGAAATACTCGACCGCATTGTCGGGGAAGAAGGCCTTGAACTCGGAATAGAGCTGGGCCGCCAGCGTCTTGTTGTGGGCCAGGATCAGGGCTGGGCGCTGGGTCTGTTCGATCACCTTGGCCATGGTGAAGGTCTTGCCCGAGCCGGTGACGCCCAGCAGCACCTGTTCGCGGTCGCCCTCGTCCGCCTGGGCGACCAGTTCGGCGATGGCCGAGGGCTGGTCGCCGGCGGGCTGGTATTTCGTCTCCAGCCGGAAGGGGATGCGCTTCTTGTTGGTCGGCCGGTCGGGGCGGTGGGGGACCCAGTCGGCGGGGGCGGCGGGCGCCTCCTCGGGAGTCAGGCGCGGGCCGTTCACGGGCGCGAACATCGGCGCGCGGCCGTGATCGAAGGCGACCGGCGCCTCGCTGAGGCCGGGATTGGGCGTGTGGACGGGCCGAGCCGGCTTGGGGGTCGGTTTCGCGGGAGAACGGGCCATGAACATCAAGGTAATGCGCGCGCCCGGGCTGCGCCAGAGCAGGAAGCCGCTGTGCGTCCTGCCGCGGCCGCCGCGTCTTCGCTGCAACCTCGCCTCATATGGGGCGTTTACGGCCAATTGAGAACATAATTGGGCTGAATATGGTCAAAAGAGACGAAATATAGGTGTGAACTCGGCGTTTGCGCGTCAAAAATGCCTCACAATTTCTCCTAACAATGATTTTTTGAAAGAATTTGGTTGATGGTGTGGCGAGCTGGCCATAGCCCTTGTGACAGCCAAGAAACGTAAAGACGGACATTGGTTTTCAGCATCGTTCACGGAACGATGTGATGTTCAGTAACGATTAACAGGTACATAGAGGCATATGAGCACTCGTAAAGACTACCTGCTGGGCACGACGATGGCGGCCGGAGCCGCCGCGATGTCGATGGCCATGCTTATTCCGGGGACGGCGCTGGCCCAAAGCGCCTCGAATACTGACCAGGAAGCGACCCAGGTTGACGAGATCGTCGTCGTCGGCTCGCGCATTCGTCGTGACAACTACAACGCCCCGTCGCCGACGCAGGTCGTGACGCGCGAAGAAGCGACCCTGCAAGGCTTCGCCTCGACCACGGAAGCGCTGCAGAGCACGGCCGTCACCGGCGGCACCTCGCAGATCAACAACGCCTACGGCGGCTACGTCACCAACGGCGGCCCCGGCGCCAACACCATCGGCCTGCGCGGCATGGGCCCGAGCCGCACCCTGGTGCTGCTGAACGGTCGTCGCGTCTCGCCCGCCGGGTCGCGCGGCTCGGTCGGTTCGGCGGACCTGAACGTCCTGCCGACCGCCATGATCGACCGCGTCGAAGTCCTGCGCGACGGCGCCTCGTCGGTGTACGGCTCGGACGCCGTGGCCGGCGTGGTCAACATCCAGACCCGCAGGAATTTCGAGGGCCTGGTCTTCGAAGCCCAGCGCAACGAGCCGCTGGAAGCCAACGGCGCCGGCGGTTCGACCCGTCTGTCGCTGACGGCCGGCGCCCGTGGCGACCGCTGGCGCGCCGCCGGCTCGATCGAACGCTATGAGCGCGACGAGCTGACCCTGCGCGATCGCGAATTCACGCGCTGCCAGACCGACGGCTTCCGTTTCGACAACGACTACATCGACCCGCTGACCGGCAAGTCGAAGTGCTATCCGCTGACCACGACCGGCTCGAACGGCGTGACCATCAACACCATCGGCACCAACACGATGGCCGGCGTCGGCGCGGCCGGAACGGTGGGCGGCTCCTTCAACCGCTGGCGTCCGAACTCGGGCGTGACCTCGGGCCTGGTCGGCTTCGAGGGCGTCGGCGGCGGCGCCAACGATCTCAACGTCCGCGACACCTTCGAAGACCGGATGCTGAACGAGTCGCTGATCTCGCCGGTGGACATCACCACCATCTACGGCGAAGGCGGCTATCAGCTGAACGCCCTGGGCAACGCCGAAGTTTACGGCGAAATCCTGTACAATAAGCGGGAGTCCTCGCAGACCGGCTACCGCCAGCTGTCGCTGGACTACGCCAAGGGGTCGCCGCTGATTCCGGCCAACCTGTCGGCCAGCACCGCCTTCGGGGACCAGGGCCTGAGCAAGGGCCAGGACGTCGGCGTGCGCGCCTTCATCGGTTTCGGCAACGACCACTCGCGCCAGGAGCAGGCCTTCAACCGCTACGTCGGCGGCATCAAGGGCGACTTCTTCATCCCCGAGTGGCGCTATGACCTGTCGGCCAGCTATTCGCGCTCGCGTTCGGAATACACCAGCGAACAGTTCCTGACGGATCGCCTGATTGAGTCCCTCGACGTCGTCTCGAACGGCGCCGGCGGCTTCCAGTGCCGCGAACTGGCTTCGAACCCGGGCTGCGTCGCCGCTCCGGCCCTGACCAGCCAGACGATCGGCGGCGTGCTGCCGAAGGACTGGGTCGACTATGTGTTCCGTCCGGTGACGGGCGTGACCGTCTTCGAAGAGAAGATCGTCAGCCTGGGCCTCGACGGTCCGCTGTTCAGCCTTCCGGCCGGTCAGGTGATGGGCTTCTTCGGCGCCGAATGGCGTGAGTCGGAAATCGACGACACGCCGGGCCTCGATTCCCAGACGGGCAACACCTACAACTACTCGACGTCCGCCATCACGCGCGGCACCGACTCGGTGTGGGAAGTCTTCGGCGAAGTCGAAGTTCCGCTGCTGCGCGACGCGCCCTTCGCCAAGGAACTGACGCTGAACGGGTCGTTCCGTTACACGGACTACGATTCCTACGGCGACGACACGACCTACAAGATCGGCCTGGTCTACCAGCCCATCGACGGCGTGACCTTCCGCGGCACCTACGGCACCTCCTACCGCGCCCCGGCGCTGTTCGAGCAGTTCGTCGGCGCCACGACCGGCTACCAGTCGAACACGCTCGACCGCTGCAACAACTACGGCGCGCCGAACGTCAACCCGAACCGCGTCGCCAACTGCACGCGTGAAGGTCTGCCGACCGACTGGCAATCGACCACCAGCGTTGAAGTCATCACCGCCGGCGGCGCCGACGCCGGCCTGGCGGCCGAAACCTCGACCAACATGACGATCGGCGTGGTCCTGCAGCCGCGCCTGCCGGAAGGTTGGGGCGACCTGGCCTTCGCCGTCGACTACTATGAGATCGAGGTGGAGAATGGCGTCTCCCGCACGGGCGCCAGCCAGATTCTGACGCGCTGCTATGACTCGAACCCGGCTGACTTCGCCGCCGACAACGGCTTCTGCCGCCTGGTCGAACGCGACCCCGCCAACGGCCAGCTGACGGTCCACGACAGCTACGTCAACCTGGCGACGGACAATGTGAAGGGCCTGGACTACACCCTGCGCTATCGCAAGGACGTCGGCCCCGGCACGGCTTTGTTCAACCTGAGCGTCAGCCAGTACACGGAAATCTCCAGCAAGCTCTTCGCCGAGGACCCGCTGGAAGATTTCAAGGGCATGATCGACAATCCGGAGTTCACCGGCACGGCGGACCTGTCCTATGCGTGGGACAAGTGGCGCATCCGCTACGGCGTGGAGTGGGTCAAGGGCATGGACTCCTACGCCTATTACGAAGAGGACCCGGCGACCAGCATCTATGATCTGGAGGTCGGCGACTACTTCCAGCACAACGCCTCGGTGCAGTTCACCGGCGAAGGCTGGACCGTCACGGCCGGCGTCCGCAACCTGCTGAACGAAGATCCGCCCGTGATCTCGGCGGGCGTGTACAACCGGGTCGGCAACGCCCCGCTGTACTCGGGCTACGACTACCTGGGCCGGACGGCCTTCGTGAACCTCACGAAGTCCTTCTAAGGTCTGACCTGATTTCAGGTTGAGGAGAGGGCGGCGGGCTTCGGTCCGCCGCCCTTTCTGCGTCTGGAGCGGCGATTTCCGGCTTGTGCGGCGCCGGGCGCCTCGCCAAGGTCCGCGCCATGAGTGAGCTTCGCGACGTCTTCATCACCGGGACCGGCGCCGTCCTGCCCGGCGCGCGGATCGGCAACGACCGGATGGAGGACTTCATCGGCCGCATCGGCGGACGGCCGTCCGCCGTCGGGCGTCGCGCCCTGCGCTGGAACGGGATCGAGGGACGGCATTACGCCCTGAACGCCGAGGGCGAGCCGCTGCGCTCCAACGCCTCCATGTGTGCGGACGCCGTGCGGGCGGCGCTGGACGAGGCGGGACTGAGCCTGGGCGATCTGCAGCATCTGGGCGCGGCGGCGACGCAGGGCGACTATCTGGTGCCCGGCCACGCCAGCGCGGTTCAGGCCGAACTGGGCGCGGGGCCGCTGGAAGCGTTCAGCTATCAGTCGGTCTGCGCCAGCGCCCTGATGGCGGCCAAGGGGGCGTGGCTGAGCGTGCGCGCGGGCGAGGCGGACGTGGCCGCCGCCTGTGCGGGCGAGTTCTCCTCGCGCTGGTTCCGACCCGCCTTCTATGAAGGCACGGCGCTGGTGGACGACAAGGGGCGGGCGCGGATCGAGGCGGACTTCCTGCGCTTCACCCTGTCGGACGGGGCGGGCGCCGTGGTGATGGAGCCGAGGCCGAAGCCCGATGGTCTGAGCCTGAAGGTCGAGTGGATCGACATGACCTCGCTGGCCGGGCGTTTCGATCCCTGCATGTGGGCGGGATCGACGCCCGAAGCGCGCGCCGACATGACCAGCGCCTGGAGCCACGCCGGACCGGCGGCGGCCCATGCGGCGGGGGCGGTGGCCCTGTTGCAGGACTTCGAACTGCTGAAGATCGTCATCCGCGCCTGGATCGGCGTCTGGCTGGAGAAGGTCGATGACGGGCGGATCGTCCCGGATCAGGTCGACCATCTGCTGTGTCACTACTCCGCGCGGTCGCTGCGTCAGGAGATCGTCGGCCTGCTGGAAAGCACCGCCGCGATGATCCCCGAAGAGAAGTGGTTCACGACGTTGGCCGACAGCGGCAATGTCGGCTCGGCCTCGATCTGGGTCATGCTGGACGCCTTCCTCAAGTCGGGACGCGGCAAGCGCGGAGATAAGGTGCTGTGCATCGTGCCCGAGAGCGGGCGGGCGATGATCGGCTTCATGATGCTGGAGATGGTGTGATGGCGGAACGCGAAGCCGAGGCGGCGGTGGCCGATACTCTGAGGAAGCTGGCGGTCGTTTTCGCCGATTTCGAGCAGCGGCTGGAGGCGACGCCCCTGATCCGCAAGCTGACGCGGGGGCGGTTCGAGGTCGCCGACTACCACGCCTTCCTGATCAACCTGCGCCAGCAGGTGAAGGACGGGGCGCTGTGGATGAGCCGGGCGGCGTCGAACATCGGCGAGGATCATCTGGAACTGCGCTCGACCCTGATGCGCCATGCGGTGACGGAACATCGCGATTTCCGCCTGCTGGAGGCCGACTTCACAGCCTCGGGCGGGGCGCTGGAGGACATCCAGTCGGCGCCGAAGAACGTGGGGTCCGAGGCCCTGTCGGCCTGGATGTTCCATGAGGCGTCGAAGCCCGATCCCTTCGGCCTGCTGGGCGCCATGTTCATCATCGAGGGGCTGGGCTCGATCAAGGCGCGGCCGTGGGGCCTGAAGGTGCAGGAGCGGCTGGCGCTGCCCGACGAGGCGGTGCGCTTCCTATTGTATCACGGCGACAACGACGCCGAGCACATGAAGGAGTTCGAGGAGATGCTGGGCATGGTGCTGCCCGATCCCTTCATCGCCGAACGCATCGTCACGACCGCCAAAGTCACGGCCCGCCTCTACGCCCTGCAGATCGAGGAGATCGCGGCGTGAGATACTATAAGCCGGGGGAGGATCCGTTCGACCCGGCGCGGTTCGACCCCAAGGATCCCGATCCGTGGATGGCGCTGTATCTGGATCACAGCCTGCCGATCGACGACGGGGCCAAGCGCGACCTGCTGCTGGGCGCCCGCTCACGATCCCGGCGCTGGCTGTTCCCGGTGGCGCGGCCGCTGGTCTTCCTGTTCTTCTGTCTGGTGAAGGTGCTGCGGGTCATTTCGCCCAAGCATCCGAACCTGAACGGCCTGTTGCACAAGACCATCCATTGGGGGCTGCGGACCTTTGTGACGCCCGAGGGCAACCGGGTGATCCTGCGCCACTTCCACGTCGGGTCGGAGCTGACCGCCTTCGTGCGCGAGAACGCCGGCGTGGGCGACAAGGTGACGAAGTGGCCGCTGACGCCGACGCGGCTGAAGGACATCGAGCCGGACCTATTCCTTCAGCACGACCTGAACATCTTCAACTTCGTCATCGAGATGAACGCCGCCCTGCGCGCCGAGGGGCGCGAATTGACACCGCCGGAGCGGATCGACTTCTCCATGATCTCGGACGAATTCCCGCCGTTCGAAGAGTTTCCGCGCAAGTGGCACAACTTCGTCGACGTGCAGACGGCGGTGGAGTTCTACACCCCGATCTATGCGCTGATGCTGCCGAGAGACGACTTCGTGCGGGCGTCCAGTTCGCTGCAGCTGGACGAGGTGATGGCCATCTATATCGCCCGCATTCTGGGCACGAGCTACCACATGGCCTTCGTCAAGAACGGCCATCCGCTGGTGGCGCTGTCGACGCTGCAGGCGGGCTATCGGCTGATGATGCACGGGCTGGATTCGGAGGCCATGCACGGCTGGCTGCGGGTGATGAAGGCGCGTCAGGCGGCGGGCCTGCCGCTGGACCCGGCCAACTCGGGCGCGCCGAAGTAGGGCGCGGAGCCTACGGCGTTTTCCGCTGGCGCCCGGCGCGGCGGCTGCTAGCGTGGCGGTCATGAAATCGGCGCGCTCCTTTCTGACCTCTCTCAGCACGCTTGTGCTGCTGTCGCTTGTGCTGGGCCTGCTGGCCGGGGCGGCGGCGCAGGCCTGGGGCCTGCCGGGCGGCCACGTGACGGCGGACTTCATCCAGGCGCTGGGCCAGCTGTGGCTGAATGCGCTGAGGATGACGATCATCCCGCTGGTGTTCAGCCTGCTGGTGACGGGCATCGCCTCCATCGCCGATGCGGCGCGGACCGGGCGGCTGGCGCTGAAGGCGGTGTCGTGGTTCGGCGGGCTGATCGTCTTCGCGACC
>JAFKFS010000097.1 GCA_017308115.1 Bordetella sp.
GCCGGTCACGCGGAAGAGGAGGGGCACGCGGAAGGCGAGGGCGCCGAGGCCCCCGAAGGCGTCGTGGCGCTCACGGCCGAACAGATCCGCGCCGCCGGCATCGCCGTGGTCGCCGTCGGCGCCGGCGGCGGGTCAGAGACCCGGCTGGCGGGACGCGTCGAGCCCATGGTCGATGCGCGCGCCGCCGTGGCCGCCTCGGTCGGCGGCCGGGTCGAGCGCGTGCTCGTCGCGCCGGGGCAGTCCGTGCGCGCCGGTCAGGCCCTCGCCACATTGGTCAGCGGCGACGCCGCGACCTTCCGCGCCGACGCCGACGCGGCGGTGGCGCAGGCCGAAGCCGCGCGCCAGGCCTATCACCGCGATCGCAACCTGGCCGACCAGGGCGTGGTGGCCCGGCAGGAGGTGGAGACCTCCCGAGCCCAGTCGCTCAGCGCCGAGGCGTCGGCGCGCGCCGCCCGCGCCAGGGCTTCGGCGGCCGGATCGCCAAACGCTTCGGGACGGCTGAGCGTGACCAGCCCGATTTCGGGCGTCGTCACCTCGGTGCAGGTCGGCCCCGGAGGCTTTGTCCCCCAGGGCGGCGTCGTCGCCGAGGTCACCAACCCCGCGCGGATTGAACTGGTCTTCAACGCGCCGCCGGCTCTGGCCGCCCAGGTCCGCGCCGGATCGCGCCTGAGGGCGACCGGGCCCAACGGGGAATTCGAAGCCGTCGTCACCGGCGTGGCGCCCGGCGCCGGCGCCGAGAGCGGCGCGACGATCATTCGCGCCCGGCCGTCGGGCGTGTCGCTGCCGCCGACGGGATCCGCCGTCACCGGCGCCATCGTTACGGGCGATGCCGTCCCCGGCGGCCTGACGGTCCCCAGCGAAGCCGTGCAGACCATCGAAGGCGCGACGGTCGTGTTCGTTCAGGTCCAGGGCGGCTTCCGGGCCGTCCCGGTGCTGGCCGGTCGTCAGGCGGGAGGGCGCACGGAGATCCTGCGCGGCCTCGACGAGGGTGAACGCATCGCCGCCGCCAACGCCTTTCTCTTGAAAGCCGAACTCGCCAAGGGCGAGGCCGGCGATGACGACTGAGGCGCGGGATGTTCAAATCCATCATTGAAGCCTCGGTGCGCTTCCGCTGGTTCGTTGTGTTGGCGACCGCGCTGGTCGCCGCGCTCGGTCTGTTCGAACTGACCAAGCTGCCGATCGACGCCGTTCCGGACATCACCAACCGGCAGGTCCAGATCACCACCGTCGCCCCGGCGCTCGCGCCGGAACAGATCGAGCGGCAGGTCACCTATCCGCTCGAGACGGCCATGGCCGGCATTCCCGGACTGACCAGCACTCGCTCGTTGAGCCGCAACGGCTTCAGCCAGATCACGGTCATCTTCACCGACCAGACAGACATCTATTTCGCGCGCCAGCAGGTGGCCGAACGCCTCGCCCAGGCGCGCGAAAGCATGCCCGAGGGCGTGGAGCCGGCATTGGCGCCGATCACCACCGGCCTCGGCGAGGTCCTGATGTGGACCGTGGACTATCTGCCGTTCAACAGCCGCAACCTCGCCCGGCCGGGACAACCCGGCTGGCAGCCAGGCGGCGTCTACCTGACCCCCGAGGGGGAGCGGTTGACCACGCCCGAGGCGCGCGCCACCTACCTGCGCACTGTTCAGGACTGGATCGTCGCGCCGCAGATGCGGACGACGCCCGGGCTCGCCGGCGTCGACACCATCGGCGGTTATGTGAAGGAATACGCCGTCCGCCCCGACGCCGCCCGCCTGTCAGCGTATGGGCTGGGGCTGGGCGACCTCGTCACGGCCCTGGAGCGGGCCAACACCCAGGCCGGAGCCGGCTACGTCCAGCGCGGCGGCGAGGCGCTGACCGTCCGGACCGACGCCCTGGCCTCCACCGTCGAGGATCTTGCCCAGGCCCCGGTCGTCAACCGGGGCGGCCTGGTGGTGCGCGTCGCCGATGTGGCGACGGTCGAGGTCGGGCAAGCTCCGCGGCTGGGCGGCGCGAGCCGCGATGGCCACGAGTCGGTGCTCGGCACGGCCTTGATGATCGCCGGCGGCAACAGCCGCACCGTGGCCCAGGCCGCCGGAGAGCGCCTCGAGGAGGTGCGCGAGACCCTGCCCCCCGGGATCGAGGCGGTGACCGTGCTCGACCGAAGCGCCCTGGTGAACTCCACCATCGGCACGGTGGCGCGCAATCTGACCGAAGGCGCCCTGCTCGTCATCGTCGTGCTGTTCCTGCTGCTGGGGAACCTGCGGGCGGCGAGCATCACCGCCCTGATGATCCCGATCAGCTTCCTGTTCGCCGTCATCGGCATGAACCGCTTCGGCATCAGCGGAAACCTGATGAGCCTCGGCGCCCTCGACTTCGGCCTGATGGTCGACGGGGCGGTGGTGGTGGTGGAGAATACCCTGCTGATGATGACCCGGCGGCGCGCGGAATTGGGCCGCATGCTCAGCCGTCACGAACGACTGGACGTCGCCATGGCCGCGGCCCGGCAGATGGTGAAGCCGGCCGCCTTCGGCCAGCTGATCATTCTGCTGGTCTTCACCCCCCTGCTGATGCTCGAGGGCGTGGAGGGTAAGACCTTCATTCCCATGGGGGCGACCGTCATGCTCGCCCTGGTCGGCGCCTTCATCTTCTCCTTCACCTTCGTCCCGGCCATGACTGCGCTGCTGGTACGCGACCCGAAAAGCGCCCACCTCGACGCCAACGACCGCGTGCAGGAGCACGAAACCCGCGTCCTGCGCTTCGCCCGCCGCTGGATCCAACCCGCGATCAGCGCCGCCGTAGACAAGCCCCGTGTCGTGCTCGCCTCGGCCCTGGGCGCCTTGGTCGTCGGCAGTCTGGCCTTCGCCACCCTCGGCCGGGAGTTCATTCCCACCCTCGATGAGGGCGATATCGCCATGCAGGCCCTGCGGGTGCCGTCCGCTTCGCTGGACCAGTCCTTGGCTATGCAGATGGCCCTCGAGCGGGTCGTCAAGGCCCAGCCCGAGGTGGAGACGGTGTTCTCGCGCACCGGCACGGCGGAGGCCGCCGTCGATCCCATGCCGCGTAACATCTCCGACAGCGTGATCATCCTCAAGGACCGAGGCGACTGGCCAGACCCGGGCCTCGAAAAGGAGGCGCTCATCGAGCGCATTGAGGAGGCGGTTAGTCAGCAGATCGGCAATAATTTCGAGTTCAGCCAGCCGATCGAACTGCGCTTCAACGAACTGATCTCCGGCGTCCGGACCGATTTGGCGGTGCTGGTCTACGGCGACGACTTCGACACCCTGCAGAGGGTCGGCGAGCAGGTGGCTCGCGCATTGGAGGAAACACCGGGTTCCGCCGACGTTCGAGTGGAACAGGCGTCGGGGTTGCCGACGCTGACGGTCAGCGTCGACCGCTTCGCGGCGGCCAACTACGGCCTGTCGGCGGCGGACGTCTCGGAGGCGGTCTCCACCGCCATCGGCGGAACAGAGGCTGGACGCATCTTCGAAGGGGATCGGCGCTTCGACGTTGTCGTCCGTCTGCCCGAGGCGACCCGCAACGATCCAACCAGCCTGGCCGCCCTGCCGATCGTCTCCTCGACCGGCGTGGTGGTGCCCCTGTCCTCGGTGGCGCGCATCCAGACCGCCGAGGGGCCCAACCAGATCAGCCGCGACAACGGCAGTCGGCGCATGGTGGTGCAGGCCAACGTCCGCGGCCGGGATCTCGGCGGTTTCGTCACGGATGCGCAGACGCGGGTGGAGCGGATCGATCTTCCGCCGGGCGTCCGGCTCGATTGGGGCGGTCAGTTCGAGAATCTCAAGCGCGCCGAACAGCGTCTGGGCCTCGTGGTTCCGATCGTATTCATCCTCATCGGGGTCCTGCTTTTCATGGCCCTCGGCTCATTCGCTGAAGCCGGTCTGGTGTTCGCCTGCGTCCCGCTCGCCTTGGTCGGCGGGGCCCTGGCGCTGCTCTTGCGCGGCATGCCCTTCTCCGTCTCGGCGGCGGTCGGCTTCATCGCCGTCTCGGGGGTGGCGACCCTGAATGGCCTGGTGCTGATGCAGGCCATCCGCGAGCGGCTGACGGCGGGCCTGGCGCCGCGTGAGGCCGCGATCGAAGGGGCGTCCAGCCGCCTGCGGGCGGTTCTGACCACCGCCCTGGTGGCCATCGTGGGCTTTATTCCCATGGCCATCGCCCACGGGGCCGGGGCCGAGGTCCAGAAACCATTGGCCACAGTGGTCATCGGGGGCCTTTTGACGGCGACTGCGTTGACACTGCTGGTGTTGCCCACCTTCGCCGCCAAGGCGGTGAAGCATCGCAAGGCGGAAGGGATCGAGGATTGATGAGCGAACGAGACGAGACGGAAGGCGTCCAGCGCCGCACCCTGCTGGTGGTGTTGATCCTCAACGCCGCCCTGTTTGTAGGGCTCGGGATCGGCGGCTTGCTCGCCGATTCCAGCGCTCTGCTGGCCAATGCCCTGGACAATGCGTCTGACTCCGCCGTCTACCTCATCAGCTTTCTGGCGGTGGGCCGCGCCCTGATCTGGAAGACCCGCGCCGCCCGGGCCTCCGGAATCCTGCTGCTGATCTTCGCTGCGGGCGTCCTGCTGGACGTGCTGAGACGAACGCTGATGGGGACGGAGCCCATAGGCTGGACGATGATGGGCATGGCGGTGGTCGCCGCCATCGTGAACCTGGTGTGCCTGGAACTGATCCGGCGCCAACGCAGCGAGGATGTGAACATGAAGGCCGCCGAGACCTTCAGCTTCAACGATTTCGCCTCCAACGGCGGCATCCTGATCGCGGGTGGCCTGGTCCTGTGGCTGGATCAGTCCTGGCCGGATCTGGTCGTGGGCCTAATCGTGGCCGGCATCGCCGTGAAGGGCGGCGTCGACATCCTCCGCGACTCCCGGGCCGAAACGAGAGCGGGGGAAGAAGCCTGAGTGACGACGGCGGCTACGCCCATGATCACACGGCCGGGGCCAAAGCCCGGGTCGGTGGCGAAGTGAGCGGCCCGCGCTGATAACCATTCCTTGCCCCGTTGCGGACTAGGCTGCGCCCATGGTCCGCAGCGACGCCGCGCCGATGAAGTCCCGCCCACCGCGCATCGCCCGCGGCGGCTGGCTCGACGCGCTCCGCTTCATCGTCGGGGCGCTGATCATCCTCTACCATTTCCGCGAGGCCTCGCCGGTCCCGCTGCCCCAGCTGCATCCGGTGTTCGACCGCGGCTATCTGCTCACCGACTTCTTCATCATCGACTCCGGTTACGTCCTGGCGCGCATCTACGGCGACCGGCTCGCCGCCGGTCAGGCGTCGCTGCGCGCCTATGCGCGCCAGCGGCTGCTGCGGGTCATTCCGGCCCACCTCGTCGTCAGCCTTATCCTCGTCGTCCTCGTCGGCGGCGCGGCTCTGGCGGGGATCGCGCCCAGCAACCCGCGCTGGTTCGACTGGTCGCAGCTGCCGGCCCAGGTGCTGCTGCTCCAGGCCTGGGGCGTGCCGGGCGGGCAGGGGTGGAACGCCCCGACCTGGACGCTCTCGGCCCTGATTGCCTGCTACCTCCTGCTGCCCTGGATCTGCCGGGCCCTGTGGCGCTGGCCGCCGATCGCCGTGGTGATCGGCGCGACGCTGCTGGTCGTCGGCGCCGACCTCGCGGCCTCGCTGTGGCTCGGCGATCCGATCTACCGCCTGCCGATGCGCTACGGCGTCCTGCGCGCCTTGCCGCTGTTCCTGCTCGGGGTCGCGGCGGCCTTCTACGGTTCACGCGTCTATGTCGCATCCCGTCTGGCCGGCGCGATCGGGGTCGGCACCGCCATCGCGCTTGTCATCCTTCAGGCCTTCGGCGCCTTCAGCCTGTTGTCGCTGGGCCTGATGACCGTGATCATCTGGGCCGCCGGGGCCGTATCGGTGCGCAGGCCGTCACGCCTGATCGAACATCTGGCCCTGATGTCGTTCTCGATGTTCCTGACCAATGAGGTCACCCGTATCGTTTGGTTCGGCCTGCTCGACGCCCTGGGCCAGGACGCCCTGTCGTCGGGGGTTCGCTGGGCGCTGTGGTCGATCGGTTTCATCGGCGCCTTCGCGGCCGCGGCGGTGTTCCGCTATGGCTTCGACCGGCCGGTGCAGAGCTGGCTCAACCCGTCGCGCGTCAGGCTGGCGGCTGCGGACAGGAACGCACCCGCGACGCCTCGGGCGTCAGGCGCCGTTGTGGCGGCCGAACACGCGGGTTGAACCATCGTTGAGGATCAGGACGGTCGTATAGGGTTCGCGCCCGGCGGCTTCCATGCCCGGCGAGCCAGCCGGCATGCCGGGGGCGCTCAGCGCCCGGGCGGCGGGGCGTTCGCTGAGCAGCCGGTCGACGTCGCCGGCCGGAACATGGCCCTCGATCGCATAGGGGCCGACGACCGCCGTGTGGCAGGAGGCCAGCCGGTCCGGAACGCCATGTTGCGCCCGGGTCGGCGCGAGATCTTCGCGCTCGACGACCTCGACGGTCCAGCCGGCCTGGCGCATGTGGGCGATCCAGCCGCCGCAGCAGCCGCACCAGGGCGTCTTGTAGGCGGTCATCCGCTTCGGCGGCGCGGCGAGGGCCGGGGCGGCGAAGGCGGCGAGGGACAGGCCGCTCAGGATGGACCGGCGGTCAAGGATGGTCGGAGAACGGTTCATGGCGGTCCTGGGTGACGATGACGCCGCGGCTTAGCCGGGCGTGTGACCTGCGTGCCCGCCGCTCTGCGGCGTTTCGGGAGCGGGCGCCGGAGCCGGGGCGGGTGCGTCCGGAGCCGGGGCCGGAGCGTTCATCTCGTCGCAGCACTCCATGGCGGCGCCGGGGGCCATGTCCTTGCAGCAGGCGCAGGCCTCCGCCGCGAGCACCGCGCCGGCGCTGAGGGCGAGGAAGGCGGCCGCCGCGGCGGCGATCTTGAGGGTCATCGCGGGTCTCCTTGAAATCGAGCCGCCTTGATCGGCCCGCGGGCGTCCGCCGTCAATGGGCGACCCCTGCGGTCAGGTGTCCACCCGTTCGACCGCGACCCAGCGTCCGCCGCGCTTCTCGACCACGAAGCGGGCGGACGTTTCCTCGAAGGCCGGCACGTCGCCGTCCCGGAACCAGATCCACGGGCGCGACCGGCTGCCCGGGCGCACGAAATAGGCGCGGCTGGAGCCGGCGTCCTGCCATTCGATGGTGACGGTCTTGCGGAGGGGCATGGCAAGAACAAAAGCAGAACACGAAGCGGGGTCAAGCCGGCTTCGCGCGCCCGCCGTCGTCATCCACAGGCGCACGCCGGGACGCCGCCCAGAAGGCTAAGGGCTCCGCCCTCGCGCGGGTCAGGGTGAAGCGGCTGCGCCGCCGGACCGGCCGGTCTCCCCGACCTTCCGCGCGGTCATGCTGTTCATTTTCATCATCGTCGTCGGCTTGTGCAGGCCGGGCGATCCCCCTCCGGCCGGTCCGCCCTGGCCCTTGCTACCCCGGTCTCGCCGACGGGCAGGGTTTCAGGCGCGCAGTTCGCGTCCCTGCAACCCATGCCCAAAGGAGGCAGACATGACTGCTCAATCCATCGAAACCGCCGCGACCGAAGCGACCGCGCCGCAGCACGGCTCGGAGATCACCGTGCCGCTCAACCGGCTCAAGGCCTCGCCGAAGAATGCGAGGAAGACGCCGCACAGCCCGGCGACCATCGAGGCCTTCGCGGCCTCCATCAAGGCCAAGGGGGTGTTGCAGCCGCCCGTGGTCGAGATCGAGCGGGACGGGGAGGGCGCGCCCACCGGAAACTACCTCGTCACCATCGGCGAAGGGCGCCGTCAGGG
>JAFKFS010000186.1 GCA_017308115.1 Bordetella sp.
GACGCTTCGGAGCCGCCGTACTGTTCCGGCAGCATGGCCCCCAGAAAGCCCATCTCGCCCATCTCGGTCATGATGGCGCGGTCGAAGGTCTCGTCGCGGAAGGCGGCGACCACGCGCGGCAGCAGGGCCTCGCGCGCATAGGACCGGGCCGCGTCCTGAACCATCCGCTCCTCGTCCGTCAGCCGCCCCGTCAGGTCGAACGGATCGTCCCAGCGGAAGGTCTGGCCTGAGGATTTATGGGCGGAAGTGGTCTTGCCGTCGGCCATCGGTCGTCCTTCTAGATCTGGCAGGGGCCTCACGCGGGGTTGAAACGGCGTGACGAAGCGTCCCCTGTTGCTGCGGGGGGTTTAGGCCAGAATGCAGCCGCCGGGTAGAGGGACCGGCGCGACCACGCTAGGCTGTCGTCATGTCGAACGCTTTCAACCGCCTGTTCCGCGATCACCCGCGCGAGGTCGACGAGACCTATCTCGAGCATATGGCCGCCTCGTCGCGCTTCGGCTTCAGGCTGCTGCGCCTGGCGGGTTGCGCCTTCATCCACGCGGTGGCGCCGGGCCTGCACAGGACCACGGTGTCCGACGCCATTCGCGCCATGGCCCAGGACATGGGCGTCCGCGCCGCCGAGGCCCGCGAATGCCGGATGCGCGACACGGGCGCCTGGGACGTCGGCCTCTAGGCGCTGAACACCCCGACCAGCCACAGGACCAGGGACAGCAGCACCACCATGCCCAGGATCGTCACGCCCGCCCATTGAAAGGCCCCGAAGCGACGCGGCATGCTTGTGCCGACAAAGCCCGCGCCGGTCGCGAAGGCGACCAGGGCCAGCCCTCGCGACGCCGCGCGAACCGTCGAATCCGGTCCGTCCAGATCATCGCCTTCATCGGTCGCGAACTCGCCCGTCCCGGCGCGCGCCAGCAGGTCGCGCGCCTGCGCCGCCTGATCCGCCCGCCCCATCAGACGGATGCCCAGGGCGCGCTGCATCAGGGGATCGACCGTGGTCTGGAAGCGCTCCGTGACCGACACCTCGATGTCCTGCGACGCCAGGAAGGCGGCCGCCAGATCGGCCTCATAGACGTCATGGTAACGGGCGATCTCAACCAGGCTCATGCCGTCAGCTTATCATCCGTCGCCCAATTGAAAACGGCGGACCCGAAGGCCCGCCGTCGTCAGTCGTTCGCGTGATGCGGACCTTACAGGTCCAGCAGGGCGCGCGCCGGGTCTTCCAGCAGTTCCTTGATGCGGACCAGGAAGGTCACGGCTTCCTTGCCGTCGACGATGCGGTGATCGTAGCTGAGGGCCAGGTACATCATCGGACGGATCTTGACCTCGCCGTTGATGGCCATCGGGCGCTGCACGATGTTGTGCATGCCCAGGATGCCCGACTGCGGCGCGTTCAGGATCGGCGTCGACATCAGCGAACCGTAGGTGCCGCCGTTGGTGATGGTGAAGGTGCCGCCCTGCATCTGATCCATGGTCAGGGCGCCGTCGCGGGCGGCCTTGCCCAGGGCGGCGATGCCCTTCTCGATGCCGGCCAGCGACAGGACGTCGGCGTCGCGCAGCACCGGAACCACCAGGCCCTTGTCGGTGCCGACGGCGATGCCGATGTCGTAGTGGTTCTTGTAGATGATGTCCGCGCCGTCGATCTCGGCGTTGACGGCCGGGATCTCATGCAGGGCCTGAACCACCGCCTTGGTGAAGAAGGACATGAAGCCCAGCTTCACGCCGTGGCGCTTCTCGAAGACGTCCTTGTACTGGGCGCGCAGGGCCATGACGTTGGTCATGTCCACCTCGTTGAAGGTGGTCAGCTGGGCGGCCGTGTTCTGGGATTCCTTCAGGCGGCGGGCGATGGTCTGACGCAGGCGCGTCATCTTCACCCGCTCCTCGCGCGGCTGGTCGGCGCGCGGCGCGGCCGGAGCCGCAGCGGCGGGCGCAGCCGGGGCGGCGGCGCCGATGGCGGCGATGGCGTCGGCCTTGGTGATGTTGCCCTTCGGACCCGAGGCCGACAGCGAGGCCGGGTTCAGGTTGTTCTCGGACACTACGCGCTGAACGGCGGGCGACAGATGGGCCGAGGCGGGCGCCTGGGCCGAACCCGTGTTGGCCGGAGCGGCGGCCGGAGCCGGAGCGGCCGCAGCAGCGGCGGCGCCCGAGGCGGCGACCGAGCCGATCACCTGACCGGGGGTCACGGTGGCGCCGTCAGCCGCCGTGATGGTCAGGACGCCGGCGGCCGGAGCCGAGACCTCCACGGCCACCTTGTCGGTCTCGATCTCGACCAGCAGCTCGTCCTTGGCGACCGTGTCGCCCGACTTCTTGAGCCAGGTTCCGATCGAGCCTTCGGCGACGCTCTCGCCCATGGTCGGGACGGCGATGTCGACGGCGGCGCCGCCCGAAGCGCCCGAGGCGGCGGCGGGCGCCGCAGCGGCCGGGGCCTGGGCCGGGGCGGCGGCGGCGGCCGCCCCGCCTTCGGTCACGGCGCCCAGCACCGTGCCGGGAACCACCGTGTCGCCTTCATGGGCGTTGATCGCCGACAGCACGCCGTCGGCGGGAGCGACGACTTCGAGCGAGACCTTGTCGGTCTCCAGCTCGACCAGGACTTCGTCCTTCTTCACGGCGTCGCCGACCTTCCTGGTCCACTTGGCGATGGAGGCTTCGGCGACGGATTCACCGAGGGCGGGGGTGAGGATATCGGCCATCTTCAGTGTCTTTTCGTGTCTGAACTTTGCTTGTCTTTTAGGTCGGGCGCGGCGATCAGGCCATGGCCTCGGCGAGGAAGGTCTCGAGTTCCTTCAGGTGGCGGCTCATCAGGCCCGCGGCGGTCGAGGCCGAGGCCGGGCGACCGACGTAGCGCGCGCGCTTGGCCTTCACGTCCAGCTTCTCGAGCGTCAGTTCGATCCACGGATCGACGAAGGTCCAGCCGCCCATGTTCTTCGGCTCTTCCTGGCACCAGACCAGGTCGGCGTTGGGGAAGCGGGCCAGTTCCGCCGAGATCGACTTGATCGGCCAGGGATAGAACTGCTCCAGGCGCAGGATGTAGACGTCGTCGATCCCGGCCTTCTCGCGCGCGTCCAGCAGGTCGTAATAGACCTTGCCCGAGCAGACGACGACCTTGCGGATGTCCTTGTCGGCCTTGAGCGTGACGCCCGCCACCGAGGGACGCAGTTCGGCGTCGTCGCGCAGCACGCGGTGGAAGGACGACCCCTCGGCCATGTCGGCCAGGGTCGAGACCGCCTTCTTGTGACGCAGCAGCGACTTGGGCGTCATCAGGATCAGCGGCTTGCGGTACGAGCGGTGCAACTGGCGGCGCAGGATGTGGAAATAGTTGGCCGGGGTGGTGCAGTTGGCGACCTGCATGTTGTTCTCGGCGCACTGCTGCAGGAAGCGCTCCAGGCGGGCCGAGGAGTGCTCGGGACCCTGGCCCTCATAGCCGTGCGGCAGCAGCATCACCAGGCCGCTCATCCGCAGCCACTTGCGCTCGCCCGAGGAGATGAACTGGTCGATCACCACCTGGGCGCCGTTGACGAAGTCGCCGAACTGGCCTTCCCACATGGTCAGGGTGTTCGGATCCGCCAGCGAATAGCCGTACTCGAAGCCCAGCACCGCCTCTTCGGACAGGGCCGAGTCGATGACCTCGAAATGGGCCTGGCCGTCGCGCAGGTTGTTCAGCGGGAAATAGCGCTGCTCGGTCGTCTGATCCGTGATGCCGGAGTGACGCTGGGAGAAGGTGCCGCGCACCGAATCCTGGCCCGACAAGCGGATGTTGTAGCCCTCGTCCAGCAGGCTGGCGAAGGCCAGGCTCTCGGCCGTGGCCCAGTCGATGTTCTCGCCGCTGGACACGGCTTCGCGGCGGCCGTCGATGACGCGCTTCAGCGTCTTGTGCACATCGACGCTGTTCGGAATGGTCGTCAGGCGGTGGCCGAAGTCCCTGAGCTTGTCGGCCGCGACGGCGGTGTCGCCGCGCTGGGCCGCATCGTCGGCCTTCTCGGCGCCCAGGCCCTGCCACTGGCCGTCCAGCCAGTCGGCCTTCTTGGCTTCGAAGGCCTTGCCGGCCTCGAACTCGGCGTCGAGGTAGGCTTCGAAACGGGCGATCTCGGCGTCGACCTCGGCCTGGGCGATGACGCCCTCGGCGATCAAGCGCTTGACGTAGATCTCCAGCGTCGAGGGCTGGTTCTTGATCTTGGCGTACATCAGCGGCTGGGTGAAGGTCGGGTCGTCGCCTTCGTTGTGGCCGAAGCGGCGGTAGCAGAACATGTCCACCACCACGTCCTTGTGGAACTTCTGACGATATTCGGTGGCCACCTTGGCGGCGAAGACGACCGCCTCGGGATCGTCGCCGTTGACGTGGAAGATCGGCGCCTGGACCATCAGGGCCACGTCCGACGGATAGGGGCTGGAGCGCGAGTTGCGCGGGCTGGTGGTGAAGCCGATCTGGTTGTTGATGACGAAGTGCAGGGTGCCGCCGGTGCGATAGCCCTTCAGCCCCATCAGGGCGAAGCATTCGGCCACCACGCCCTGGCCGGCGAAGGCGGCGTCGCCGTGGATCAGCAGGGGGGCGACCTTGGAGCGGTCCAGCACCCATTCCACGTCCGGCTTGCCCAGGTTGACCTCGGCCTCGCGGATGTCGAAGGCCTGCTTGGCGCGCGACTTGCCCAGGACGACCGGGTTGACGATCTCCAGGTGCGACGGGTTGGCGGTCAGCGACAGGTGGACCTTGCGGCCGTCGAACTCGCGGTCCGACGAGGCGCCCATGTGGTATTTGACGTCGCCCGAGCCGTCGATGTCCGAAGGCACGGAAGACCCGCCCTGGAACTCGTGGAAGATGGCCTTGTAGGGCTTGCCCATGACGGCCGCCAGGACGTTCAGACGGCCGCGGTGCGCCATGCCCAGGACGATCTCGTCGACGCCCAGGGCGCCGCCGCGCTTGATCACCTGCTCCAGGGCCGGGACCATGGCCTCGCCCCCGTCCAAGCCGAAGCGCTTGGTGCCGGGGAAACGCTTGTGCAGGAAGCGTTCGAAGCCCTCGGCCTCGACCAGCTTCCTGAAGATGGCCAGCTTGCCTTCCTTGGTGAAGGCGTTCTGCTCATATTTGTCCGGGCCTTCGAACCGCTGCTGCAGCCAGGCCTTCTCCTCCGGCTCGGCGATGTGCATGAACTGCACGCCGATATTGCCGCAGTAGGTGCGCTTCAGGATCTCCAGCACCTGGCGGATCGAGCCGGTCTCCAGGCCGAGCACGCCGTCGAGGAAGATCGGGCGGTCCATGTCGGCGGCGGTGAAGCCGTAGAATTCGGGCGTCAGCTCCGGGTTCTGGATCGGCGGCTCGATGCCGAGCGGGTCCAGGTCGGCCTGCAGATGGCCGCGCACCCGATAGGCGCGGATCAGCATCAGGGCGCGGATGGAGTCATGGGCGGCGGCGCGCACGTCGGCGGCCGAAACGGCGGACGGGCCCGACGCCGGAGCGGCCGGGCGGGCGCCGGGCTTGCCCGCGGCCTTGGGATCGACCTTGGGCGCCGGCCAGCGGCCGTCGAACACGGCGGTGTCCTCGCTCGGCTCGGTCGCGCCCGAGCGGCCCCAGGAGCCGGCGGCGGCCGACTGCTTCACCAGGTCGGCGTTGTCCTTCAGCTGATCGAAGAAGGCGCGCCACTCCCCCGACACCGAGCCGGGGTCCGAAGCCCATTTTTCGTGCAGGTCCTCAATGAAGGCGGCGTTGGCGCCATAGAGGAAGGAGGTCTCGGCAAAGACCTGATTCAGCCGACCCGCATCGTCCGCCATTTTTCTCTCAATCGTCCCTTTACAACCGCCCGCGCACAGCCGCGCGGAGAGCAGCGCCGTCCATATAGGCCCTGTTTCCTTACCGGTCATGACCGAAGGGAGGCGGAGCGGGTGGAATTTGGTCGAATCGGCGAGAAAAAACGCCCCCGGACGATTCCGGAGGCGTTACAAAAGGTCACACGGCGCGAAAAACCTCCCCGGAACACGGATAGACTAGACTTTGGTCCAATCCGCCGCCCCGCTCGGCGCCGAACCCGCCCTTAGGTGAATCCGACGCTCAAGCAGCGAGCGACCGCGTCGCGAGCGTTAGCGCCGCGCCTCCAAGGAGGCGCCGCTGAAGGGTTTAGCCCTTCAGCACTTCCACCAGGGTCTTGCCCAGACGCGCCGGCGACGGCGAGACGCGGATGCCCGCGGCCTCCATGGCGGCGATCTTGGATTCCGCATCGCCCTTGCCGCCCGAGACGACGGCGCCGGCGTGGCCCATGGTGCGGCCCTTGGGCGCGGTGCGGCCCGCGATGAAGCCGGCCATCGGCTTCTTGCGGCCCTTCTTGGCCTCGTCGATCAGGAACTGGGCGGCGTCTTCCTCGGCCGCGCCGCCGATTTCGCCGATCATGATGATGGATTCGGTGGCGTCGTCGGCCAGGAACATCTCCAGCACGTCGATGAACTCCGTGCCCTTGACCGGGTCGCCGCCGATGCCGACGGCCGTGGTCTGGCCCAGGCCCTCGTTCGAGGTCTGGAACACGGCCTCATAGGTCAGGGTGCCCGAACGCGAGACGATGCCGACGTTGCCCTTCTTGAAGATGTTGCCCGGCATGATGCCGATCTTGCACTCTTCCGGGGTCAGGACGCCGGGGCAGTTCGGGCCCAGCAGGCGCGAGTTGGAGCGGTCCAGACGCGCCTTGACGCGCACCATGTCCTGCACCGGAATGCCTTCGGTGATGCAGGTGATGAAGGGGATCTCGGCCTCGATGGCCTCGATGATGGCGTCGGCCGCGCCTGCCGGCGGGACGTAGATGACGGTGGCGTCGGCGCCGGTGCGCTCCTTGCCTTCGGCGACCGAGGCGAAGATCGGCAGGGTTTCACCGTGCGAGCCGGTCCAGGTCTGGCCGCCCTTGGCCGGGTGAACGCCGCCGACCATCTTGGTGTTGTAATAGGCCAGCGCCTGTTCGGTGTGGAAGCCGCCGGTCTTGCCGGTCAGGCCCTGGACCAGGATCTTGGTGTCTTTATTGACGAGGATGGACATGTGTCTGTGCTCTGAATTCTGTGTGTCTGCTGGGCGGTAGCGGCGCTTAGGCGACCGCCGCGACGATCTTCTGGGCGGCGTCGTCCAGATCGTCGGCGGCCTGGATGGTCAGGCCCGACTCGTTCAGGATCTTCTTGCCCAGTTCGGCGTTCGTGCCTTCCAGACGCACGACCAGCGGCACCTTCAGGCCCACTTCCTTCACCGCGGCCACGACGCCCTCGGCGATGACGTCGCACTTCATGATGCCGCCGAAGATGTTGACCAGGATGCCCTCGACCTTCGGGTCGGCGGTGATGATCTTGAAGGCCGCCGCGACCTTGTCCTTGCCGGCGCCGCCGCCGACGTCGCAGAAGTTGGCCGGCTCCTTGCCGTACAGCTTGATGATGTCCATCGTCGCCATGGCCAGGCCGGCGCCGTTGACCATGCAGCCGATGTTGCCGTCCAGGGCGACATAGGCCAGGTCCCACTTGGAGGCCTCGATCTCCTTGGCGTCCTCTTCCGTCTCGTCGCGCAGGGCCTTGATGTCCTCGTGGCGGAACAGGGCGTTGCCG
>JAFKFS010000187.1 GCA_017308115.1 Bordetella sp.
CCGTCGTCGGCCGCCACGACCAGGACGACGATGTCGGTGACGTTGGCGCCGCGCGCCCGCATCGCCGAGAAGGCCGCGTGGCCCGGCGTGTCCAGGAAGGTGATGCGCTGACCGTCGGCCAGGCGCACCTGATAGGCGCCGATGTGCTGGGTGATGCCGCCGGCTTCGCCGCCCGCCACGTCCGTGGTGCGCAGCGCGTCCAGAAGCGAGGTCTTGCCGTGGTCGACGTGGCCCATGATGGCCACGACCGGGGCGCGGATCTCGCCCGCGTCGGCGTCGTCGGCGTCGGCGATGAAGCCTTCTTCAACGTCGGATTCGGACACGCGCTTGACGGCCATGCCGTATTCCTCGGCCACCAGTTCGGCGGTGTCGGAATCGATCACGTCGTTGATCTTCATCATCAGGCCCTGACGCATCAGGAATTTGATGATGTCGACGCCGCGCACGGCCATGCGGTTGGCCAGTTCGCCGACGGTGATGGTGTCGGGGATGACCACTTCACGCGGACGGTTCGGCGTTTCGGTCGAGCCGCCGCGGCGCTTTTCCTTCTCGCGTTCGCGAGCGCGGCGCACCGAGGCCAGCGAGCGCATGCGCTCGACGGCGTCCTCGTCGCCTCCCGCCACCGAATGGATGGTCAGGCGGCCTTCGCGGCGCTTGGGCTCGCCGCGCGTGCGGCTGACGGCCTTGCCCGGCGCATTGTCGGCGAAACGCTTGTCGCGATCCTCCTCGCGACCGCCCGCAGGACGGGCGAAGCCGCCGCCGGCGCGGCTGGGACGGGCCACCTCGGGCTGGGCCGGGGGCTGGTTCGGGGCCGGACGCGCGCCGGGTCGGGCCGCGCCGGGCGCGCCGGCGCGGGCGCGGGGGGCCGGACGCGGGTTCAGCGCCGAATAGCGGACGGTCTGGGCCGGGCGCGCGGGACGATCGCCGCCCTCGCGGCCGCCTTCGCGCGGCGCCGGCTCGCGGGCCGGCGGACGCTCGCCGCCGCCCATGGCCTGTTCGCGGGCCGAACGGCCGCCGAAGGCGGGGCGTTCCAGCGGCGCGCGGCCCGTCGGAATCTTGGGCGCGCGCTGGCCGAAGTTGACGGCGGGACGCTTGGGCGCGGCGGGCGCAGCCGGAGCGGCGGAGGCCGCTGGCCTGACAGGCTCGGGCTTGGGCTCGACCTTGGGCGCTTCGGCCTTCGGCGCCTCGACCTTGGGCGCAACCGGCTTGTCCGCAGCGGGGGCCGGAGCCGGAGCGGCGGCGCTCAGCTTGGCGGCCTCGACGCGCGCGGCCTCGGCCGCGGCCTTGGCGGCGGCGGCTTCAGCGGCGGCCCGGGCGGCGGCGGCTTCGGCGGCGGCGGCCTGTTCGCGTTCAGCGGCCTCGGCGGCGGCCTTGGCGGCGGCGGCCTGGCGTTCGCGCTCGGCGGCCTGCTGCGTCGCCAGGGCGATGGCGCGGCGGCGGGCCTCCTGCTCCTCGGCCGACAGGCCTCCGCCCGCCGGTTGGCGCGGCGCGGCCGAGCGCGGCGCGCCGCCTTCAGGGCGCGGACGCGCGACGTCGAAGCCCTGCGGGCGCTGATGCCCGCCCTGGGCGCCGGCGCGGCGCTTGGTCTCGACGACGACGGTCTTGGAACGGCCGTGGCTGAAGCTCTGTTTCACCGTCCCGGTCGAGACCGAGCCCGTCGCGCGCGGCTTCAGGCTCAGCGGGGCGCGCGGCCCCGTCTGCGAAGGCGCGTTGGCAGGAGTCTTGCCGTCGTTGGAATTGTTGTTTTCGTCGCTCATCCGGTCGCTTTACTCAGGGCGGAGAATTCCGCCTTCGTCTCTCTCAATCACCCATAGCAGAATGCGGCCCCGTCTCCGTCGTTTCGGAAACAGGCCCGCCGCCGCTGAAACCCTAAGGCTCTCCTTCCGGGGCCGCGCCCCGGTCGTCCTCTGCGCCGTGTTCGGGCCCCGCCCGGTTCCAGCTCTGGGGACAGAGAGGTCGAAATCCCGCCAGCCGCTGAACCTCCATGGTCCAGCGATCGGCCCGCCCGCCTTGCAGCAGGACGGCGTGTATCGCATTTTCCAGCCCAAGGGCCAAACTCAAATCGTCCGCGCTGAAAGCCCCGCAGATTTCGGGGGCGGGCGTGGCGTGCCTGGACAGGGCCAGAAGCTTGCCGCGCCCGTCGGCCGAGCCGTCGGCGGCTTCGATCAGCCAGGCGGCGCGGCCGCTGCGGATCGCCGCGGCGCATTTCTCGAAGCCAGAGATAAGCACCCCTTCGCGCCGGGCAAGACCCAGCTGGTCCAGACAGCGCCGAACCAGCAGGTTTTCGACCAGATCGGGAAGATCGGCGGCGGGTTTGAGCGGCGCCTTGGCCGCGCGGGCGAACAGGTTCTTCTTGATCGCCGCCTCCAGCGAGGCGCGATCGGCCGACACCCAAAGGCCCCGGCCCGGCAGCTTGCGCGCCAGGTCCGGAGTGACCGCGCCGTCCGGAGCCGCCACGAAACGGATCAGGCGAGATTCATCGAGGGCCTGGCGCGACGCCAGGTCCTGACGATCCCTATCGATCAACGTCTCGGACGACCTCATGGACGGCTGCGGCTCCCATCACATGTCGGGGGACTGATCGTCGAGGTCGTCGGAAACGACCTCGGCGTCGACGTCGGCGACGGCCTCTTCCTGGCCTTCGCCGTCGAACACGCCCTCGCCCTCATACGCCTCTTCCTCGACGTATTCCGGCTGGGGCAGTTCCGAGGCGTCGATCCAGCCGGCCGCCACGCGCGCCTGCAGGATCAGCATTTCGGCGTCTTCCTGGCTCAGGTTGAAGCTTTCCAGCACGCCCGGAACCTTGACCCGCTCGCCGCCGCGCACTTCGTAGCCGCCGCGGATCTCGTCGGTGGCCAGGTCAGCCAGGTCCTCGACCGTCTTCACCCCGCCTTCGCCCAGGGCGACGGCGATGGCGGCGGTCACGCCCGGCACGTCCAGAACGCCGTCCTCGACGCCCAGGGCGACGCGCTTGGCGTCCAGTTCGGCGGCCTGGCGCTCCAGGTGCTCGCGGGCGCGGGTCTGCAGTTCCTCGGCGGTGTCCTCGTCGAAGCCTTCGATCTCGGAGATCTCATAGGGCTCGACGAAGGCCAGGTCCTCGACCGTGGCGAAGCCTTCGGTGACCAGCAGCTGGGCGATCGTCTCGTCCACGTCCAGGGCTTCCTGGAACAGGGCGGTGCGTTCGGCGAACTCGCGCTGGCGACGCTCGGAGTCCTGGGACTCGGTGATGATGTCGATCTGCCAGCCGGTCAGCTGCGAGGCCAGGCGGACGTTCTGGCCGCGGCGGCCGATGGCCAGCGACAGCTGCTCGTCCGGCACCACCACCTCGACGCGGTCGGCCTCCTCGTCCAGCACCACCTTGGAGACCTCGGCCGGGGCCAGGGCGTTGACGATGAAGGTCGGCTCGTCCTCGTTCCACTGGATGATGTCGATCTTCTCGCCCTGCAGCTCGGCGACGACCGCCTGCACGCGCGAGCCGCGCATGCCGACGCAGGCGCCGACCGGGTCGATCGAGGAGTCGTTCGACAGCACGGCCATCTTGGCGCGCGAACCGGCGTCGCGGGCGGCGGCGCGGATCTCGATCACCCCGTCATAGACTTCCGGCACTTCCTGGGCGAACAGCTTGGCCATGAAGCCGGGGTGAGCGCGCGACAGCATGACCTGCGGGCCCTTGGCCTCCGGGCGCACGTCGTAGATGTAGGTGCGGACGCGGTCGCCGACGTTGAACACCTCGCGCGGGATGGACTGGTCGCGGCGCATGATGCCTTCGCCCCGGCCCAGGTCGACGATGGTGTTGCCGTATTCGACGCGCTTGACCGTGCCGTTGACGATCTCGCCGACGCGGTCCTTGAACTCTTCGTACTGGTTGGCGCGCTCGGCCTCGCGGACCTTTCCGGTCACGACCTGGCGGGCCATCTGGGTCTGGACGCGGCCGAACTCGAACGGCGGCAGGACCTCGACGTATTCCTTGCCGACCTCGGCCTCGGAGTCGCGCTTCAGGGCGTCGCGCAGACGCACCATGGCGCTGTCGTTGAACTCTTCCAGCTCGTCTTCCGGCTGCCAGTCGTCCGGAACGATGGTGACGTGGCGGGTCAGGCTCAGCTCGCCGGTCTTGTGATCGATCTTGGCGCGGATGTCGTGATGCGCGCCATAGCGCGACTTGGCGCCCTTCTGGATCGCTTCCTCGATCGCCTCGATGACGATCTCGCGGTCGATGCTCTTCTCGCGCGCGACGGCGTCGGCGATGGAGAGCAGTTCCAGGCGGTTGGCGGAGATTCCGGTCACGGCCATCAGGCGTCGTCCTTGGTGGAGTCTGGGTTTGATTGTTCAACGTCCGGCGCGCCCCCAGACGTATCTTGGGGCAGGCCGTCGTCTTCGGGTTCGCCGCGCGCCGCGCGCAGGGACGCGCCGCGTTTCAGCAATTCTTCGGTCAGCACCAGCTTGGCGTCGGCCAGCCAGGCGAAGGGGATCAGGGCGGTCTCGTCCTCGCCCTCCAGGTCGATGGCGACGTCCTCGCCCTCGGTCCCGGACAGAATTCCCTTGAAGCGCTTGCGGCCCTCGACCATGCGGTCGGTCTCGAGACGCGCCTCATAGCCCTCGAACAGGTCGAAGTCGATCAGGCGGGTCAGCGGGCGGTCGATGCCCGGCGAGGAGACTTCCAGCAGATATTCGCCCGCGATCGGATCGGCGGCGTCCAGCACCTCGGACACGGCGCGCGACAGGCGGGCGCATTCCTCGACCGAGATGTCGTGGTCGGCCTGGCGCTCGGCCATGATCTGCAGGCGACGCCGCAGCGTCCCGCCCATCAGCCGCACGCGCACGACCGCCAGCCCCAGGCTCTCGGCCACGGGGTCGATCAGCTCCAGCAGAGCGCGGTCTTCGGCGGTCTTGGCCCGCAAGCGGATACTCCAGAAAACAAAAGCGACGGTCCGTCCGGGCCGCCGCTTGAAACGACGCCGTTCGACGCCGGTCTAACGATGTGAGCGGTCATATAGGCCAAAGCCGGGGCCGTGTCAGCCCCCTGTCGACTCCCTCGCCGTCCGCGGCCTCGACAGCCGGCGATAGAGCGCGCCCGCGACGCCTCCCGCCAGGACGATGCAGACCGGCGCGGCCCAGCCCTCCATGCCCAGCGCGTCCCTGCCGCCCTCCACGACCCGCCAGGGAGCGAAAAAGCCCGCCGCCTCCAGGCCCAGAGCCGTCGCCCCCAGCGACGCCGCCACATAGGCCGAAGCCGCCAGAGCGCCCGCCACGCTCCACATGGCCGGGGACGCCGCCGACAGGAAGCGCTCGGCCAGAATGCAGCCGACGCTCCCGAACAGCAGGGACGGAACCAGGCCGTAGAACAGGACGAACATCCAAACGACCGGCGACAGCATCGCCAGCGTATCAGGAACACCTGTCATGCGGCCCGCCAGGCCGTAGAAGATCGCCGACAGCACCGGGGCGAGCACGACGCAGAGCAGAAGTTGGGGCCAGTGAGGATCAGCCGTTCCGGACACTGACCGCCGCTCGCCCATCGCCTCAGCCCTTCTCGAACTCGAGGAAGATCGGCGTCGTATCGCCCAGCTTCTTTTCCTCATAGCGGGTGACGACGTGGTCTTCGGGCGCGGCGAACCAGTCGACGCCCGTCTCAACGCGCGTCAGGCCCGGCGTGCGCGCCAGCCGCTCCAGCGCCCAGTCGGCGTAGTCCAGCCAGTCGGTGACGAAGCGCACCCGCCCGGCCGGCTTCAGCAAGCGGGCGATCTCCACCGCCGTCTCGTCCTGCAGGAAGCGGCGCTTGTTGTGGCGCGCCTTGTGCCAGGGGTCGGGGAACAGGATCATCACCCGGTCCAGCGAGGCGTCCGGCAGGGCCGCCATCACCGCGCGGGCGTCGTCGGCATGCAGGCGCACGTTCTCAAGCCCGCCTTCCTCGACGTGACGCAAGGCCGAGGCCACGCCGTTGAGGAAGGGCTCGCAGCCGATCATCACCGTCTGCGGGTGACGCGCCGCCTGCGCCGCCAGATGCTCGCCGCCGCCGAAGCCGATCTCCAGCCAGGCCGCCTTGGCGCCGGGCATCAGGGCCAGAGGGTCGATCGGCCCCCGGGCCGGGTCCGGCACGGCGATGCGCGGCATCAAGGTGTCGAACAGGGCGGCCTGCTTCGCCTTGATCGGCCGCGACTTGATGCGTCCGAAGGAGCGCAGCGGGCCGTGCGCCCTGGCCCAGTCGGGGCGGTCGGCGTCGGACGGCTTGGGATCGGTCTGGTCGGTCATGGCGCGCGCTCTAGACCATTTTCGGTTCAGTCGAAATCGACTGAACCCAGAACAATGATCCAGAACTAGGCTTGGAGCGGCTTCGGCCCGCCCACGCAAAGCCCCATCCGTGCGGAGGGCTCAGCCCCACGGCCCGCGCGGCGGCGCGGCGGGGGCGTCGTCGGTCGTCGGCACGCTGGTCCCCCGGATCGACGCGGCCGAAGCGGCGGGCGCCGCGAAGGCCGTCGCCGGACGCGCGCCCCCGCTCATCCTGGCCCCCAGCTCCATCAGGGCGCGCACGCGGTTGCCGGTGGCCGGGTGGGTCGAGAACAGATTGTCCGCCCCCTTCCCGTTCAACGGATTGATGATGAACATATGGGCCGTGGCCGGATTGCGCTCGGCCGGGGCGTTGACCGCCCCGCGCGCATAGGCCTCGATCTTCTGCAGGGCCGAGGCCAGGGCCTGGGGATCGTCGGCGATCTCGGCGCCGACGCGGTCGGCCTCGTATTCTCGGGTGCGGCTGATGGCCATCTGCACCAGACCCGCCGCCATCGGCGCCAGCAGCATCAGGGCGATGGTCCCGATCATGCCGCCCGGCCTTTCCCGGTCGCCGCCGCCGAAGAACATGGCGAAGTTGGCCAGCATGGCGATGGCGCCCGCCACCGTCGCCGTGACCGTCATGGTCAGGGTGTCGCGGTTCTTCACATGGGCCAGTTCGTGCGCCATCACGCCGCGGATCTCATCGCGCGTCAGCATGTCCAGCAGGCCCGTCGTCGCCGCCACCGCCGCATTCCGGGGGTTGCGCCCCGTGGCGAAGGCGTTCGGCTGGTCGTTCGGAATGATGGTGATGGCGGGAAGGGGCAGGCCGGCGTCCCGCGCCATCTGCTTCACATCGGCGACATAGGCGCGCACCACGGCGTTGGGATGGGTCTCGTCCACCGGCTGGGCGCGGTACATCTTCAGGACGATCTTGTCCGCGTTCCAATAGGAAAACAGGTTCATCGCCGCCGCCGCCGCCAGGGCGATCATCATGCCGGTCGCGCCGCCGATCAGATAACCGATCCCCATGAACAGGGCGGTCATCACGGCGAGAAGGGCGAAGGTCTTCAGGTGGTTCATGCGGGGCGTCGGAGAGGCTGGCGATCTTCAGGGGTGGCGTGTTCGGCCTGAACGTCTATTTGAGCCCCAGTATCCCCGCTCTCAAGGCAGGCGACCTGTGACCGAACAGCCCACCCCCCCGACCGACGCCTCTGCCGAGGCGGCGTCCGCCTTCAACGCCGACGTGCCCCACGCCACGTCCGAGCGC